>PKVB01000032.1 GCA_003131365.1 Gemmatimonadota bacterium | reverse complement strand
CTCTGGCAGGAAGGCCACACCGCGCACGCCACCCACGAGGAAGCCGGCGAGGAAGCGAGGCGGATGCTCGGCGTCTATCGCGATTTCATGGAAGGCTACATGGCGATGCCGGTCGTGACCGGCGTAAAGACGGACGCCGAGAGATTCGCGGGGGCCCTGAAGACCTACTCGTGCGAAGCGATGATGCAGGACAACAAGGCATTACAGTCCGGCACCTCCCACGACCTCGGGCAGAACTTCGCGAAGGCTTTCGATCTCAAGTTCCAGACGGAAGCGGGAGGAATCGAATTCGCCTGGAACACGAGCTGGGGAGTCTCGACACGCCTCATAGGCGGGTTGGTGATGACGCACGGAGATGACAACGGACTCCGCGTGCCGCCGCTGCTCGCGCCGATCGAAATCGTGATCGTTCCGATCTGGCGCTCGGAAGAGGACAAGGGTCGTGTCAAGGCGGCTGCGCATCTGATCAAGGAAAGCTTGCTCAGCTGGGAGCGCCGGATACCGGGCCGTCTGCGCGTGCACGTCGACGATCGCGACGGAATCAAGCCCGGCGCCAAGTACTTCGAGTGGGAGCTGCGCGGAATTCCTTTGCGTCTGGAGATCGGACCGCGGGATCTCGATCAGAACCAGGCGATCCTGGTGCGCCGCGACACGGGCGTAAAGCGCGCTGTCTCGCTCTCCTCGGTCGGTGAGGACGCCGCCGACCTCCTGCATCTGATTCAGGAGACGATGCTGATCGACGCGCGCGAGCGGCGGGAGCACAACAGCATCCGCGGCGGAATCACCTACGCCCGTTTCCGTGAGGTGATGGAGGGAGACGGCGGGTTCGTGTACGCGGGGTGGTGCGGTGACGCCAAGTGCGAGGCCGCAATCAAGGAAGAGACCAAGGCCACGATTCGCGTTCTGCCCGACGAGGAGTTCAGATCCGCCGAGCCGCCCAAGACGTGCCTGAAGTGCGGGAGCGCGTCGACCGCCGAGGCGCTGTGGGCAAAGGCGTACTGAGCGCGCGAGCGGTGTCGCCGACTGGAGCAAAGGAAACAGCTGCAACTTTCGAAGCGTTCCCCAGAGACGCGTCCGGACTTCATTGCGAGGGCGTCTCGCTCGAGGTCATCGCGCGCGCGATCGGAACTCCGTGCTACGTGTACAGCTCGGCGGCCATCCGGGACCAGTACCGTCGGCTTCGCGAAGCGATGGGGAAGCTCGACATGCGCCTTCACTACAGCGCGAAAGCAAATTCGAGCATTGCCGTTCTCGCCCTGCTCCGTGAGCTCGGCGCCGGCCTGGATATCGTTTCCGGCGGCGAGCTGTTTCGCGCGCTCAAGGCGGGATACTCCGGACGCGATATCGTCTTCAGCGGCGTCGGGAAAACTGAGCGGGAGATGGAGGAGGCGCTCCGCGCGGAGGTGCTTCTCTTCAACGTGGAGTCCGAGCAGGAGCTGCACGTACTCGATGCCGTGGCGAAGCGGCTCGGTCTCGTCGCTCCCGTCGCGGTGCGCGTGAATCCGGAGGTGTTGGTGGATACTCCTCACCCGTACACGCGCACGGGCGAGAAGGGAATGAAGTTCGGGATTCCGTTCGACGAGGCGCTGTCCGTAGCGAAGGTGGCCGCCAATCTGAAGAGTGTCCGCCTTCTCGGTCTCGACATGCACGTCGGTTCCCAGATCTCGCAATTCGCGCCATACGAGGTGGGAGTGCAGCGTCTGCTCCACTTGCGGCGCGAGATCGAGCGCGACACCAAAGTGCGACTGGAGTACCTCGACATCGGTGGCGGGCTTGCTGTCACCTACGACGCGGAGAGTACGGTCGACATCGGTCACTTCGGGGAAGTGATCAGCGCGCTGGTGGGTGGCTCCGGACTCAGGATCATACTCGANNGAGCCGGGTCGTTTCCTCGTCGGCAACGCCGGCGTCCTCTTGACCCGCGTGCTCTACCGAAAGCGAAGCGGCGGCAAGGAGTTCATCATCGCCGACGCGGGCATGACTGATCTTCTCCGACCATCCCACTACAACGCGTTCCACCGGATCGAGGCGGTGAATCCAACCGGTCGCACCACCGTGGCGGACGTCGTGGGCCCAATCTGCGAGAGCGGAGACTTTCTTGCCCTCGACCGGCAGATCGACGACGCGCAGCCGGGAGATCTTCTTGCGGTGCAATCGACTGGTGCCTACGGATTCGTAATGGCCTCAAACTACAACGCGCGCCCACGCCCCGCGGAGGTGCTGGTGGACGGAGCCAGATTCGCGGTGATAACCCGGCGTGAGAGCTACGACGATCTCGTCCGCAACGACGACAATTCTCCCGCGTGGAGGAATTCCTAGTGCGGATCGGAGTCATGGCCGACACGCACGACCGCGTTCCCGCCATCGCCGACCTCCTGGAACGATTTAATTCCAAGGGCATCACGATGGTGATGCACGCGGGCGACTATTGCTCCCCGTTCTCCCTCTCCCCCTTTCACCAGAAGGGCATGGCACTCCTCGGCGTATTCGGCCGGAACGACGGTGATCGCGAGTCTCTGAGCGCGTACGCGGCGCGCGGAATGGGAACAGAGATCTACGAATCGCCCCACAGCTTCGAAGTGGGAGGAAAGCGCGTCCTGATCGTTCACGATATTGCGGAAGTGAGCGGGCGGTCAATCGAGTCTCACGACTTCGTGGTCCACGGCTCCTCTCACCTGCAGGGCATAAAGAAGGTCGGGACTACGCTCGTGTTGAATCCAGGTGAAGCGTGCGGCTGGATCCACGGCAAATGCACGGCGGCGATTCTCGACACGGAAACCGGCGAGGTAGAGAACATCACTCTATGACCAGCCGGATCCTCATCATCGATTTCGGCTCACAATTCACGCAACTGATTGCCCGGCGGGTGCGCGAGGCCCGCGTGTATTCGGAGATCCATCCGCCCAGCCGCACGGTCGAGTGGATTCGCGAATGGAAGCCCACCGGCATCATCCTGAGTGGCGGACCCAACTCGGTGTACGGCGACAACGTTCCGCTCGCTGACCCCGCCATCTTCGACATCGCGCCCGTGCTCGGCATCTGTTATGGGATGCAGCTCATCGCGCATATCGAAGGCGGGCAGGTGATCCGCACCGATCGCCGCGAGTACGGTCGTGCGGACATGAAGATTCTCGAGGCGAAAGGGTTGTTCGCCGGCTTCTCCACCAAGGAGCCCGTCACGGCCTGGATGAGTCACGGCGACCACATCGAGAAGCCGCCGAAGGGGTATCGCGTGACGGCGGAAAGCAACGGGAATCCGATCAGCGCCTTCCGGCACGAAACTCGGCAAATCTTCGGAGTTCAGTTCCATCCGGAAGTGGCGCACACGCCGCGCGGCGGAGAGATCATCTCGAACTTTCTCTTCGGCGTGTGCAAAGCCGAACCCACCTGGACTGCCGGCGCCTTCATTGAGGAAGAGATCACGCGGGTCAGGAAGATGGTCGGCAAATCTCGCGTCATCTGCGGATTGTCGGGCGGCGTGGATTCATCCGTAGCTGCCGCGCTGGTGCACCGCGCCGTCGGAGATCAGCTCACGTGCATCTTCGTCGACACCGGATTGCTTCGGCTCCACGAGCGGGAACAGGTCGAGCGAACATTCCGCGCGAATCAGGGAATCAAACTGATCACGATCGACGCGGAGCAGCGCTTCCTGAGCGCACTCGCCGGCGTCGAGGACCCGGAGAAGAAGAGGACAGCAATCGGGCACACGTTCATCGATGTATTCGAGGATGCGGCGGCCAAGGTCGGAGACGATGTCGACTTCCTGGTGCAGGGGACGCTGTACCCAGACGTCATAGAGTCATTCTCACCTCGCGGCGGACCATCGGTGACGATCAAGACGCACCACAACGTGGGCGGNNAGCCGCTGCGGGAGCTCTTCAAGGACGAAGTGCGTAACGTCGGACGGGAGCTCGGACTCCCCGAGGAGATGGTCGCCCGGCATCCATTCCCCGGGCCAGGTCTCGCCATACGTATCCTGAGTGATGTGACCAAGCCGAAGCTGGACTTACTTCGAAAGGCGGACGCGCTTTATCTCGAGGAGATACGCGAGGCAGGGCTGTATGACGAGATATGGCAGGCTTTCGCGGTGTTGCTACCCGTGCGAAGTGTGGGTGTCCTTGGCGACGAAAGAACCTACGAGAACGTCCTCGGCTTNNGGATATCCACCCGGGTCATCAATCAGGTGCCGGGGATAAACCGTGTCGTTTACGACATTAGCTCCAAGCCGCCGGCTACAATCGAGTGGGAGTAGGCATCTCCTGCATCTTGACGCGAGAGATCAAAAGAACGGGATCCGAGATC
>PKVB01000099.1 GCA_003131365.1 Gemmatimonadota bacterium | reverse complement strand
CGTGAGGGAATCCGGCGACACGTCCGGCTCGCTGTGAAATCCCGGAACCGTTTTGCCCTCGATCGTTCCCGCATCGTACTGCGCCCGCACCACTGGCGGTTCGCAGTCGCCCTGAATGAGAGGGCGCACTGAGTGGAGGACTTTCACTTTCTCGTCCCGAACCGCGTCCGCGGTGAACGAGCTGGGCGGCTCCATTGCGGCGAGCGTCAGAAGCTGCAACAGGTGGTTCTGGAACATGTCCCGCAGCACTCCCGCTTCCTCGTAGTACTTGCCCCGCCCCTCCACGCCGACCGACTCCGCGGCCGTGATCTGCACGTGCGAGATGTAGTGCCGATTCCACAGCGGCTCGAAGATCGAGTTCGCAAAGCGGAAGACGAGGATGTTCTGGACGCTTTCCTTCCCCAGGTAGTGATCGATGCGATAGATCTGGTGCTCGCCGAACTCGTCGAGCACGAGCCGGTTGAGCACCCTTGCTGATTCGAGGCTGCGGCCGAACGGCTTTTCGATCACGATGCGGCTCCAGGGCCGCTCCTCGTAGGAATGCGTGCGCTTGGCGAGCCCGCTCGCGCAGAGGTGTTTGAGGGTCGTCTCGAACACGCTGGGCGGAATCGCCAGATAGAAGAGTCGGTTCTGCTGCTCGTGAGGGGAGCGCGCCTCGATCTCCTTGAGCCGTTTCTCGATGTTCGCGTAGGCGTCGTCGTTCGAGAAATCGCCGCCGGCGTAGAACGTCCGCTCACAGAGCCATTGCCAGACGTCGTCGTGGACTTTGTGGATCTCGTCGGAGTGCGTCATCGCCTCGCGCATCAGGGCGCGATACCCTTCGTCGGTATTCTGATCGCGCGCCACGCCCAACAGGGCGAAGTTGTCCGGCAGGAGCTTTTGCTCGGCCAGATAGTAAATCGCCGGGATGAGCTTGCGCTTGGTGAGATCGCCGGCCCCGCCGAAGATCACCATCGTGCACGGGTCGGCCTTGTCACGGCTTCCACGCTTTCTTGGCGCGCGGATCAACGGGACCGCAACCGGAGTCCTCACGATTTCTTTACAGCGTGGCCGCCGAACTCGTTGCGCAGAGCAGCAATTACCTTTGCCGAGAATGAATCGGCTTGCCGCGACCGGAGCCGCGTGAGCAGCGATAGCGTGATGACCGGCGCCGGGACATCCAGATCGATCGCTTCCTGCACCGTCCAGCGTCCCTCGCCCGAATCTTCGACGTATCCGCGCAGATCGCTCAGCTCGCCATCTTTCTCGAACGCCGTCTCTGCCAGCTCGTTGAGCCACGAGCGCACGACGCTGCCGCGATTCCACACCGCCGCGATCTTGTGCAGGTCCAGCTTGAAGTTCTTCGATGCGTGGAGAATCTCATAGCCTTCCGCGTACGCCTGGAGCATGCCGTACTCGATCCCGTTGTGAATCATCTTCACGTAGTGGCCCGCGCCAGTCGGCCCCATGTGAGCGTAGCCGTCCGCCGGAGCGAGCGTCTTGAAGATCGGCTCGCACAGCTTGAACGCCTCCGGCGACGCGCCGATCATGAGGCAATATCCGTTCGCGAGGCCCCAGATGCCGCCGCTGGTTCCAGAATCGACGAAGTGAATTCCCTTCGTCTTAAGGTCTGCCCCCCTCCGCATCGTGTCGTGGAAGTTGGAGTTGCCTCCATCGATTATCACATCGCCTTTCGACATGCCAGTCACAAGCACGGCGATCGTATCGTCAACGGGTTTCCCCGAGGGGACCATGATCCACGCGATCCGCGGACTCTCTAGTTTGGCCGTGACCTCGGCCAGCGTGCTCGTGGGCGTTGCTCCCTTCGCGACGTATTGCTGCACCGCTTCCGGCGTGCGATCGAAGACAACGACCTCGTGGCCGCCTTTCATCAACCGCTCCGACATGTTGCCGCCCATTCGGCCGAGGCCGATCATCGCCAAGCGCATTGCCTATGCTCCGGGGATTTCCAGGTGGAGAATACGCTCCAGGTCGGAGCGCAACTGTGTCGCTGATGTGAAGTGAACCACGTTCATGCCAAGGGTGCTGGCCGAAATGAGATTCTGCTGGCGATCGTCGATGAAGAGTGAGGCTGCGGCCTGCGCTTGAGCGATACCCAGGCCGCGGTTGTAGAATCGGCGTATCGGTTTTCGGACGCCGAGCCAGCAGGACGACAGGAATGCGTCGAAGATCTCGGAAATTCCGAAATTCTCGATACGATACCTGTTGAGCTCCTCGGATTCATTGTTGAGCGTCATCATCGAGTAGCCAGACTGCTGGGAGAGTTGGCGCGCGATCGCGATCGTGGCTTCGTTAGGGACGCTCTGCGAATACATGAACGCGATGAACTCCTCGCGCGAGAACGTCCTCTCGGTATGGAACACGGCGATGTCGAGATACTCGCCGATCGTGATCCTTCCCTCTTCCCACTCGGCAACCACTTCCTTGTGGCGCCACTCAAAATCTTCCGAATTCAGGCGAAATTGCGCGACTGCTCGCTCGCGCTGCTCGTGATCCCACCCATTCGAGCCCAGCACTCCGCCAATGTCGAAGAAAATGTGCCTTATTTCGGTCACGCGATGAGTACCGCGCGGGCCGGCGCGCCGTCGCACCCCTCGATCCGGAGCGGAAGGCAGATGAGCTGGTATTCGCCGGGAGCTGGAACCGAGAGGTCGAGTCCTTCGACGATGACCACCGAGCGCTCCAGTAGGGTGCGATGGGTGCGGTGGTGTCCGGAGTGGAACTGCTCTATGGACAGGTAGTCGATTCCCACCAGCTCCACGCCCTTGTCGACGAGGAACTGCGCGCCGTCGGGAGCGAGGTATGTGTAGTTCTTGACGAAATCCATCCGCGAGAGAAAGGCCGAGTTTCGCGTTCGAAGCAGGATTCGCTTGTGACCCTTCAGGTCGTGCGCGCGCAGCTCGGCCGCGCCAACAGAGAGAACTTCGTCGCCGAAGCTCACCAGGAGCGCTGGTCCGATCAGACGGTCCAGCGGGATCTTGTCGACGGGTTGGCCATCGTCAAAGAAGTGACGGGAAGCGTCGACGTGCGTGCCGGTGTGGGATCCGAAACGTATCGTCGACACGTTGTCGCTGGCGCCCTTCGCCACCGCCTGTTGGAGGGCGATGTCGATCTCGGGGTTTCCCGGGTACACCAGTCCACCTGACCGGATTGGTACCGAGATGTCGTAGATGCGGCTCACGGCCGGATGCAAGGCAACTGTCGTGCGCGGGCTATGATGGGAGGCTGGTCGACTCGCTCGCGCTGAGTATGAAGCGCGGGATCGTCGCCTCAAAGGGCGTTCCGTCCTGCCGGAGAAGGCCATAGTGCCCCTCCATCCAGCCCTCTCCCGACTTCAGAATGCAGAAGCTCTGGTACTCGTGGACCGCGCCCGGCATGATCGTCGGCTGCTCGCCGACCACCCCTTCGCCGATCACTTCGGTGTCAACTCCCTCCCCGACCGAATCGTGAATCAGCCAGCGGCGCGTGAGAACCTGTGCCGCCATCGTACCGACGTTCTCGATGCGCACGAAATAGGCGAACACGTAGTGGCTCTGTGAAGGCTCCGAGTGATCGCGGAGATAGACGGGTCGCACCGTAACGCGAATCCCTTCTGTCTCCCGGTAAAAGAAGCTTCGGGCGGTCATACCTCAAGTTAGTCGTGGAGTCGTAGAACGCGCCACGATGCCACGCGCCCTACCAGATAACCGGCCTCACCGAATCAGGCCTGACCATCAGATCCCCGGGCTTGCACCCGAACGCGGAGGCGAATTGCGGCAGGTTCGACAGCGGGCCGTTCGTTCTCCACTGCCCCGGAGAGTGCGGATCTGTGTTGATTCTCACGCGCTGCGCTTCCGGGTTGATGTTCTGCCTCCAGATCTGCGCCCACGCCAGGAAGAAGCGTTGCTCGGGAGTAAAGCCGTCGATGAGAGGCGGCCTTCCCTTCGCGGCCAGGGCCTTTTCGAGAGCAGCGTACGAGACGGAGAGTCCTCCAAGATCGGCCAGATTCTCGCCCAGCGTGAGCTTGCCGTTCACGTGCACGCTGTCCAGCACCGTGTAGGAGTCGAACTGCGACGCCACCAGCCCGGTGCCGCGCTTGAACTTCTCGAGATCGGACGCGCTCCACCAGTTGCGCAGATTCCCCTGCGCGTCGAACTGGGCGCCCTGGTCGTCGAAGCCGTGC
>PKVB01000052.1 GCA_003131365.1 Gemmatimonadota bacterium | reverse complement strand
GTGCCGCAACAGCCGCCGACGATTTTGGCTCCTGCCTGGACCAGGTGATGCGCGTAGGTCGCCATGTACTCGGGGCTCGCCATGTACATGCTGCGTCCACTCACATCGCGCGGCATCCCGGCGTTGGGCTGCGCGCTCAACTTGCGCCTCGTGACCGGCACCATCTTCTCGATCGCGTCCAGGATTGNNACGGAGCAGTTTAGGCCGATTATGTCGGCGCCAAACGCGTCCAGCGACTGCGCGATATCCTCGACCGATACTCCGTACGGCGTGTGGCAGTCGGAGCCGATGGTCATCTGCGCGATGACGGGAATGGTCGGATCCACTTCGTGAGCGGCGAGAATCGCCTGCTCGATCTCGTGCACATCAGCGAACGTCTCGAGAATGAAGAGATCACAGCCGCCCTCCTTGAGCGCCTGGAGCTGCTCGCGGAATGCCGCCCGCGCTTCGTCGAGACTGGTGGGCCCGAATGGCTCGAGCCGAACGCCGAGCGGACCAACGGCGCCGGCGACGAGGACGTCATCGTCTGCGACTTCGCGCGCAATCTTGGCCGCGGCGCGATTGATGTCGGCGACCTGCGCCTCGAGACCATACTGCGCCAGCTTGATCCTGTTCGCGCCGAAGGTGTTCGTCNNAGGTTCAGCTCGTCGTAGCACTGGTTGATGAACACGCCCTTGTTGTAGAGCATCGTGCCCATCGCTCCGTCGAAAACGATGACCTGATACGGGTCGAGGAGCCGGGCGATCAGCGGGTTCTCAGGCAACGGCGGCCTCCGCTTCAGTCGAAGCGCCGGTGTCGGCGCCACGAACCGCGTAGTACTTCGCTTCCGGATGATGGATGACGACCGCGGCCGTCGACTGTTCGGGAAGAATCTGGAACGCTTCGGTGAGATCCATGCCGAGCGCTTCCTTCGCTGGGAGGAGCTTGAATACAGTAGTGTGGTCGTCGAGATCGGGACACGCGCCGTAGCCCCACGAGTACCTCTTCCCGCTCGGCACGCCCAACTCCTTCTTGATGCGCCGGTGTGCCCACTCCGCTACGGCTTCCGCCGCCTCTACTGACAGGCCGTGAGAGTAGAACGCTTCTGTGTACTCGTTCTTCGCCTGCAGCTCCTCGAATCTCTTGGTCGCTTCCTTGCCCACGGTTACGATCTGAAGGGGAATGACATCGACGTCGCCCGAATCGACACTGCGGATATAATCGGCCAGACAAAGGCGCTCGCGGCCGACCATGCGCGGAAAGTGGAAGCGCGCGATTTCGCGCAGCGAGCCGCCGTCGCTCGAGTAAGCCGCGGGATCGTAAATGATCACGTCGTTCCCCCGCGACTGCGCGGGGAAATAACCGTAGACCATCTGTGGCTTGATCCAGCCGTTCTTCTTTGCGTCCTTCTTCAGCCGCTCGAGTGCGGGCTCGAATTCGTTCTTGATGGTCGCTTTGTACTGATCGCCCGAGCCGCGCGCACCCCACTGGAGGCGATAGAGCTCGTCGAGATCGAGAAGATCGAAGATCTCGTCGATCGGAACGTCGCGAACTACCCGAGTTCCCCAGAAGGGCGGCGACGGGACGGGATTGTTGGCCGCGACATCACTGCGAGCTCCGCCGGCATCGCCAACGGCGATGTCCTTGCCGACGGCGGTGCGCAGGAACACGTCGTTCCGGGCGTCGTCAAGATTTTTATCGACAAAATGCGTCCGCTTCTTCGGATCCTGGAGCACGTCCATCGTCTCCAGCCCTTCGAACGCGTCCTTGCAGTAAAAGACGCCGGAGTCGTACGCGCGCTCGCCTTCGACGAAGAGGGCGCGCCGGCCAAAGCGACGATTGATCGCCGCGCCACCGATCAGCACCGGGATCTTCATTCCGCGCTTGTCCAGCTCCTGAACGCAGAGCGGCATCTGCTTCGACGTCGAGACGAGCAGAGCGCTCAGCCCGATCGCATCGGCGCCGACCTCGACGGCCTTGTCCAGAATCGTGTTGACTGGAACCTGCTTGCCGAGGTCGAAGACGGTGTAGCCGTTGTTGGAAAGGATGGTGTTGACGAGCGACATGCCGATGTCGNNGATGTCGTGTACGTCGCCGTACACGGTCGCCAGCACGACTTTCCCTTTGGTGTACCCCTCTGCCTTCTCGAGGAAGAGCTCGAGATGCTTGACTGCTTTCTTCATTACCTCGGCGGATTGAAGCACGAACGGAAGTATCAGCTCGCCGGCGCCGAACTTGTCGCCGACTTCCTTCATCGCAGGCAGCAGCACCTCGTTCAGTACCCGGACTGGATGCTTCCGCACATCAGCGGCATCCAGTTGTTCTTCGATGCCCTCTTTCTTCCGGTGCAGAATCATCCAGTGGATCTTCTGCTCCGGCGTCATTCCGGCGGTCGGATCTTCCTTCTCGACCTGCGCCGCCGCACCGCCGCCACCAACGTTCGAGAAGTACTCGATGAAGCGTTGCAGGGCAGTCGGAGTTTTGTTGAAGACCAAATCGTCGGCCATCTCGCGCTCTTCCGCCGAAATCTCCGCATAGGGCCGGATGTGCGCCGGATTGACGATCGCCGCGTCGAGCCCCGCCTGCACGCAGTGGTGGAGGAATACCGAGTTGAGGACGCCGCGGGCTTCTGGAGTCAACCCGAAGCTGACGTTGGAGACACCGAGTATGGTGGAGACGCCCGGAAGCTCGCGCTTGATGAGACGAATGCCTTCGACCGTCTCCTTGCCGGAGTCGATCCACTCGGCATCGCCGGTCGCGAGCGTGAACGTCAGCGCGTCGTAAATGAGATCTTCCGGCGCCAACCCATATTCACCGACCACAATATCGTAAATCTTTTTTGCAACTTCGAGTTTTCTCTCTCTCGTCTTGGCCATGCCGATCTCGTCGATCGTGAGCGCGATCACCGCCGCTCCGTGCTTCTTCACCAGAGGCACGACGGAATCGATGCGCTTGCGGCCGTTCTCCATGTTGATGGAGTTGACGATCCCGCGACCGGGGATGTGCTCGAGCGCAGCCTCGATCACGTTCGCCTCGGTCGAATCGATCACGAGCGGCGTCTCCACACTCATCGAGAGCAGCTTCACCACCTTCGACATCTGCTCCGCTTCATCCCCGCGCTCGGTAAGAGCGACGCAGACGTCGAGCACGTGCGCGCCAGAGTCCACCTGCTCGCGCGCGACCTCGAGGATTCCCTCGTAATCGTCGGCCAGCAGCAGTCTCTTCACCTTGCGCGAGCCCTGCGCATTGACGCGCTCGCCCACCAAGAGCGGCGGCGGGTCCTGGTGCAGGGTGATGGCGCGCATAGCGGAGCTCACACGCGGGACGTGCTGCGCATGATTGACGGGCTTCGATGCTCGCTCCGCCTCGCGAACCGCTCCGACGATGGCAGAGAGATGCTCCGGAGTCGTACCGCAGCATCCACCGACAATGCGGACACCGAAGTCCTTCACGAACTCCGAGAGTGCGGTCGCCATCGGTCCTGGCTCGAGCGGATACACCGCCTCGCCGACCCCCGTATTGAGCGGCAAACCCGCATTGGGAATCACCGACAGCGGAAGCGTCGCGTGCTCGGACAGATACCTCACCGGCTCGCGCATATGTTCGGGGCCGGTGGAACAGTTCAACCCGATCACATCGACGCCGAGCGCCTCAAGCGTCGTCATCGCGCTCGCGATGTCGGTCCCCAGGAGCATGCGCCCGCTCACGTCGAGGGTAACCTGCGTCTGCAACGGAAGCCGCCGTCCGATCTCGACGAACAATCGCTCGATGCCCGCGACCGCCGCCTTCACCTCGAGGATGTCCTGCGACGTCTCGATCAAAAGCAGATCGACTCCGCCCTCGACCAGGTACTTCGCTTGCTCGTAGAAGTTGTCTGCCAGCTCGGCATACGAAATTTGCGACAGCACGGGATCGGAGCTGGACGGCAGCATCCCCGTCGGGCCCATCGAAGCCGCGACGAACCGCGGCTGATCCGGTGTCGAGTATTTGTCAGCAGCTGCCCGCGCCAGTCGCGCGGCACCAACGTTTATCTCGCGAACCTTGTCGCCCAGCCCCCACTCCTTCAACCTGCGCGGCGTCGACTGGAACGTGCACGTCTCCACGACATCGCATCCCACCGCCAGGAACGACTCATGAATGGCCTGGATCACGTCGGGNNCGCGTGAGAACGAGATTGTCGTTGCAACCCTCCAGCGCCTTGCCGCCAAAGTCCTCAGCGGAAAGGTTGTATCTCTGGATGTTCGTCCCCATCGCGCCGTCGTATATCAGCACTCGGCGCTCTAATGCTTTCAAATAGGGTGATTCGGTGCTGCGTTCGGTCATTGATGCGTTGCGGAATCAGGTAGTCGGAGACAAAAACCTCGTCTCGAAGTAGTCAGCCCCGGACAATNNCTTAAATCGCCACGGGTTCAGTTGTGCCCTTCACTATAGTAGCGGAGGAAGCTCGGCAGGGCAAGACGAAAACCCAGCTGAGTCAGCGCTGGCGCGGACTCACGAAGTGACCGCCGCGAGGTATTTCAGGTTAACATCTCCGTGAGGGGCCAAGGGGCGCCACAGCTTGTACAGGAACTTGTTCCAGCCGTGCAATCCGCGATCGGCACGACGAGCTATCGGGATGAGTCGCCGAGCTGGGACGGCGAGCAGCCGCCGGCGCCGGCGAAACCGGGCGGCCTTGCCATCGCGCGGACGGTACTGCGCCCAGCCGATGGATCCGCTGAAACCCGCCGGGCCGAAATCGTCGGAGTCGAGGACCTCCTCGACAAAAACGCGCAACGCCCCTTCGAAGGTGCCGAGTACGTCGTGCATGGCGACGATGGCGCCGTCGACGAGATAGGGCTTGAACATGTCGAGATCCGCCTTCGCGCCCTCGTAGGTGTGGTCACCGTCGATCCAAAGAAAGCGAATCGAGTCTTTCCACTCGCGCACCAGCTCATGCGAGTACACGCGCTGGATCTCGACGCGCTCGAAGACCCCCGCTGTCCTGAGGTTGGCGACGAAGTCGTCGTATGAGCTCGTCTTGCCGCGGAGATCAGGATCGGTCGTCGCTGGCGAGGTGTGCGGATCCACGGCGACGACGGTACCGAGTCCCAGCTCACGGGTAACGTAGGCAAGTCCGACGGTCGACCTGCCCTTGAAGCTGCCGATTTCGAGATTTTTTCCCTGCGCGGGCGCGAGCGCGGCCGCGGCCATCAGGAAACGCGCTTCGCGCTCGGAGAGATAGCCCGAAGTCATGGAGACGCGACGCCATCCCTGATCTATGATCGCCGCGATGTGGTCGAGGTCGCGCTTTGCCGTCAGAACTCCAGCTGAGGATCGTCGTCCATGTCGTCACGAACAATGGAACGGCCGGTTGTGCGCGATCGGCTCTCGAACGATTGCACGAGGGCTATGAGCCGATTGCGTTCCAGCGGGAGAACCAAATGCGCGAGCGTTGCCCGCTGGAGCTTCTGCGCGAGGAATGGCCGCTCGCCGTGCGTTTTCCCGTAAACGATGATCGCCCCGCCAGGCGTGAGAGGAAGTGCGGCGCCGGGCCCTCCATTTTCGAGCGCTTCACAAGAGACTACGGCTATCGCCGGCAGACCTCCGTTCATCGCACCCACTACTTCTCCAACCGTTGCCGCCAGCAAAACCTCATGTCCAAATCCAATCAGTGTCTGCGCGAGCCCTTCGAGCAGCGCCACATCGGTCCCAACGAGAATCACTTTGACCACTATGGAGTCTTCCTCAGTCAGCCAGGCGTTGAACCGATTCCAGGTCTGCCTCGCTAATCTCGACTACCTTCGTCCGCGAGGAGTGCCCAGACACGATGCACACATTGCGCCGTGAAGTCTTCAGCGCTTTGGAAAGAAACTCGATCAGGGCGTCGTTCGCCAATCCATCCACCGGCGGAGCTGTCACGCGCACCTTGAGCGCGACGCCTTGCAAGCCTACGATCTCGTTCTTCGACGCTCGAGGTTGAAGACGAACCGAGAATCGTACCGCGTCACCTCGCTGATGAGCGTCGAAATCGGTCACATCAGGTGGAACAGAGCCGATTCGATGAGGTTGATCAGTATGTATGCGAGAATCGGAGTTATGTCGATTCCGCCGAGGNNCGCCGAGGTTGGGAACGACGCGCCGGAGCGGCGCGAGCATCGGCTCACTCAACCGGTAGCTCCAGCTGACCCATCTGGAGTAGGGAGAAATGGGTAGCCAGGAGCTGATCACCCTCACGATAATCGCCGCCTTCAGAATCGTGAAAGTCCAGCTCACGAGCAGGTGGAAGATTCCGGCAGCTCCCTCTTGCGAGGCGATGATGGATCTGACGACCTCGAGCCGAATCATGTCCAACACCGTGAGCAGCAGTATTCCACCGATCACGATTGCGGCGAGCGCCCACAACGGAGCCGCGGCCGGAGTTCCGCCGGCGCGGACCACGGTCCGCTCAATGGGCGCGATGATGGGATCCACCGTCGAGCGACAGAACCGCGCGACGGCGTTGAAGGGACTGATTTTCCTTGTGCGAACGGCCCAGTCGAGCAGGCACATCGCGCCGAACACGACCGCTATCGACAGCAGCGCGGTACGCAGAACAAGGATTACTGCGTCCGCGCCGGCGAGAAAGGTTTCCATTTACTGGAGCGTGGGTCTCATGTGCAGCTCCTTCACCAGAAATGCAAATCTGTCTGCCGCTTCGTCGATCTGCTTGGTCGTCGGCTTCCCGGCGCCGTGCCCCGCTTTCGTCTCGATCCTCACGAGAATGGGGTTGCCGCAGCTCTGAGATGCCTGGAGCGTAGCCACGAACTTGAAGGTGTGGCCGGGAACGACTCGATCGTCATGATCCGCGGTGAAGGCGAGCGTCGGCGGATAGCAGGTGCTCGGCTTGATGTTCTGGAGTGGGGAATACGCGCGCAGGTACTTGAACTGCTCCGCATTGTCCGACGATCCGTAATCCGAAGTCCAGGCCCACCCAATCGTGAATTTCTGGAAGCGCAGCATGTCCATCACTCCCACTTCCGGCAGCGTTGCTCCAAAAAGCTCGGGACGCTGAGTCATCACTGCCCCCACCAGCAGTCCGCCGTTCGAGCCGCCGCGAATCGCCAGCTTCGGAGTCGAAGTGTACTTCTCCTTGATCAGATACTCTGCCGCCGCGATGAAATCGTCGAAGACGTTTTGTTTCTTGGCCAGCATCCCTCCCTCGTGCCAGTCCTTTCCGTATTCGCCACCGCCCCTGAGGTTGGGGACTGCGTAGATGCCGCCCATCTCCATCCACGCGACGTTGGCTGCCGAGAAGGAAGGTGTGATGGAGATGTTGAAGCCGCCGTAGGCGTACAGGAGCGTCGGGTTCGTTCCGTCGAGCTGGATGCCTTTCTTTGACGTGATGAACATCGGCACCCGGGTTCCATCCTTGCTCGTGTAGAAGACCTGCCGGGTTTCGTAGGGTGTCGGGTCGAACGCCACTTTCGGCGCCTTGAACACCTCGCTTTTCCGGGACTTCAGATCGAAGCGGTAAATCGTGGTGGGGTAGAGGAACGAGGTGAAGCTGTAGAACATCTCGTCGTCGCCCTGGCGTCCCTGGATCTCGCCGACCGTTCCGATCCCAGGCAGCGGCAGCTCTCCCCGCTGAGTGAAACCGCCGCCGAGGGGCTGGCCGCGCTCGCGCACCATGATCGGAGCCGTGCTGGTGTCATCGTAGACACTCCCCGGATTGCGCGGCTGCTGCGTTGGCTGTCCCCGCGGTCTCTGCTCGCGCGTGTCGTTGCGGGACCCGCTGTAGAAGCGCACGCTCGAGTGCGCGTCCTGGAGATAATTGGCGACGATGTCGTCGCCGGCCATAGACGCCTCCACAAGAGCGTCCTTGCTCTCGGGGATGATCGTGTTCCAGCGCTCTTCGCGCGGGTTATCGATGCTGATGGAGATGATCCGTCCCTTCGGCGCATTCCGGTCGGTGCGCACGTAGAAATTCGTGCCCCTGTTGCCCACGAACGAGTACTCGGCGTCGAACTTGTCGATCAGTCTGACGACCGGGTTGTCGATCTCCGGCTTGCCGGGGTTGTCGAGATCGATGAAGTAGAGGCGCGTGCGGACATCGGTCCCCTGCGAGACCGTGATGATCAGGTACTGGCCATCGTCGGTGACGGTGCCATTGAACAGCCAATCGGGCTGGTCGGGGCGATCGTACACCAGCTCGTCGCGCGACTGCGGCCGATCGATCCGATGGTAGTAGAGCTTATGGTTGCGATTGGTGTTGGTCATCTTGTTGCCCGACGTCGGCTCGTCGTAACGCGAGTAGAAAAAGCCCTTGTTGTCGTGCGTCCACGATATTCCCGAGAATTTGACCCACTTCACGGTGTCGGGGAGATCCCGCCCTCCGATGTTTGCATCTCGTACGTGCAGCTCTTGCCAGTCGGAGCCGCTGGTCGAGACGCTGTAGGCGAGATAGTGTCCGTCGTCCGACGCCGCTGTTCCCGAAAGCGCGACAGTGCCGTCGGCCGAGAGCGTATTTGGGTCGACCACCACGCGTGGTTGAACGTTTCGGCCATCCTGCACCAGCAGCACGCTCTGATTCTGGAGTCCCGTGTTCTGGAAATAGAAATAGCGCCCGTTCTCCTTGAACGGCGCGGAATATCGCGCGTAATTCCAGAGCGTCGTGAGTCTGGCTTTGATCGCCGGTCGCTCGGGGATCGTCGCCAGGAAGGAATCTGTGAGTCTGTTCTGGGCCTCTACCCACGCCTTCGTCGCGGGCGCATCGACATCTTCGAGCCAGCGGTAAGGATCGGCGATGCTCGTTCCGTGGTAGTCATCGACCTGCGTGCCGCGGGCGGCTGCCGGATAACTGAGGGGCGTGTTCGTCGTCTGCGCGGACAGCGCGCCCGCAACCGACAGGAGTAGGGAGAGGACGGGGACCNNAGTTGTAGCGCATGGGTGACTGGCCTGCTGGGCTAATGGTTATGATGTACTCCAATGTACGGCGCTTCGCCGGTTAGGTTCCACTGGAATCTGTCTCTTGCCAACGGCGGTATGTCGAATGACGAAGGTTACGCAACCCCTGCAGAAAGACAGGCACTACTGGCTTCTCAAGTCGGATGCCGATTCGTTCTCCTTCGAGGATCTCTGGAATTTGCCCACCCGGACCACTCACTGGGACGGTGTGCGGAATTTTCAGGCGCGGAATTTCATGCGCGACGACATGAAAAAGGGCGATCTTGCCTTCTTCTACCACTCCGGCGGGGCTGATCCGGGTATAGTGGGAATCGTCGAGATCGTGCGTGAAGGATATCCCGACCACACCGCGCTCGACCCTAAGGATCCGCACTACGATCCGAGAAGCAAGAGTGGGGAATCCTACTGGTCGATGGTGGACATCCAGGCCATCGAGCGCTTTCCCCGCCACGTCCCCCTGAGTGAGCTGCGGACGAAGCCCGAGCTCGAGGGAATGTCGCTCCTTCAGAAGGGGAACCGCCTCTCGGTCCAGAAGGTCGGCGCATCCGAGTGGAATGCTGTCCTGGCGCTGGCCAAGCAGACGTCCGGCTGAGTGGGGGCCGCCCAACCAAATTGCGCCGAACAGCGACGCCAGGACTGGAGTGGTATGTTCCGTAAGAGATGACGGAATCCGTCTCATTTCTGGTGTCGGGAATACCCGCGGAAATCGTCCGCGAAATCGGGCTGAGGCTTCGTGGCGTCGTCATCAGCGAATTCGAGAACGCACAGCAGATGGGCGAGGCTGCTGCTCGCGGAGAAGCCCGCCTGGTCCTTCTCAGTGACACTCTTCCTGTTGAGGATTCCGTCGAGGTTGCCCGTCGCGCCAAGGACGCGAACGACGATGTTCGGATAGCGTACGTGATCTCGATGCAGCAGGCGGAAACTGCACTACGTGCGTTAAAAGAAATCCATGTCGATCGTTTCTTTCTGTCTCCGGTGGACACGGAAGAGATGTTGCGAGAGCTCGCAAAAATGGGTGGCGTCGATGTCCTCCCACCTCACGCATCGCATGGCGAGCACATCGCGGCCGCCGTAGTCGCGGCGTGGGATCGCACCCGTGCATCCACCTTGGAGAAGATCGACAAGCTGGACGACGCGGCGATCGCGCTTCTCGACAACGGCCTGTCTACCGATCTGAGAGCGGCGGCCCAGCGGGAGGCGCAGGACATCGCCAAGGTGGCGGCCCGATTCGGATTCCAGAAGGGAGAGCGCGTCGCTCGTGACCTCGCGGATCGGTTCGCGCATGGATCACTCACCGCGATCGACGGCGTTGCCATCTCGGAGCAGCTGCTGTCGCTGCGAGAGAGCCTGGTGGGCGCCCCGTCCCCTCCGTCCGCGCTGCAACAGCCGACCGATTGGTCGCGCGCCGAGTCGGTCCGGCCGACGCCAACTGCCTCCGAAGCCGTATCCGACGATTTCTCCCTCGGNNGAGCCGATGATATCCCGCGGCCTGACCACTCTACTCGGAAAGCGGGGAATGTCAGTGACGGCGGTGAACGATCCGCTTCGATTCTGGACTGTGCTCGAGGAGGCGAAGCCGAATCTGATTCTGCTCGATCTCGAGATGCCGAAGATCAGCGGTACCGAGCTGTGCCGTGTGGTGAGAAGCGATTCCCGCTGGAGCGAGCTGCCCGTGATTTTTCTGACGGGCCACACGGATCAGGCGAGTGTGCAGCGGGTGTTTGCGGCGGGG
>PKVB01000153.1 GCA_003131365.1 Gemmatimonadota bacterium | reverse complement strand
GCGGGCCGTTCTGCATAACTGTGAAACAAGGAGGGCACGATGCCGCCACCATAGCAGCGATTCAGTACCCCTGATTCCGAGAGATAGAGCGCGTCAACGCTCCCTCTCGTAGTACCCCGCCGAAATTCGTCGGCGGGAACAATCACAAGACGACGTTCGCAAGTTTGCGACACGGAGTCAAGTCCCTTGGAGGGACGCATGACTGGAACAACAGGACACCCGTGCCCGGAATCGGGCCTCTGGACGACTACGCACGGCGGATGCCGTGAGCAGATCGCGCTCAGCAAGACGAACATCTTCCCGCCGTGCCCGCATTGCCGGGGTGCCGCGACGTGGGTGCTCACGCAGAAGACCCAGAAGTACTAGCAGAGACGGCGGTCATCTCGAAATCTGAGATGGCCGCTGCGCTGTAACCGAGTAAAAGGCCGATGATGCGGTGCCGCTGATGTGAGGGCACAACATCATCGGCCTTCTCGTTTACTACCCAACAATACAAATCAATTGCCCATTGAGCGGCGGCGTAACCGTACTCGACGGTGCCGTCGCCACGGTCGCACATAAAGGGAAGCGCACCCACCGCTCCACATTCGCGGAGTAATGCACGAAGTCGTGACATCCCCGCCGTATCAGTCTTGGACTGACCGACAAGCGCCAACGCTCGAACGCCACGGGCAACTGCGTAGGACTGCTCACGCACATGAACGCTACTGTGCGTCAACTCCACCCTTCCGCCAGAGGCGGAGGCATTCCGGCCCGACGAACGCAAACCGTGGCCGGGATGCAAAAGGTCGCAGCCAGACGTAATACCTGGCTGCGACTTTCTTCACTGCTGGTTCTGAATTCTACCCGACTACGGGAACACCGACGGCGGAGGTTGGTCCTGTTGGGGCAGGCGCACCTTCGGCGGCTTTCCGTAATTCCACTGGAACGTCACGTACGTCGCCTTTACACCGAAGTGTCTGTCCGTGATCTGCTGCAGATTGCTATCGCCGGCCGTGATCCGGAAATGCATCGTGTCGAACGGATCCGCGAAGCGCACTGCGACGCTCATGTTGTCCCCATCGATCTTCTTGCGGAGCGTGATGTTGGTCATCTGCATCGAGGAGAAGCGTCCCGTCTCGATATTGACCGGCGCGCGGTAGAAGTAGTTCGCCTGGAGTGTCACCGTGGGACTCAACTGTGTGGTGGCGTTGAGGCGATAGGACCAGGTCACTGCATTCGATTGGAGCGCCGACTGCGAGCCGCCGTCGGTCACCATCTTGAAGATGTTGAATCCGCCCAACGCACTGAGTTTCGGGCCAAGCCGAAGGTTGCCGTTAAGATCGGTGCCCCACGAATTCGCCTTGTCCAGATTCTGGAAGTTTACCGAAGTCACTTCACGCCCGTCGACGGTATCGGCGGTGTTGATGTTGACGCGAATGACGTCGGTTGTATGACGATAGAACGGTGACAGCTGCACCGAGCCGAGCTGTCCTGACTTGCTCATACTGAACTCGAAGGCGTCCGTGTACTCTGGATTCAGGCGTGGATTCCCGATCAACACATTCTGCTGGTCGAAGAACACGGGGAACGGATTCAGTTCCTGGGTTCCCGGTCTCCGAATCCGGCGCGAGTAACTGAACTTTATCTGACTCTGTTCGTCCGGCTTGTACATGATGACACCGCTCGGGAACAGGCTGTGGTAGTTGTACGGAATACTCTGCGCGCCGGACAGATCGAAGTTTCGGTTCGCCCATTCAGCGCGCAATCCGGCTTGCAGGTCGAACTTGCCGACGCTCTGGCTGAGCACGCCGTAGCCCGCGTGCACGTGTTCGTCGAACTGGAACTTGTTGCTCAGATTGCTCTGGACCCAATTGCCGGTTCCGAGATCATCCTTGAAGACGAGGAAATCGCGGTCGAGCCAGCGCCCGGTTTCTTTGAGGCCGCTCTCCAGCTTCGTGCTCGCGGTAAGCGTACGCGTGTAGTCCGTCTGCATGGTGAGCTGGCGGGTCAGCGCGCTCGTGCCGTCGATCTCGCCCTGCGTCGAAGGCCCCGAGCTGGTCCCATCGGGGTTCTGCGGCTCGCGCCACAGCTGCGTGTTGTCTTCATCTCTCGTGCGGTTGAACCGCACTTCGGCTGAAAGCTCGTGCTTGCGCGGCTCGATCGTGTGCTTGATCGAGAGCGAGTTGTCGAACACGAGGCCACGCGCCTGGTCATTGCGGTCAATCACGTAGCGGTCGAGAAACGCCTGGGCCCCGTCGAGCTCGGTGTAACCCGCAAGAGCGCCGTCGTTGGAGTGCCTGCGGTTGAGCGACAGAGAATTGGAGATGACATCCTTGTCGGTCAGCTTGTAATCGATGTTGCCCGTAAAATTGTGACCGCCGTTGATGGTTCTGCCATCGATATCCTGATTCGTATACGACAACGGCGAGCCAACTGGATCGTAGCGAAGCCGGTCGTTGATTCCGACTATCGCGCGATCGTCGGCATTGAAGCCGTAGGTGCCGAACAGCGTCACGGGACCGCTCTGGTAGCCGAGGTTCGTGCCGGTATTGAAGCGGCTCGGCGTGGCAAATCCAGTATTGAGTCCGGCGCTCAGGCCGAGATCGGTGTTCGCCTTGAGGACGATATTAATGATGCCCGCCATCCCTTCCGGGTCGTACTTGGCGGATGGATTCGGCACCACTTCGATGCGTTCGACGATGTTCGCCGGAATCTGCTTGAGGTAGGCGGAGAGCTGGGCGCCGGTAATCGGGGTCGGACGCCCGTTGATCTGCACGGCGACGTTCTCGTTCCCACGCAGACTGACCTTGCCATCGCCATCGACTTCGACCGAAGGAGTCGCCGCCAGGACCTCGCTCGCGTTCGATGCGGCCGGCGCGATTTCTTTCGCGCGATAGGTGTTGCGATCGGGCTCGATCACCACTGCTGGTTTCTCGCCCTGCACCTGGACGCTTTGCAACGTCACGGAAATGCGTGTGAGCTGAATCGGGTCGAGGGCGGCACGCGGCACGGAATCGGTGATCGTGAACGCGACGTTGCGCGGCCCGTAACCGATGGAAGCCGCGCGCAGGTAATACTTGCCGGGCCGGAGTCCCTGAACCCGGAATCCGCCATCGGGTCCCGCGAGCGCACCTGTTACGAGAGTCGAGTCCTTCGCGTTGCGGACGGTGATAGAGGCGCGGGCAAGCGGAGTCTTGGCAGCCGTATCCACAATGGTGCCCTGCACTTCGCCATTGCCTGACGGGGGTGGTCCCGCTGGTCTGGCCTGGGTTGGGTTCTGTGCCGGGAGTGAGACCGCGGCGAGGTTTACGAGGAGAGCGAGTAACGCGAACAGGATGCGCTTCATGGGGCCAGCTCTCAGAAAAAAGTGGGGCGTCGAGAATATTGGTCCGTAGGGAGAAAACCCTACCTATGTCTCCGCACTACGACTTTGACGCTCCCGGGTTTCAAAAGGTTGTTCTGACCTCCTAATTCGAAAAGGTTGTCATGGCAGTAAAACGTCACGCCTCAGGGGAAATTCGCGAGCACATAGTCGAGTTCGTACGAATGTTTGCCAGCGTTGATGTCGATTTTCATCGTGCCCTTGAGCCCCTCCAACTGATCAGTTCCGGAATCGGGGACAACGGTGATCACCAGAGATGGCTCGCCGCGATTCATCGCGCCCGTGTGCTGAAGGATGAACGACCCCTTCCGGCCCTTGAGTGATCCGGTCACCAATTCGATGGCGACGTAGCCAGCGGAATTCTTGATGATCGTGCCGCCGGTAAGCATTTGACCCTTGCTGGCGCCATTCAGGTCGCCGTGGAATTGCTTGTCGATCGACATCCTCCCCAGCAGCTGGGTACCGGGGTCGTTGTCCATCGGCAACGGCTTTAGCGATACGTCGAAGAGTCCGGTGGCACGAGGCATTATGTCGATCTCCGGGAATTGGTGTTTGTGGTCGTTTTGTTCATCACACCGCGCACCAGCCGGTTCCAGCCGGGATGCGATCTCTCGAGTGCCGCCGTCGCCCAGCCGCGCACATCGCAAACTCCGAGCGCCACTCCCGGCGACCGGCTCACGCCCATGTTGCAGTGCACCATCACTCGCTCGGCGTCGGGCCATTTGTCGAGAAATTCGGTGATTGCGCGCGCGTGGTCCGCCGCGAAGAGAATGTCGGATTGCTCGTTGCGCTCCGTGATGTCGTCGAAATGGAGCCTCAACACTGCCACGAATTCCACGGAGACGCCGGCGGGCTCGGCGTCCGGGTCCGAGATCGAGATGCAGATCTCTTTCAGGCCCGGCTCGTAGCGCTCGGCCTCCTCGCGCGACAGCACGAGGAGGTCAGGGGCCGATTTTGCCGTCGGTGCCAGTTGTGTCGGTGCCCGTTGTGTCGGTGTCCGTGGAGTCCTCGCCTTCCTGCGCACCTACTTGGCCTTGGGCGGCGGCCATGCTCCGAGAAGTTGTCGGACGGTGATGATCTGCGCGAGATGGTAGGAAGCGTGGGTGACGGCGACGAGGACCGTTCGCAGATAGGTCTGTCCAGTTCCGCGGGGGATCTTCGTCGTGAGATCCAGCTTGCTCTCGGTGGTGAAGCGCTCGAGCGCCATTCGATCCTTCTTCCATCCGGAGACGCTCTCGTTCCACGCCTTCTCGGTCGCCGGCGCAGCCGCGGGTGGCCAATAGCCGTCCGGCCATTTGAGCTTTTCCTCGTAGTCCGGATTCACGACGAAATCGAGCAGGTCGTGCTGGGTGATTCGAATGTGCTCGAGCAGCTCCCACACCGAGTGCGGGAAACCGGTCGGTCGCTTGCCGCGGAGCTCTGGGGGAAGTCCCCTGATCGCGTTCTCCAGTGAGGAGTGCGCCTGCTCCCAATTCAGCGATGGGGCGACGATCGCGCGCCAATCTTCCTTGTTACTCAATGGAGCTCCCTGAATGATGGTGGCGATTCAATGTGATCGGCTCTTGCGCGATGGCGCCAGTCCTGGCCAGTATTGCCCGCCGACCGCCAAGGAGGCCAATGAGCGACAATCGCCGCGAGCAGCGCTGGGGAAGCTGGCTGGGTCTGGTGCTGCGTGACGTGCAATTCTGGGTTCCGGTGGCGGTGCTCGCCGCCGGACTTCTCGTGCTGCGCTGGATTTCTTGAGCACGATCAGGTCTGAGGAGTCTCCCGTCGCCGCGGAACCGGGCGCGCTGGACGCTCGTCGTCTCCGCACTCTTCAGAGCGTGGGGATGCTCTGTGGACTTACAGCCGGAGCGTGGCTCGGCGCCGCCGAAGCGCCNNTGGTGACGCTCGGGCTCTCGCCAGTTGTGATTTCGCTCAGCATGGTGATAGGCGTTTTTCTGGCGCGGTGGACGCTGCCGGCCCTGATCCAGGGAACGTCGTACGTCGCGGCGGATCTGCGCCAGGCGCCGCACCTCATCGTGTGGGCGGTGCTCGCGGGCTGTCTGTGGGCGGTTGCGAATACGCTCACGATTTTTGCCGTCCGCGATGTCGGACTCAGCATCGCTTTCCCGCTGTGGAACAGCAACAGCCTGCTCGGAATCTTCTGGGGCATTCTCTTCTTCCAGGAGCTGCGGGGCGCGGATTGGCGCCGCTGGGTCGGCGTCCTCGGGGGCGCCGCGCTGATGTTCGCCGGGGCGACCGCGCTGGCGATTGCATCCGCCGCGCAGGTGCCGGCGCGCGATGCGGTTCGTGGAGTCGCCGCCGCGCTAGCCGCGGGGGTGCTGTGGGGAACGATGTATATCCCCTATCGCAAAGCCTATCTCACAGGGATGAGCCCGCTCTCATTCATCACGTTCTTCACAGTTGGAGAGCTGGGCATGATGACGGCACTTGCCGTCACATACTCGGGCGGCGTGAGCCCGCTTTGGAGCCAGCTGTCAGGCGCGCGTCACGTGCTGTTCTGGCTTTTGGCCGGCGGTTTCGTTTGGGTCGTCGGAGATCTGTTTCAACAGTACGCCGTCAAATACGCGGGGATCACGCGCGGGATCCCTCTCTCGAACACGAATCAGCTGTGGGGACTGTTGTGGGGGATTCTCGTTTTCGGCGAGCTGCGCGGAGCTTCCCATTCGGTGCTGGCGCAGGTCATCGGCGGCTCGATCGTGATGGCGGTCGGCGCCGGGGTCATCGCGCTTTCGTCGGTTAGTGGGAGCGAGCACGCGCGTTGGCAAAAGGCGGCGGCGAGCGAGGGTGAGCGTTACGGAGTCGATCCCGAGTACACGCGATCGCGAATCGCTGGCAAGGACGCGAGCTCGATCGTTCGCGGGCGGACGTGGATAGACTGGCTGGTGGGAAGCGTGGCGACGGCGACGATCGTCGGTTTTGCGCTGATGGCCCGCGCGCCCCAGCTCGCGGTCGCGTGGGGGTGGGCTGCCGGGCTGGTGATCGTGACGCTCGCAATGTTGGCGGCGGCTGGCGTGCGGCTCTGGAGGGCGACGCGATTCAACTGAGCGGCATCTCCACCGTCGTTTTCAATTCTGCCCAGCGCACTATCGTTTGACGCGCAGCGCTTCAGCGATTGCCTGTTCCGCGAGCGGCGCCATGATCCGGTATCCCGCCTCGGTTCCNNCGTCGGACGCGAGCTCGCTGCGCATTCCCCCGCGCGCGTCGGCCATGGCGGAGTGGTAGTCGAGATACACTGCGCCGTGCGTGCGGGCGTAGTCCTTCATCCACTTGTTGAGCGCGATGATCTTCGGCGCCGGCTGCAAGCCCGGCTTCCACGGATAGTCGTAAACCGGAAGCACCGAGGAAAGCACTGGGCGAATTCCATTCGCGCTCGCCAGCTCCGCCATCGAGGCGAGGTTGTCCTCGATCATCTCGATCGTCGAGGGTCCGGTGTTTCCCGCGATGTCGTTGGTGCCGGCAAGGATCACAACGGCTTTTGGTTTGAGGTCGATCACGTCCTGCCGGAAGCGGACGAGCATCTGGGGCGTCGTCTGTCCGCTGATGCCGCGGCCGATGTACGGCTTGCCCGGGAACATAGTGGGGAAGTAGCGCGCCCATCCCTCGGTGATCGAGTTGCCGAAAAAGACTACGCGGTTTTCGTCGTTCACGGGCGGGGAGAGTTTGGCGTTCGCTTCGCGGTATTTATGGAGGTTCGCCCAATCGTTGTGGAGTTGCTCCTCCTGCGCCAATCGCTGGGCAATTTGCTCCGCGGTCGGTTGAGCGGGCGGCGTGGACTGCGCACCGGCGGCAGCCGACATGAACAGAACGAGAACGACTGCGCGCGAGCGATTCTTCACGTTGCATCTCTCCGAGAAGTCGGGAAAGAAATCGGCGAACAATTCAAAAGCTAACGGCAAACGACCGAGCAGCGCATCAAGGCGCTCGCGTGTGACTAACTACTGCCAGTTGCAGTACACGAGAGTGTGGACGGCGGTATCCCGAAACCGATCCGCCGGGACTCGACAAATGGTGCCGTCGTCGGCGAGAAGCGTGTCCGGCTCTTTCTTGGTGAGGACAGCCTTGGTGTACAAGCCGGTGCGAGCGCTGCGAACTACGGCGCCATTCGGCGTGGCCTCGATAATGGGGGGGCGCGCGCTGCAACCGCTTAACAAGAGCGCCACTCCTGCATTCACAACCCCGAAACCCACCAAGCGCCTCACGAAAACCTCCGGGCCAAAATTCGGCGCATGCTCGCGTTCACCCGCTACGGCGATGGCTCAGATCTGCTCCTCCAGGAGCGCGATGCACTTCGCGGCCAGAGAAGCAGTATCGTATTCAGTTCCGTCGGCCGCGCGCCACACGTAATCCGTGGATGGCGCCTCGATGGGGAGCAACACCAGCTCCTTCAGGATCTTGGCGCCCTCCGGGTTGGCAGCCCTGCCCCGCCGAGAGACGGTGCCGCTCCACACGATGACGTGCAGCTCCCCCAGAGGCGTATCCTTCCCCGTCTTGGAGAACCACGACACGCTTACCGCGGCCGTCGGCGCCTGCAGCACGCATCCATTTGGCGTCCGGTGCTGTTCGACAGTGAGCTGAAGCTGATCACCGCGCTTGAGAACCCGTTCGGGGGCGAGCTGATCCAGCAGAGCAGTGACGGCGCGTTGCACGACGTTTTTCTCTTTCGCGCTCCGTGAGGCTGTCCAGGGGGCAAGGGGCTTGTTTTGGTCGTCCATAGTCAGTGCGATAATAAATGGGGCGAAGCAGGGCCGAAGCTGCACTCGAAATTTGGTCGTCAGCCGCGACCTACGTTAGGTGCGACGGCCGACCCGGTAGCCATAGGTGTGGGGCTTGGGCGATGAAACTGGGCGGCCCGGCTCCGTGCCCGGCACAACTTCATCTAAAGCTAACGGACAGCGGCGCAAATCGGTTCCTGGGCAAACCCTCGGTCCAGACGCTCAAGAGGCCTAGCGGACGCACTCAAAGAACTGAGGCGACAAATTCACCGTATCGACCCGCCCAGCCGCGACCTCGATCTCAGTTGAATCGGGACGATGCGCGAAGGCGCGGACGAACAGCCGGTATTGCCCCGGAGGGAGAGCGTCGAACACGAATCCTCCCACGCTGTCCGCGGTCGCGGAAGCGTGCGGTGAGTCGGGAGCGTCGCCGGGAGTGGTAGCGAGAATGGGATAGTGCGGGAGCGCGCCACCGGAATCCGCGAGAGTACCGACAACGGCGCCGAAACCCGGTTTGAGCGAAGGACTCCGAGGCAGCCGCGGCACCGGCCCTTTGGCGCGCACCTGCGTCGTGCAGCCTCCCGCCATCCTCACCACATCTTTTGGGTTGGCGCTGCGGCAAGCGCTCAGGGCGAGCGATGCCAGGACGAGAACGACCGGTCTAGAAATCCCGCCCAAGGGTCCGCAACCGCCGTCTGATCCTGCGCGGCAGGAAAAACGCCGCCGCAACCAGAATGCGCTCGAGATCCAGCTCCTTGAGCTGGCTCGGATCGCCCATCCAGTGATCCTGGATCACCGTCCGTCCCGCATTTGCGATCAGTCGCTGGAGGGCCAGAACGAGCACGAACAAATCGTCTATTTCGCCGAGGAAGGGGATGTAGTCCGGGATGAAGTCCATCGGCATCACGATGTACGCGATCGCGCCCGCGACGAGGAGCTTGTCGGTGTTCGAGACGCGCCGATCCGTCAGCAACCCGCCGAGCAGCCTGAGAAAATTCGGCAGATCCTTGACCGTCGACATCAGCGTGCGCTTGGCACCCGCTCTCGGCGAAGAGACCGATGGCCCATCGTCATCCCGCGCTTCGCGCGCACGCGCCTGCGCGCGCGAGGCCGCAGCGGCAGCCGTGGCACTCCCTGTCGGGCGACGCTTTCGCGCCGAGGCCGTGCCGGAACGCGAGGATTGACTCTTCACTTACGCTGATCTCCCGGAGGTGGTGGGGGCGGATTCTGGACCGACGGTGATGCCGGTGGCGTTGTCGTCGCAGCCGGACCGGCCGGACCGGCCTGCGTTGGCGACCTCGAGGAAGTCACCGACGACACAACCCCCGCAATCTCCGTTGCAACTGACTTGCCAGCGTTCGCCACATCGGTCACCACGCCAACGGCTTTGTTCATCACACTCATCGTTCCGCCGATCACGCCGGCGGACATTCTTCCGGCGCGCAGCGTGTCCTCCACGCCCTCGGCGAACCGCTTCAGCGGATTGGGCGCGGTCGACAGCTTCGGAGCGTACTTCGACTCCAGAAAGTCGATGTAGTCGAGGATCTGATAAATCTTTTCCTCGGGCAGCGTATCGAGCTTGCGAATAAGCCGCTCACGCAGAATGTCGTTCATTGTGTTTCGTTCTCCCTTTCGCGTGCGATGAGCGCCACATAGTAACGTCGCATGTCTCTTGCCGACGACTAGCAACTACGCTTCTGACATCTCGGATCGCGTTCAGTTGCAGTGTCGTCACCCGCCTCCCCGCCACCGCGCCCGTCTGCCTCTTACATCAATATGCACGTAATTCGTGCTGGAATGCCCGGTAGTGTAGATGCCGAGTCCGCCCACGAGATCAGGGTGCTTGAGCTCGACGATCTCCACTGCCAAACCTACCATGCGGCTGTCGATCGCGGTGATTTTTCCGTCACCATTGGCGTCTATTGCCACGTCGGCGGCGTCGCCGTATTGGTGCTGACTGTCGCTCGCCGCGCGCCGAACCCTTTGGTTGTGTTCGGGGGCGCGAAATCCGGAGTGCACATCGATCTCGATGTCGGCAATGGCTTTGTCGCCGTGCCACCGAGCGATCTCCTGAATCACCAGCTCCAGCTTGTCCAGCAGCTTCGGATTCACCGCGGCAAAGCTCGGCCACACGCCCTGCTGGTCGTGGTTCAGAAAGTCACCGACTTTCAGGTGCTTGGTGATAGGAATGTCGACGTCGGCAGGGGTGATCTGGAGAAATCCCGTCGGCGGCGGCGTCTTCCCACGCACGCGCTCCGCCAGATACATGCCGATGCGATAGCCGTGGAGCATCGCGCCCTCTTTCTCCTCGAACGGAACCAGGACCGCGAGGGTCAGACCTTCGACCGCGCGCTTCTGGCCGGCCTTCATGAGGGCGAGCCTGTAGAAGCCAGCATTGGGGGGCGCGGAGACTTTGTCTCCGGTGAGAGGTTGCGCCTCGGTCGCCAGCGTCGAATCACCATTTCGAATCCACGCGTATTGCAGCGCGGTTGGATCGCCGTGCACGTCGAGCGGATACGAGATCTCCTCCGACGGCATCGCGAAGGCGAGCTTCAGCTCCCCACTCGCTCCAAACGCGCTGGCGGACGGCTCCGCCAGGGGGACAACGGATCGGACGAATGTCCCGATCGGCTTGTCGGTGGCGTCGCTCGCGGCTTGCAGGAACTGGAACGCGCCGACAAGGGCGACGACCGCCGCCGTGATCCAGACGATCCGCGCGGTATGGCGCTTTCGAACCGGGAGATCATCGGGAAGCTCGAGCTCTTCGCCGGTCGGATGATCCCGTCTCTCTCCTACGACTCCAGACTCCAAGCGGCGTTCTTAATAGATGTAGACTGGAGTACCGACCGCGACCATCGGGTACAGCCGCTCGATGTCCTCGTTCCGCAGCCGGACGCAGCCATGACTCACTGACTGCCCGATCGATTCGGGGTGATCGGTCCCGTGAATTCCGTAGCCGTCGCCGAGCTCCAGTCGGCGCGTTCCCAGCACGCCCATGTACCTGCGGGCGGTAGTACCGTAAGGCGGAATGACGATGTTCCCATTTGCGACGATCTCCTTTCCTTCGACGCCTCCACCTAAAGACACCGTACTGCCATTGTTGTAACGCTTCACGACTTCGCCGTTCTGAGTGGTGAGGACTCCATCGCCAGTCGAAATCTTTTCACCCTGATCGAGGCGCACGATTCCAAGTCCCTTTTTGTGCGCCTGCTCGACGTAATGCCAGTCGGGTGGAACCCACGCCGGATCCTCATCCTTGCCCTTAACCGTGAGCCGTCCGCGGGGCGTCTCGAAGCGCCACTGGCCGGTCGATCCGCCCACCAGCTCCTTGCCGCTGCCGGTCGCCACCGCTGCCTCGAACAAAACGTCCTTTCCCTGCTTGTACCAGAGGTGGTGGTCTGCCATGCTCACGACGATGTACGGCTGGTTCGTCGCCTCCCCCGCCGTTTCGTTGAGAAGCGCCTTGAGGCTGTCGCCGGTCATGCCGAGCTTCGACTTCACCTCGTTGAGGACACCGAGGTTGTCGTTGTAGACCATGCGGTTGACGTCGCGCTGGTAGCGGAGCTCGGCGGTTTTCGTGAGCAGCATGACGCTGAGGATCGCCGCGACGATGAACCCGGTGATCAGCAACCAGACCGTCTTGCCGCCGTACGAAAAGATTCTGCTCACTCCCATTTGCTTCCTCGTTTGCGCTGTTGACTGAGGGGTGCGTTGCTCAGTAGAAGTATACCTTCATACCGGCATTAAGGTCCGGCTTTATCGCCTTCATGTCCACGATGCTGATGCGTAGCGATCCGGGTGGGATCGCGGTCGAATCGTTGGCGAGCTGAGCGCTCTCCGACGACAGTATCTGGGCCCCGCCGTCGAGCGTGATCTTNNGTGATCTTCGTGTCGGAGAGATCCGCGACAGTGCGCTCTCCGCGCGGAATCGCCGCCGGCAGGGAGTCCGACGATTCGGACGGCGTTCGCTCCGGCCCGAATTGCACCGGCATTTCGCGCAGCACCGCGCCATCACGCGTGAGGTACATCCGCGAGCTGTCGACCGACACATTCAGATGCAGCTTCTTGTCGAACTTCGCCTGCCGCTTGGCCAACTCGATCGCGATCCGAAGCTTGTTCTGCTCCGACTGCACGATCAAATCCGACCGCTGTCGCTCGGCCTGCGACATGTGATCCCGGAGCGACTTCACGTCCTGGTTGTATTTCACCCGCTTGACGAGGAGCCAGCCGTCGACGGCGATCATCGCGAACAGGCCGAGTCCGAGGACGAAGACGAATCCCGGATAGGCGCGCCTGAAATCGCGCCAGGTGCCGCGGCGCCGGTCGCCTTCTCCGGAGCGGTCGGGTTTGCGGCGTGTTTCCGGGCCGGTCTCCTGTTTAGGTCTGAAGATTTCCATCGTTTCTCTTCGCGCCTCTCGTCGGGGTAGGATTACATTACAGATATAATGGTCAAGTCACAGCGCGCGCGGCCAGTCGCGCTCATCGTACTCGATGGATGGGGCTACCGCCCCGAAACTGCGGGCAATGCAATCGCACTCGCCAACACTCCGACCTGGGACTCGCTCTGGGGCCGCGGCTCGCGCACGCTGCTCGAAGCATCCGGACTTCGCGTCGGCCTGCCTGAAGGCCAGATGGGCAACAGCGAGGTCGGACACCTGAATCTAGGCGCCGGACGCGTGGTGATGCAGGATCTGGTACGCATCTCTTCGGCCATCGCCGACGGAAGCTTCTACTCCAATCCCGCCCTCGTGGGCGCATGCGGGCACGTGAAGAGGCTACGCGGCACGTTGCATCTCATGGGGCTGGTCGGCTCGGGCGGCGTTCATGCAATCGACAAGCACCTTCTCGCCCTGCTCGAACTGGCGAAGCGAGAGGGCGTTGAGCGCGTTGCGATTCATGCTTTCCTCGACGGACGCGACACCCTCCCCAAATCCGCGCTCGGCTTCATGCAGGAGCTGATCGGTCAGATCCGAAAGATCGGCTCGCCCGCGAAGATCGCGAGCGTCTCGGGCCGCTACTACGCGATGGACCGCGACAAGAGGTGGGAGCGGACGGAGCTCGCGTACCGCGCCATTGTACTGGGCGAGGGAACAACCGTCACCGATCCGCTCGACGCCATTCGCAAGGCGTACGAGTCCGGCAAGACCGACGAGTTCATGCTGCCGGTGGTCGTCACAGAGAATGGAAAACCAGTGGCGTCCATGAAGGACGGCGACTCGGTGATCGGCTTCAACTACCGCTCGGACAGAATGCGGCAGATCATTCGCGCGCTGATCGATCCGGCCTTTGACGGCTTTAACGCCTCGCGGCGCCCCGAGGTCATGGTCACGACGCTCACGAATTACGACAAGACGTTCGATGTTCCGGTCGCGTTCGCGCCCACGTCGATGTCGCGGATTCTCGCCGAGGTCTTGTCATCGCGTGGGCTCGACATGCTGAAGACGGCGGAAACCGAGAAGTACCCGCATGTGACTTACTTCTTCAACGGCGGCGTTGAAGCCCCGTTTCCCCGCGAGCACCGCGTCATGGTGCCGAGCCCCAAGGTGGCGACGTACGACCTCAAGCCGGAGATGAGTGCCGCGGGGGTGACCGACGCGCTGGTGACGGGCATCTCGTCGGGAGAGCACGATTTCATTCTCTGCAACTACGCGAATGCGGACATGGTGGGTCACAGCGGATCGATTCCGGCTACGATCAAGGCGGTGGAAACCGTCGATCAATGCCTGGCGCGCGTTCTGAAGGCCGCCGAGAGCGCGGGGATCAGGTTGATCGTCACTGCCGATCACGGAAACGCGGAAATGCTGATCGATCCGGAAACGGGCGGTCCGCACACCGCGCACACTACCAATCCGGTTCCGCTCGTCGTCGTCGACTGGGAGCAGGAGCAGCGAGTGCGCTCGGGCGGCGCTCTCTGCGATGTCGCGCCAACTATATTATCAATGCTCGGTATCGAGCAGCCGGCGGAGATGACCGGCGTCAATCTTGGAGTGGATTAGTGAAGCAGCTATTGAGCGCTCTGGCGCTTGCTTGTATCGCGGCGACCGCGCGCGCGCAGGTCGGACATCTTCCTGATAACAGCCCCTACAGGGATCTGGAAGCCCGCCAGGAGTTCACGTTCTTCGGCGGTCAGTACACGGCCGGCAAGGATCCCATCGGCATCGCGCCCGGCGACGGTCAAATGTTCGGAATCCGCTATCAGGTTCACGTTGGCGGCCCCGCGTTCATGGTGGGGCGCTGGTCGCACGTCAACACCGAGCGTTTTGCGATCGATCCCACCAAGACCGGAACCGCGCGCCAGCTCGGAAAGCAGAACGTCTCGGTCAACCTCTTTGACATCGATCTCGCTCTGAATCTCACGGGGGAAAAAAGCTTCCACCACATCGTGCCGGTCATAGACCTTGGCGCCGGAATAGCAGCGTGCGGCTGCCAGGTCGCATCCGATCCGTACACTTTCGGCACCCCGTTTGCATTTTCATTTGGCGGTGGGCTCAGGTACGTCCCGGGCGGGCGGTTCCAGCTGACATTTGATTGGAATGACTACCTTTACCAGCTGAAATATCCGACCGCGTACTACGTGAATCCCATTGGCGGGACGGCTGCCGTAACCGGCAACCAGGCCCGTTCATTCTGGAAGACCAGTCGCGCTCTGACTCTCGGCGCATCGCTGCTGTTCTTCCGGTAACCTGAACCGCTCCTCCGTGGGCGGACACGGAGACAGTGTGGAAAAGGACTACGAGGACATCAGAGATACCGACGACCTGAGCGACAACGAACTGCGCGCGCTCATCCGCGACACGTTCGACCAACAGCTCCTGTTCGATCCGGATGATGTCGAGGTGTCGGTTCGCGATCGGGTCGTCACTCTCTCAGGGCGCGTCGGGACCGAGGAAGAGGCTCGCGTAGCAGAGCACGTGGTCACCGATCTGATTGGCCTCGAAAATCTCCGGAACAACATTGTCGTCGACCCCATCAGACGCGCCGAGAGTCCCGAAGCCATCGACGAGCACCTGGTTGACGAAGAGCTGCACGAAGGACTGTTGCTCGGTGGTCGTGCACGTACCGAGGACCCGGAAGCCCAGCACTTGCACGAGGACCTCCGTTCGGAGCTATTCGGAACAACCGACGTGCAGGAAGCGATCGAGGGAGGGATTCCGTGGAATCCACCCGATGGCCCGACGCCAGAAGGCCTCAGCGGGTCTGACGCAACCCCAGACGTGATGAACGACGATCACTAGGCACCAGCGCTCGGCATTGCGCAAATTAAAGGATGCCGAGCGCTTCTCTTACCAGACGAATCTCCTTCTCAGCCGCGCATCGCTACAGCCGCCCAGAGTGGAGCGATGAGAAGAATGCCAGCACCTTCGGCGCCTGCGCGTGGCCGAACTTTCATGGGCACAGCTACGTGTGCGACATCACAGTCAGCGGCCCGATCGACGACAAGACGGGATTCGTCGTTGATCTCGGCGTCCTCGACCGGATCCTCAAGGAGCAGGTGAAGGACCGCTTCGACCATCGCAACATCAATCTCGACGTAGCGGAATTCGCGGACGGCAAGCTCGTGCCAACCGGGGAGAATCTCGCGCGCTACGTGTTCGAGCGCGTCGAGAAGGAGCTGCCGAAGCCGGCCAGAGTGATGCGCGTCACCGTCGGGGAAGACGACAGCCTGAGCGCTACCTATAGCAGGGAGTAACTCACAATCGTGTCGGACTTTTTCAAACGCCGGGTCGCGCGCGCGCTTGTAAGCACGGTCGCGCTGTTCGCTCTCACTGCCTGCGTGACGGTGATGAGAAGCGTTCACCCCGCGTCACAGCGGGCCGAGCTCGGGCACGTGATCGACTCGCTGACATCCCAGGCGGTATTCAGAAACGCGAACTGGGGCGTGCTGATCGTCAACCCACGCACCGGCGACACGCTTTACTCGAAGAACGCGGGCAAGTTGTTCATGCCGGCGTCCAACATGAAGATCATCACCACCGCGGCGGCGCTCACCCTGCTGGGGCCGGACTACACCTATAAGACGACGTTTCTCGCCAGCGGCGAGGTGCGCGACTCTCTCCTCGACGGAGACTTGCTGGTGATCGGGCGCGGCGACCCGACCGTGAGCGACAACATGAGGGGCATCGCGACAACCGTGATGGACGCGCTCGCCGACTCGATTCGCGCTCATGGAATCAGACAGATCACGGGCTCGCTCGCGCGGGTCGGCAACGCTTTCCCCGACTCCATCCACGGCTACGGCTGGGAGTGGGACGACCTCGGCGAATACTACGGCGCCGGCGTGGACGAGCTGATTTTCAACGAGGGAATGGCGCCGACGACGCTGCGTCCCCCGCCTGACACCGTGCGCGACAGTCTCTACTCGGGCCCAGCAAAGGATCCGGCAACGGGGTACCTCAACGCGCTCAACGACGCACTGGTGCGAAGGCACATCACGGTTGAAGCGGGGATCATCGACAGCATTGTGCCGACACCCTTCAAGATGGACACGCTGTTCACGTTCGTCTCCCTTCCCATGCGGGACATCATCCCGGCCCTCATGAAGCCGTCGCAGAACCAGATCGCGGAGATCTTGTTCAAGACGATTGGGCTCGAGCGAGGAGGAATGGGGACATCCGACAGCGCGCGGAAGATAGTTGGACAACAGCTGGTCGCCTGGGGCGCGCAGTCCGACGGCTTCGTGATCCGCGACGGCAGCGGACTTTCGCGCCACGATCTCGTTTCTCCGGAGACGATCGTGAAAGTGCTCGACAAGATTCAGCAGGACACCGCGTTCGCCGTTTACTACAACGCCATGCCGATTGCCGGCGTCGACGGCACTCTCAAGGACAGAATGAAGGGCACGCCGGCCGAGGGAAACGTGCACGCGAAAACCGGCTCGATCGCGGCGGCGCGTTCGCTTTCCGGGTNNGTACGTCACGACTGCCGATGGCGAACGCCTCATCTTCAGCATCCTGGCCAACAATTGGACGACGCCGAGCTCCGCGGTCACAGACGTGGCGGACCAAATCGCTTCCGCGCTCGCAGCCTACCGCGCGCACTGACGTCCTGTGTCCACTTCCAAGCGCCGCCGCCATGATCAGCCCGTGCTGACTGTCGCGGAAGCCAGCGAGAGCATCATGGCCGAGATCAGGCAGCTCGACGTCGAATCGGTTCCGCTGCGTCGGGCTCTCGGGCGAGTTTGCTCCGAGGACATCTCGGCGACGGTGACGATGCCTCCGTGGAGCAACTCATCGATGGATGGCTACGCGGTTCGCTCGGCGGACATCACTCCAGTCATGAGCGGCGAGCCGGTGAAGCTGCGCGTCGTGGCGACGATAGCAGCAGGCGAGTTTGCCCCGAGACCGTTGAAGCGCGGCGAGGCGATGCGGATCATGACGGGCGCGCCGGTGCCCGAGGGTGCGGACTCCGTCATTCGAAAAGAGCACACCGACGGCGGAAGCGCGAAGGTCGAGATTCGCCAAGCCGCTGACGTGTGGAAGAACATCCGGCAGGCGGGCGAGGACTATCAGCGCGGCGATGTGCTGGCGAGGCGCGGAACTCCCGTCAGGCCGGCGCTGATGGGCGTGCTTGCATCGAGCGGCGTGGCGCAGGTGAAGGCGTTCAAGCGGCCGCGGGTCGCGATCATCAGCTCCGGGAACGAACTGGTCGACATAGACGATTTCGACGAAGTGATCGCGCAGCGCAGAATCGTCTCGTCGAACAGCTACACACTCGACGCACTGACCCGTGTCGCCGGCGGAGAACCCGTCGACCTCGGAATCGCCGCCGACACCAAAGCGTCGCTGAAGAGAAAACTCGAGAGCGCGAGCGACTGTGATCTCATCCTCACATCGGCGGGCGTCTCGGTCGGCGATCTCGACCACACGCGCAGCGTCTTCGCGGCCTTGGGAGGAAAGCTGAAGTTCTGGAAGGTGAAAATGCGACCGGGCGCGCCGCTGGCCTTTGGAATGCTCAATGATGTCCCGTGGCTCGGAGTCTCGGGCAATCCGGTGTCGGCGATGGTGAGCTTCGAGCTGTTCGTCCGGCCCGCGCTGAGGAAGATGCAGGGCCATTCGGCGATGTTCCGCCGGACTATGACGGTGACCGTGGAGGAAGACGTGAAGATCAGCGCCAAGCTCACCCATTTTCTGCGCGCGATCGTGACGAGGAATCATGATGGAGCGTTCGTCGCGCGTCTTACGGGGCAGCAGAGCTCGGGGGCGCTGACGTCGATGGCGAGGGCGAACGCGCTGCTGATCGTGCCTGCTACTTCGCCGAAGGTCGCGAAGGGATCACAGCTCAACGCGCTGATGCTCGATCAGAGCCTCGAAGAGACGTCGGCGTTCTCGCTGTGATCGACGCCGGAGATCTCTCGAACCTCGGCAAGAGCGCCGTCCTCGATGGTGACGCGCTCGTCGTCTCGCTCACTCGGCGTTTCCGAACTTCGATTGAGGACGCAACCATAGACGAGCGCACATTCAGCATCCTCAAGCCCGCGAACGCGGACGATCTAATTCGCGAAGAGGATTTCGTCATGGACGAGCGGCTTCCCTACTGGGCCGATGTGTGGCCGTCGTCCATTGTCCTCGCGGAAAAGCTGCTGGAGCTCACGGGCGCGGGACGCACCGCGCTCGAGCTTGGTTGCGGCGTCGGTCTGAGCACGTTGGCGGCGACGAGCGCGGGATTTGACGTCCTGTCAACGGACTACTACGAGGACGCGCTCGATGTCACGCGCGCGAATGTCTTTCGGAATCTCGGAACGACGGCGCGCACCAGGATGGTGGATTGGAGGCATTTCCCCGAGGATCTGGGGACATTCGATCTGGTGTTCGCGTCCGACGTGCTGTACGAGAAGGAGTACGCCGAGTTGTTGCCCGTGCTTCTCTTGCGGCTGCTGGCGCCGGGCGGGGTCGCGCTGATCGCCGACCCGGGCCGCGTCGCCGCGCCAGTGTTCGTCGAGGCGTGCGCCATCCACAGGCTCGAGATCCAGAAAAAAGAAACCCGGCCGTTCGAGGCCGGGAAGATCAAGCAGAAGATCGATATCTACGAGATCGGACGCGGTTAGTCGATCACATCTGTCGATATTTCGGCCCGCTCCCGCCTTCCCTGGGCGTCCACCGCGGCCCGATCACGTCCGTCGCCTTGCAGTCAATGCAGTTGGCGGGGCTGACGACCAGCCGCTCGCCGTCCCGCTCGTAAACGCCGGCCGGACACATGTGCGTGTACAGCTCCGCGACTTCGGGCGTGATGTCGGACCCGACGATGAGGTGCGATGGAATGTCGTCGCGGGTCGCGTTGCCCGACTTGAAAACCGCATCGAGCTTGCTGAAGGTGAGCTTCCCATCTGGCACGAACGGCTCCGGCGGCACCGCCTCGCGCGGGACCTCCGCATCGCTGTGTGATTTGATCTTGCTACCGGGCAACGCGCCGCCAGTCACCGTCATGAGACCGGCCTTGAAACCCGCGACGTAGAAGTTGCTCTCCTGAAATGCGAGGCGCATGTTGCGACGGCGGTAGAGATCCTTCGCGATGAAGCTTTCATCCACCATCGCATCGTAGGCCTTGAGTGACGAAGACGAGGTGTCTTTTCTTTTCAGCGCATCAAACGCCGCGCGCGCGGCGAACATGCCCGACTGCATCGCATAGTGGATTCCTTTGAGCGACGCGACTTCGACGAAGCCGGCGGAATCGCCGACGATCATGAGTCCGTCGCCGTGGCGGCGCTTTGGAATGGCGTAGTAGCCGCCTTCCGGAATCGTCTTCGCTCCCCACTCGATCATCTCGCCGCTCTCGAACAGATCGCGGAAGAGCGGGTGCAACTTCATCCGCTGCAGCATCTCGTGCACGTCGTCCGACGTGCGCTTGTAGTCGAGCCCGACGACGAGTCCCAGCGCGACGAGATTTCGGCTGAGCGGATACATGAAGCTGCCGCCAAAACAATCCCGAGGAAGGGGCCAGCCAAGTGTATGCACGACGGCGTCGAGCGGCTTGAGCGTTTCCCAGATCTCCTTCACGCCGAGCGCAAAGATCTGCGGGTTGTCGGACGAGATCTTCTGCCACTCGAGTAACGCCTGCGAGAGAGTTCCGCGCGTTCCCTCCGCCAGCACCGTGATCTGCGCCGTGATGTCCGTCGGCGGGGCGTAGCCGCTTCCCGGATCACCACTCCTCGCCAGGCCCGAAGGGGCGGTCCGAACGCCAATCACCCGCTGGCCCTCGGTGAAGAGCGACGCCGCCGGGAACCCGGTGAAGATGTTGACGCCAAGACCTTCCGCTCTTTCGCCCAGCCAGCGCACGATCTCGCAGATGGACCCGATCTGGTAGCCATGATTCTGCATCGTCGGCGGCGTCGGGATCCTCACCGCCCGGCTTCCAGTCAGGAAATAGACCCGCTCTCCATCCACCGGCGCGCGGAATGGAAGATCCTTGTCCTTGAGCTCTGGGAAGAGCGCTCGAAAGGCGATCGGATTGACGACGGCCCCGGACAACGAATGTTCGCCGAGGGCGCCGGCTTTCTCGAGCACGCCGATCTGGATGTCGCCGAGATCTCCGCCGGCCTCGTTATCGGCTTTGACCAGCCTGGCGAGCGCGATCGCTCCAGCCATTCCCGCCGGTCCGCCCCCGACGAAGAGAACATCCATCGGCACCGCCTCGGTGTCGGGCGGCTCCGTCAGGATCAGCCGTTCCATGGGGAGCGGCGCCTGATGCGCACTCGGGAGAACATTTCCGGCGCGGGCGGCCATCAGTGGTGCTTCTTCGCCTCGCGCACCGCTTCGGTGAGCGCCGGAATCACCTCGAACAAATCGCCGACGATACCGTAGTCGGCGACCTTGAAGATCGGCGCGTCCTTGTCCCTGTTGACGGCGACGATGGTGTTCGAGGTGCGCATGCCAGCCAGGTGCTGTACCGCGCCGGAGATTCCGACCGCGATGTAGAGCTGTGGACTCACCAGTCGTCCCGTTTGTCCGATCTGATCGCTATGCGGCCGCCAGCCGTCGTCGGTGACGGCGCGCGTGGCACCCACCGCCGCGTTTCCGAAGGCCGCGGCGAGGTCTTCGACCAGCTTGAAATTCTCCGCCGCCTTGAGACCGCGTCCACCGGCGATGACGACCGGAGCTTCGGCGAGATCGAGCTTGCCGCCGCCGCCCTGGCGCGTCTCGATCACTTTCACGCGCGCGGACGCCGGATCGATTGCCGGCTGCGCTTTTTCCACGCGTCCCGCTTTTTCATTCTGGGCTGGAGCGATGACGTTTGGACGCATCGCGATCACCGCGGGTTTGGCGGCAATCGCGATCGTCGCAATCACCTTCCCGATGTTCATCGGATGACGGACGACGATCGAGTCGCCTTCGATCTCGAGCGAGAGGACGTCCGTGACGATGCTGACGCCGAGACGCGCTGCTACGCGTGGCGCCAGATCACGCCCCTGCGCCGACGTACTGAATATCGCGGCGCGGTAGCTGCCCGATTTCATGCGATCCGCGGCAGTCGCCGTCGCGACCTCGGGACTGTAGTTGGCGAGACCGGCGTGCTCGACTACAATGATTACGTCGGCGCCGTACTGCCCGATCTGCGACGCCTTCGCGGCGATTCCCGGCGGGCCGAGAAGGAGCGCGTGCACTTCCCCGCCGCCCGATTTGTCAGCGAGCATCCGCGCCGCGGTGACCGCCTCGAGCCCAACCTTTCGCACGTCGGTGCCGCGCGTCTCGACAAAAGCGAAGACGTTCGCCATCAGAGAACCTTCGCCTCGGTCTGCAGGAGCCTGACCAGCTCCGGCACCGCCGCCGCGCCCTCGCCGACAATCCTCCCTGCCTTTCGCTCCGCGGGGAGCTCGAGCTTCCTTACAGTGATTTGTGGCTCTGCGAGCAGAGCAGGTTTGATTTGGAGTGGCTTCTTCTTGGCGGCCATTATTCCCTTGAGAGACGGCAGGCGCGCGGCATTGAGACCTTCGTCGACCGTGAGGACCGCGGGGAGCGGGAATTCGACGATTTCCTGCGCGCCTTCCAGCTCCCGCTTCGCCGTGCCCTTGCCATTCGCGATCTCGAGCGAGGAAATAGCGGTGACGCACGGGAGTCCGAGCAGCTCCGCCGCCATGGGGCCCACGACTCCGTTGGACGAATCGGGAGACATTTTTCCGAAGAGAATCAGATCATAGCCGCCGGTTTTGAGCTCCGCCGACAGCGCCTTAGCGATCGCGAGTCCATCGAAGGGGACCTTGTCGGCCTTGATCTGGATTCCCCGGTCGGCGCCCATGCTCAGCGCTTTTCGGATGGTCTCCTGTACCACATCCGGCCCCAGGGAGATCACCGTAACCTCGCTCCCGGCGTTTTTATCCTTCAATTGCAGGGCGGCTTCCACCGCCCACGCATCGAAATCGTTGATATCGAATTTGAGGCCGCCCTGATCTACCGAAATGTTGTCCGCACCGATCCGAAAGCGGACGTCCATGTCGGGAACCCGCTTGACGCACACGGCAATCTTCACCGCGCAATCTCCATGTGAATGATTTCACATAAAGATACTACTCCCCGTTGTGCGCGTCCCTAGGACCTCTAACGGAACGGGCCGCGCGCTAACAAATAGGGTTCGGACGCCTCTCGCGTCCGAACCCCTTCGCTCCGCTTCGACTGCAGTCGAATAAGAGTATACACCCGGCGCTCAGACTTGCGTCAGACTGGGTTCGGTCGCTCCGCGCTTTCGCGCCGTTTGACGCGCGATCACCGCGACGAGCGCTGAGGCGACGAGGACCGCGAGCGCGCCCGCGCCGCGTGTCTGCCCCACCGGCCCATAGGCGGCGTTGCGCAGACCGCCCAACCCCTGGAATGCCAGCGCCGCGACGATCCAGGACCAGCCGGACAGCGAGCCCCAGACAACGAGCGCGGTCGACACTACGGCCAGGCCGACGATGGCCATCGCCACGCCCGCGGGATCGATGTCGACGTCGCTGACTGGGCCGGACGTCCACGCCAACACACCCACCATCACCACGACGGCCAGGACGAGGAGCGCTCGCAGGTTCCAACGCTGAGTGAGTCCCGCGACGACAAGTAACGGGATGCCGGCCAGCGCAACCATCATCAGCGCATTCGCGGGTATGTCGGCGATGCCCGCAAATAATGGCAACAGCTCATTGAGCATCGTCGTCGGTGCGCGTGGCATTCCCGTTCGGGGGATGAGCGCATCCAGGTGTGTCATCGCGTAAGTGATGCCGCCGAGCCCGAGCCCGGTGACCAGCAGGTCATTGCTTGTAGATGTGGACGGCTCGCCAGCCAACATCGGAATTCCTACGCGTCGTCTCATGGCGCTGAGCGCGAGCCACAGGCCGAGGATAAACAGTATCAACGGGATCGACAGGATGAACCCGAGCGCGGTAGTTCCGATGAAGTTGCCCCAGGTCTGCGTCGTGTCGTACGAGAAGAGCCGCGACGGCAGGGAGTTGAGGCCGCTCAGTGTCGTGAGCAGGACGAGCACGCCCAGGAAAATGAGAGTGTCCTTTCGATCGAGCGTCCCGTCGTCCAGCACGATCGGGCGGCGGCGCTTGACGACGATCGCGCCTGTCACCACCAGTCCCAATAGGAGCAGAATGGTCACGCCCCCGCTCAACAATCGATTTGTCTGTCGCGCGCGGTCGGCGCGGAGAAATGCTTCCGGCAACTCCACGCCACGTCGCGCCACGAGCGGCTCGTCCCCGGCGATCTGCACCCACGCATGCGCGGCCGCACCGTCCGGCAGCTTCACAGCCGTGTCCGTGTAGGTGATCGTAGCATCGCGTCTCGCGGGGCGTGCTGTCTCCTTGACCTCCGATTCCTTGAGCTTGGATGTGTCTATCCCTTCGCGCGCGAGAGATGCGAGCGCGATACGACGAAGCCCCGCGGAATCGGCTGAACCGCGGGACGCGGAATCCGGAATGAGATGGCGTGCGTCGAGCGGCCTGCCGTCCGGCCACAGCCTGACGCGCCATTCCTCGGTGCGCTGCGCCGCGCTGCCCGTCGTGTGGACGTAGCGGACTGTCCACCACGTGGGCGGCTCATAAGTGGAGGCGAACCGCTGCGCCTCGGGGACGAGCTTGTGTTGGCGCAGAAACCGCGGCCACGCGTCGAGGGTGTCCGCCCCTGTCCCGGTGAGGCGCGTCCAGCCGGCCGGATTTCCACCGTGCGAGAGCAGCATCGAGTCGGCTGCGACAAGGACGCGCTGGCGGTCGGCCGTGAACTGCGGGCCAAGTGTGGGCTTGGGCGGCCGGGCCACGGCGACGATGACGCCGGCAACGGCGGCTGCCACCGCGAGCCGGCGCGCCCGCACCGCGATTACGCCTGGCTGGCTCGCAGTGATCGGAGCCCGCGGTTCCAGAGCGGCGACACGCGTCCACGCCCCGAACCAGGCGTCTTCCGGAGCCGTTGTGAAGCCACGCTGCCGCGCCCATCGCCACAACACGACGAGGGCCGGGGCCAGCAGCGCGAGCAGTATGATCGCGGCCGAGACCCTGTATTCGATGGAGCTTCCCGTCGCGGCGAATATCCCGAACAGCACGAGATCGTACACGAAGTGCGCGATCACGGTGACGATAAGGCCGAAGTTGACGAACAGCACCGCCCAGAAGCAGGCGTCGAGAAAGAGCTCCACTCCGCGCGAATACGGGGGCCACGATTCGTAGTTCGCGTGGGCGAAACCGAAAATGAGCGCCGTCGCGACGACTCCCGCCGCCAACCACCACCGGCGCCCAGGACGCCGCCCGATCCAGAGCGAAAGCAGAGAGAGCGGGAGCGCGCGGAAGAGAGACTCCTCCCACACGCCGGCATTTACGGACATCGCAATCCCGGAGATCCAGGGCATTGGCGACGCGATCTGGTTCGGATCGTCGAGCAGCTCGCTCGGCACCCACCAGCCGAACAGCGTCCGAGTCACCAGATAGAAAATCGCGACGTAGGCGAAACCGATAGCGGCCACGGCGTAGCCACCTCCAACACGGGACGCGACCTCCCTCGTACCACGGTACCGCCACAGCTTCCACCAATCGAGATGCCGCGGGAACGCATGCCGGGTGGATGCCTCTGCCGCGGCGAGCGTGAAGCCGACGAGCAGCGCAGTCGAGAGGCCAGCCAACAGCGCAAAAAGGACCTGCATCGCCCGGAAGGTGGCGGGCAGCATCGCGGTATCGTACGAGAACCAGCTTCCCGGCATCTCGTTGATGCCGGCGGCGAGCGCGAGCCCGCCGATCACCGCGCCCACCAGCATCGGCTCGCGCCAGCGGACGCTGGTCTCACGCGCGAATCGGGTGAGGACGACGATGCCGACAATCGCGATGCCGAGAAAACCCAGAGTGGCCAGCAGCGTGAGCAGCTCGTTCCACGACCGCATTTCCGCGTACCGCCGGCGAAACGACTCGGGAATCTCGACAAATGGCCGGACACGAGCCGGAGTGTCGCCGGCGATTCCGACTTCGGTGCGGATCGGCGCGCCGCCAACGCGTCGGTCGACCCGCTCGAACGTGTATGTGCGGTCGATCCGGCCGCTGGTCTTCTTCGTTTCGTACGACGCCGTAACGAGCTTCCAGCGGCTCGCGCTACCGTCGATCCAGGTATTCAGCGCAATCTCCGCCAGACGTTGGCCGGAGTCAGCGCTCACAGCGGGCCGGCGATCCGCTTCGGAGAGCTTTCGCTCGAACCCGATAATGCGGCCGTCGGGCGCGAATTGGACGCGCGCTTCCCGAGGGTCGCCGGGAACGAACGCGCGGACCGACCAGGTAAAGGGCGCGACGTCCTTGCCGCGAACCAGAGCGTTCAGAGAATCGTGACCGCCGCCGGCCAGCTCGACAAACGTGCGGAGCGAGTCGTTGCCCTCGAAGCGAACCGCGGTTCGCGCGCCGGCGGGCGCGAGCGAGTGAACGCGAAAAAAAGAATCGGCGCGAGCGAGCGCGACGTCTCGGGTGAGGGACTGCCGGAGCGCGACGATCGGAAGTGCGCGCGGAAAGAGCCACGCCGCGGTGGGCGCTGCGACGACGGCGATCGACAGTACCAGGATCGCGACTCTGGAACGGGTCAGGCTAAGGCTCCTCAGGGGTTAGGGGATGTGGCAGGACACGCCGTGAGATGCTAGGCCCGTAACCAACTAAGACGGAGAAGGGTCCGAACGCCTCTCGCGCCCGGACCCTTTCGCTCCGCTCGACAGCTGTCGGCGAATACTACAATCCCACCGTCAGATGTGCGTCAGACAAGCTTTCTCTCACTCGAATGCGCTCAATCCGGTCACTGCTTGCCCCAGTATCAGAGTATGGATGTCGTGGGTACCCTCGTAGGTATACACACTCTCGAGATTGGCCATGTGCCGCATCGACGAATACTCTGCAAGTATTCCATTTGCGCCCAGCAGTCTGCGCGCTTCACGCGCGATGTCGGTGGCCGCGCTCACATTGTTGCGCTTGGCCAGCGACACCTGCTGCGGAGTGAATGTCCCAGCGTCTTTGAGCCGCCCAAGATGAAGACAGAGGAGCTCGCCCTTTACGAGCTTCGTCAGCATTTCGGCCAGTCGCTGCTGCTGCAGCTGGAAGCCTCCTATCGGCTTACCGAACATCACTCTGTTGCCGGCGTAAGCGAGCGCTTCCTCGTAGCACGCCTGCGCCGCTCCCATGGCACCCCAGGCGATGCCATAACGGGCCTGCGTGAGGCACATGAGCGGACTCTTGATGCCGCCTGTCTTGGGCAGCAGCGCCGTCGCCGACACTTTCACATCCTGGAGCACCAGCTCGCTCGTGTCCGAAGCACGCAGGGAGAGCTTCCCCTTCTGGTCCTTCGCCGTGAATCCCGGCGCGTCGGTCGGAACTATGAACCCGCGGATCGATTTGTCGCTATTGTCGTCTCCCGTCTTGGCCCATATGATCGCGACCCGCGCGGTGGATCCGTTGGTGATCCACATCTTGGCGCCGTTGATGACCCAGCTTCCGTCCTTCTGCTCGCGGGCACGCGTGATCATCCCCGACGGATTCGACCCATAATCAGGCTCGGTCAATCCGAAGCATCCAATTATTTCGCCGCTAGCCATTTTCGGGAGATAGTGGCGCTTCTGCTCTTCGGTACCGAAGGCGTAGACCGGGTACATCACCAGAGCGCCCTGCACGGAAGCGAAAGAGCGCACGCCCGAATCTCCTCGCTCCAGCTCGTGCATGATCAGCCCATACGCGACGTTGTTGAGGCCGGCGCACCCGTACTCTTCGGGCAAGTTTGCCCCGAACATACCCAGCTCTGCCATCTCCGGCACCAGCTCCTTCGGGAATCTTCCTTCTATGTAGCAGTCGCCGATGATGGGCAGAACTTTTTCATCGACGAACGCGCGAATCGTGTCACGAACGGCGCGCTCCTCTTCGGAGAGCACGGAATCGAGATTGTAGAAATCGGTCATGGCAGAAAGTTAGCTCAGATAAGAGCGGAAAACCCACTCTGAGGTTGCCTATCAGGCGACTGCGCGGCACGCGAGAGGAGTTATCCCCACCGCGCGCGCCTTAGCCCGGAAGCTCGATCCGTGATCGACGACCAGCCCCTGCTCGTCCTGCCACTGATGCACCATCTCGTGCAGCAGCGTGTGCAGCGCCTCCTCCCACCCGTCGCGCCGGATATGCCGCCTGCTGATCACAACCTCCGGCTCGCATCCGTGAGCGGCCGGACTGTAGTGGCCCAGCCGGCTCTTCATCCGGCGCGAGATGCGGATGGGAATCGTCCGCAGCGCTCCGCCGAATCGCTCGTCGTTGTACGCGGCATGCCAGCGTGACAGCTCGCGAATGAGCGGCAGGTCCGCGGGGTTCGTGCGCTCCCGCGACCGCCTCCGGCGCGGCGGGTCACTCGATCGCGCCACGGGGAATTCGAGGATCGTTTTCCTCGCCTCGTTTCGCACGACGCGCGTCCGCCCGTGCACGAATGTAATAATCGCCCTCCACACTTCCTCGCTGGCGCCTAGAAAGCTGTGGTGAATCCGTAGCTCGCCGCCGCTGTAGCTGACGACGACCGTTCGGTTCGTCGTCAGCCTCACCCGGTACTTCAAGCCGAGCCCGATGCGCCGGAGCCGGTCCCTCAGCTCTTCCGCGTTTTTTGGGGGCGCGTCATCCAGATCCAGCGCGAGCTGGTCGCGATTAAACAGCCGCCACATAGTCCGACCGCTTGAAGCGTTTGTGGGGACCTTTTACAAAAGTGCGATGCTCCTTCGACCACATGTGCGTCGTGACATCGATCGTCTCCAATCCGATCTCGATGACGTTGACCGAAGAGGGCCGTCCTCCGCGCGATCTGTTGGAGACGGTGCCAGCCGTCGAGATCACTGTGCCCTTCCTCGTGTGCTCGATGTAGTGCACCGATTCCTGATGGTCATGACCACAACACACTAGATCGACGCCCATCTCGGCGAAAACCCCGAGAATCTTTTGCGTGTTCTTGAGCCCGTGACGCTGAGACAGCTCGCCACGCACCGGGTAGTGGTGCATCACGATGACGCGAGCGTCCGTTGGTGGTGACGTCTCGAAGAGATCCTTCGCCTTGTCGAGCTGGTGCTTGTGGATGTCGCCGATGATGGAGATGTCGCGCAGGTTCCACGTCAGGGTGCGGCGCGTGACTCCGTGCGCGGTGTTGATCCCGACGAACGTCGTGCCCGGAACGTGGAGAACGGGCTCCAGGTCCCTGTCGATGAACTTTCGATAGTTCTCGTAGACCTTTGACTTGTCGCCCAACCCAAGCGGCGCCCTCCACCACTTGACGTCGTGATTACCCGGTACGGTGATGACCGCGCTCACCTTTCTGGCGTCGCGGATGAACGCCGCCGCTCTCTGAAACTCGCCCGCCCTCGCCCGCTGGGAGAGGTCGCCCGAAATCGCCACGACGTCGTACTTCTTCATCTGGATGATCTGCTCGATGGCTTCGATCTGCTCGGGAACCGCAGGCCAGCCAAAGTGCAGATCGGAGACGTGGAAGACGGTCGTCACGGCACCTGCGTCGAGATCGCGGTCAGATCAGGGCGCGATGACGAGATCGGCGAAATGCGTCGCGACACTCGCCGTGAGCGCGGGAGACAGCGTCCTCATGGGATCGCTTACCACCTCGCCCACCCACCGGATAAGAGCCATGCGCGAATCGATCATCACGACGCGCAAAATTGCAACGCCCGTACCATTCCCACGGTTCTCCAGCCTGAGCTCGACGGGGAGCAGAGCGTAGCGCGAGCCCTTCAGACCTACGAGGCCACGAACCTGCTGCGCCAACGGATCGCGCACCGTGGCCTCGGGTAGAACGCGCCCACGCAGCCACTCAGCGGAGAGTGATCGCGCGTCAGTCATCAGTATGCTGTTCATTTTCGACGCGCGCTCGACCTCGCGCCCGAACGTCCATGCCCGGCCAAGGCCCCGCGCGTTCATCGCGGCTTCGATCTGATCGTCGAGGTCGGCGAGAAACGCGGCCCGATCAGGAATCTTCGCCTGCCAGCCGAGGGTGTCGTTACCGGTGAGATACTGGACCGGAAGGACGAGGATCTCCTGTCCCGCCATCCGCTCGAGCGGGCGATACGTGACGGGAGGAGCGTCGGTCTCGGGCGGTTTGGAAGCGCACGCCAGCGAGAGCGCGGCGGCAGCAATGAGAAGAATGGGTCGCAACGGGTGGGGTTCGGATTGCGGAGAAAGTTAACGCATACTCAATTTCATCGCACACGTGGGCAACGCTCTGATGCGACGACTCCGCACCATCCTCATCTGGTCCTTCGTCTCGGCTGCCGGCGCCGTCAGCTTTGCGTGGCTGGCGCTGTCGCGCGGCGAGCCGGTCAATGCCGCGTGGCTGCTGGTGGCGGCGCTATGCACGTACGCCGTGTCGTACCGGTTCTACAGCAAGTTCATTGCGAGCAGGATCTTCGCGCTCGATCCAGCGCGTCCGACACCGGCCGTGCGTCTCAACGACGGTCGCGACTACATGCCGACCAATCGGTGGATCGTGTTTGGCCACCATTTCGCGGCGATCGCGGGACCTGGTCCGCTCGTCGGGCCAACGCTCGCGGCCCAATTCGGATTCCTACCCGGCGCGATCTGGATAATCGTCGGCGTCGCGCTGGGCGGGGCGGTACAGGACTTCGTGATCCTCTGCGCGTCGGTGCGCCGCGACGGAAAGTCGCTGGGCCAGATGGCCAAGGAAGAGATCGGTCCCATCGCGGGCTTTACGGCGCTCGTCGCCGTTTTCGGCATCATGATCATTCTGATCGCGGTCCTCGCGCTAGTCGTCGTGAACGCTCTCAAGGCGAGCCCGTGGGGCGTCGTGACGATCGGCCTCACGATTCCGACCGCGTTGATAATGGGCGTCTACATGCGCTGGATTCGGCCGCACCGTGTGCTGGAAGCGAGCGCGATCGGTCTCGTCCTCCTGCTCGTCG
>PKVB01000049.1 GCA_003131365.1 Gemmatimonadota bacterium | reverse complement strand
CTCACCGGTGATGTCTTCCATTCTCTCCGCTGCGATTGCGGATGGCAGCTCGATACCGCGATGAAAATGATTGCGAAGGAAGGGAAGGGCGTGATCGTGTACCTCGATCAGGAGGGCCGCGGCATCGGTCTTCTCAACAAGCTCAAGGCCTACGAGCTTCAGGATCAGGGAATCGATACCGTCGAAGCCAACGAGCGGCTCGGGTTTCCGCCTGACCTCCGCAACTACGGCATCGGCGCGCAGATCCTCCTCGACCTCGGGCTCAGGATCATCCGCCCAATCACGAATAATCCGCGCAAGCTCGTCGGCCTCGAAGGTTACGGGCTGACCATCGACGACCGAGTGCCGATCATCTCGATCGCGCACGACGAAAACTCAAGCTACCTCGAAGCCAAACGGGCGAAGCTCGGACACCTCTTCGCTTCGTAGATGGCCGAGTTTCACGGATTGCCGAGCGGCGTTGGGCGACGCATAGTCGTCCTCGCCAGCCGCTTCAATGAGCCAATCGTAAAGAAGCTCGTCGACGGCGCTCTCGAGGCGCTGATCAAGTACGTCGTCGCCTTCGAGGACATCGATGTCGTCTGGGTTCCGGGTGCGTGGGAGCTTCCCATCGCCGCTCGCTGGCTCCTCGCCAGCGAGCGATACGACGGCCTCGTGGCTCTTGGAGCAGTCATCCGCGGCGAAACCGCGCACTTCGACTATATCGCCGGTGAAGCGTCTCGCGGGCTGGCCGTGGTGGGCGCTGACTCGGAGATGCCCATCGGGTTTGGCGTGCTCACCTGCGATACCGACGAGCAGGCCGAAGCCCGCGCTGGTGGCGCGCACGGCAACAAGGGGTGGGATGCCGCGGTGGCCACGCTCGAGATGGTCGACTTGCACAGTCGCCTGGATCCTGACGATGCGGATTGAATCCCGCGCCCGCGCGCGGGCCCTTCAGGCGTTGTACGCGTGCGACATGCGGGGCGGAAAGAATCTTGATCGGGTCGCCGCCCAGGTGTGGGACGATCTCGCAGTGGCGCCCGAGGAACGGAGACTTGCTGGCCTGCTCGTGAGAGAAGTCGCGACCGCCGGCGGCGCGCTGGACGCGCGACTCGCCGATCTCACCACCAACTGGCGCCTCGAGCGGCTCGGCGCCATCGAAAGGTCGGTGCTTCGCCTTGGCGCCGCCGAGCTGATGAAGGGAGAGACGCCGCCGCGCGTCGCAATTCAGGAAGCGGTGAGGCTGGCCGAGAGGTTCGGAACATCCGCGAGCGCCAGATTCGTCAACGGAGTTCTCGACGCCTTCGCGCGACAGGCCGGCATGATCTAGTGCGGATACTTGTCCTCAACTGGCAGGATTACAAAAACCCGCAGGCCGGCGGTGCCGAGCTTCACCTGCAGGAAATCTTCAGCCGCATCGTCGCGCGCGGCCATACCGTCGACCTCCTCTGCATCTCCTGGCCGAACGCTCCCCAGCGCTCGAATCTGGACGGGATCGATGTTTACCGAATCGGCACTCGCCACACTTATCCATTTCTCGCCCGCGGCTATTACACCGAGAATCTCGCCCGCAACGACTATGATGTCGTGATCGAGGACCTGAACAAGGTTCCTCTCTACACGCCGTTATGGGGCGTGCGTAATCTCGTAGCCCTGGTGCACCATCTCTTCGGCGCGACTGCATTTCGCGAAGCCCCGGCGCCCCTTGCCGCCGCGGTGTGGCTCTCCGAGCGTCCGCTTGGAATGCTCTATCGCAACGTGCCATTCGAGGCTGTCAGCAGGAGCACGGCTGATGACCTCGTGCAGCGCGGTATTCCGCGCAGCTCGATTCGTGTCATCTACAATGGCGTCGACTCGACCCGACTGACCCCCAACTCCGCGGAGCGGTCCGCGACGCCGCTCTTCGTCTATCTCGGGCGGCTCAAGAAATACAAGCGGGTGGACATCGTCATCCGGGCGTTCGCCGGCCTCAACGTTCCAGAGGCGACCATGGAGATCGCCGGAACCGGCGACTATCGCGCTCAGCTCGAACGTCTGGTAAAATCACTCGACCTGAGTAGCAGGGTAAAGTTTCTTGGCTTCATTCCCGAGGAGGAAAAGGTTCATCTACTTCGCCGCGCGTGGGCCTCGACGTTGGCGTCGCCAAAGGAAGGGTGGGGAATCAGCAACCTCGAAGCTGCAGCGTGCGGAACTCCCGTGATTGCGGCCAACTCTCCGGGCATCCGCGAATCGGTGATCGATGGCGAGACGGGGTTTCTCGTACCGCCGGACGACCCCCAGGAGATGACGGCGGCGATGAGGGGGCTCGTACAGTCGCCGGATCTCGTCAACGTGCTCGGAGGCGCGGCCCGGCGCTTCGCCGCAACCTTCACCTGGGATCGCTCGGCGAATGAAACGCTCGCGCATCTGGAGGAAGTCGTCGCGAAATGACGCGCCTTAGCCAGAAGACAACGGATTGGGGATGCCAGCGCCCAAGGTAACGGTCGGAGTGCTACTCGACCGGCTGCGGGGATCGCTGCAGCTCGAGGAGATGGAGCCCGGTTCCGGACTCGATCGCATCGTCGGCAACCCCGAGGTTTCGAGCCCCGGCCTCGTGCTGGCGGGCTACGTCAAGCGCTTCTCGGCGGAGCGCCTCCAGGTGCTTGGTGAAACCGAGATTACATACCTTCAGTCGCTCACTCCCCCGGATCGCAAAAAGATTCTAGAGCTGTTCTTTTCCTTCCCCATTCCCGCCGTATTCGTGACCAAAGGGCAGCGACTGCCCGTTGGCCTCAAGGAGATCGCCAGTGCTGCTGGCGTTCCGCTCATCCGGACCAAGCTGAAAACGGCGGAGTTCTATCGGCGAATCAAGCCGGTGCTGGAGATGGAATTCGCGCCGACCGTCTCGCTTCACGGCTCACTCACCGATGTCTTCGGCGTCGGACTTTTCTTCACCGGGAAAAGTGGCATCGGCAAATCGGAATGCGTGCTCGATCTCGTCGAGCGTGGGCATCGCCTTGTCGCCGACGACCTCGTCATCACCAGCAAGCGCGGAAACGACGTTCTGATTGGGCGCGGCCACGAGCTGCAGCGTCATTACATGGAAATTCGTGGCGTGGGACTGATCGATATTCCGGCGATCTTCGGGATCCGCGCCGTCCGGCAGCAGAAGCGCATTGAGGTCGTGGTCCAGCTCGAGGAGTGGGATCAGCACGCCGTCGTGGAGCGACTTGGCCTCGATGTCGAGACCACGACGATCCTCGGCGTCGAGCTGCCCAAGATCACGGTATTTCTGAACCCCGGCAAAAACATCACCGTGATCGCCGAAGTCATCGCGCTGAATCACCTGTTGCGCTACTCGGGCATCAACGCGGCCGAGACGTTCAACGAAAGGCTTGTCGGTCGCATGAAGACCGCGGCCGCGAGCAACATCAAGGCTTATCTTCAGGAAGATCATGAATGACGAGGTAGCTGGCGGCTCGGACAAACCGCGCGCGATAGTCGTTGGCCACGGCGAATTCGCCGGCGGACTGGTGTCCGCGGTCGGACAGATCTGTGGCCTGGCCGACAAGCTCGTCGTGCTCTCGATGATGGGTATGACGCCGGAAGACATCGAGGGCGCGCTTCGCGAACAGATCGCTCTGACGGGCGCTCGCGTGATCTTCACCGATCTCCCGGCGGGAAGCGCGACGATGGCCGCGCGGCGCATCGTCAGGGACGACCCGGGGGTC
>PKVB01000169.1 GCA_003131365.1 Gemmatimonadota bacterium | reverse complement strand
CGCCCGAGCACATCGCGGCGATGGTAGAAGGCGTGCGCCCCCTTTCGCCGAGGCAGCCGCGGGTTCCCGCGCGGGAGCGACGGCAGGTGCAACCCGACGTTCCGCCCGAGAATCTGGGCGTGCAACCCGTCCCGCTGGCGGAGAGGTCCAAATGGGGCGCGAAGATCGCGCGCGGTGACTTCGTCACCTCGGTGGAGATCGTTCCGCCGCGCGGCGTCGATGCATCCAAGATGTTACGCGACACGGCCGCATTGCGCGATGCGGGAGTGGACGCTGTGAACGTGCCTGACGGCCCACGCGCACAGAGCCGCATGGGCGCGCTGCTCACCAGCGTGCTGATTGAGCAACAGGTAGGAATCGAGACCGTCATTCACTACTGCTGCCGCGATCGCAATCTGCTCGGCATGCTGAGCGACCTGTTGGGGGCTGCGGCCGTCGGCTTGCGCAATCTGCTGCTCATCACCGGCGACCCACCCAAGATGGGGCCGTATCCCAACGCAACCGCGGTGTTCGACATTGACGCAATTGGCCTGACCAATCTCGTGAGCCAGCTGAATCACGGTCTGGATCCCGGTGGCAACGCCATTGGAGCACCCACGAAGTTCACGATTGGCGTCGGCGTAAATCCCGCCGCGCTCGATCCCGCGCACGAGCTCAAGCGCTTCGAGTGGAAAGTCGAAGCCGGTGCGGAGTACGCGATCACGCAACCGGTGTTCGATGTGCAACAGCTCGAGAAATTCCTGTCGACGATCGAGCATACGCGGATTCCGATCGTGGCCGGGATCTGGCCGCTCGTGTCGTTGCGCAACGCCGAGTTTCTCGCGAACGAAGTGCCGGGCGTCGTCGTGCCGGCGAAGGTCATCGAGCGGATGCGCGCGGCGAGCGCCAAATCCAAGGAGCACGGAGTGGCCGAAGGAATCGCGATCGCGAGAGAGATGCTAGAGCGCGTGAAGCCCCACGTTCAGGGCGTGCAGGTGTCGGCCCCATTCGGGAAGGTCGAGCTGGCGCTGGAGGTGTTCCGCGACACGCTTGCTCCAGCCCAAGCGAGGACGGCGTAGTGTCGGTTCCCGAGATCTTCCTTTCGCGCTCGCGCTACTGGCTGACCAAGGAATATCCGATCAAGCTCCGGCACTGCGTCAACGCGCTGCCCCGCAGCGCGGTATGGGCGAGGCCGAATCAGAGCTCCAACAGCATCGGCAATCTTCTCGTCCATCTCACCGGAAACGTCANNGCGGACGATCGATCACCCGCTACCGCGCCGGCGAATTCGCGCAAACCGATGGCGCCGACGGGTCGAAGCTGCTCGACAATCTGGAGGCAGTCCTACGCGAGGCGGACGGTGTGCTCGCCGGATTGACGGAAACGGATCTGGGACGATCGGTCGTGATCCAGGAGCGGGACACGACAGTGCTGGCGGCCGTGTACCACGTGGTGGAGCACTTCTCGATGCATACGGGCCAGATCGTCTTTCTCGCCAAGATCTACGCGCCCGACAAAATCCACTTCTACGACGAGGCCGGCGGCCTGGCGCGTCCGATCTGGCACCTGGGAAGCGCCCTCGACGAAGCCGCGCACTAGTCGCCAAGCGGGCACGGCGCCATTTTGCACACATGAAGGGAATTCTGATCGTCGACCACGGCTCTCGTAAACGGGAGGCGAACGACATGCTCCGCTGCATGTCGAATCTCCTGCAGACGATGGCCGGCCCGGAAGTCGTCGTACGCCATGCTCACATGGAGCTGTCTGACCCGGACGTTGCGCATGGATTCGCCGATTGCGTCGGCGGAGGTGCGACGGACGTTATCGTCTTTCCATACATGCTCTCGCCAGGTCGGCATTCGACGGCGGATATTCCCCGCATGGTAGCCGAAGCGGCGCGGGCATTTCCGCACGTGACATTCAGCGTGACGCCCGCTTTTGGTGTCCACGAAAAACTTGCGGAGCTCATTCTCGATCGCGCCGGAATTGAAGCCGTGATACCTGTTGACGGCGCCGAGGGTGATCGGTGCTGGGATCCGGAATGTTCAGAGAAACTGTGCGGCGACGCCTGTCGAGCGAAGACCGCGCGCCAAACGGCCCCTCCTGGAGGAAAATCCTGATGTACTCGCATCGTGCTGCCCTTAGCTCGCTCACCCTGCTTCTGGCGCTCGCGGGAACGGTGCGCGCACAGGCACCATTGCAGACCGTGCCCTTCGATCGCGCCAACCTCGATACGAGCTCCCCCGCCTGCCAGGATTTCTACCAGTTCGCCAACGGCGGTTGGCTGCAACGCGCGAAGATTCCCGGAGACTATCCCTCTTTCGGTGCGTTCGACCAGCTGTTCGATCAGAACCAGGAGGTTCTGCGCAACATCCTCGACACCAGTGTGGTGCGAGTGAAGTCCGGGCAGTACAAGCCGGGCACGGGGGAATGGAAGGTCGGAGCTTTTTACTCGACGTGCATGGACACTGCCGCCGTCGAGCACCTGGGAGCGGCACCACTCAAGCCCGGCTTCGATCGCATCGCGGCGATCAACAGCGTGGACGATCTGAAGCGAGCATTCGGGGAGCTGGAAAAGAGTTACGGACTGGCGCCCATCTCGGAGGGATCCGCCCAGGACGCGAAAGACGCGGCAAATACGATCGCCGGCCTGTATCAAGGCGGGTTGTCGCTTCCAAACAGCGAGTACTACACGAAGACGGACACTGCGTCCGCCAATCTGCGCGCGAAATTCACCGCTAGTGTCTCACGAATGTTTCAGCTGCTCGGGGACCCTCCGGCAAAGGCGGACGCTGAAGCCAGTACCGTACTTGCGGTCGAGACCCGGTTCGCCAAGGGCTCACGCACTCCCATTCAGCTGCGCGACGTAGTCAACAACTATCACGGTTTGACGCTGCGGCAGGTCGACTCGCTGACGCCGCACTTTTCATGGGCGCAGTTCTACTCGGAGCTCGGAGCGCCGATTCCGGCCAAGATCAATGTCGGGCAGCCGGAATTCTTCCAGAACTTCGACGGGATGCTGACCAGCGTGCCGCTTCCCGATTGGAAGACACTCCTGCGCTGGCGGCTGATCAACGGCTCCGCGCCGTCCCTGAGCACGCCCTTCGTGAAGGAGAACTTCGAGTTCAACAAGCTGTTCACGGGCGCGACAGAGATCAGCCCGCGTTGGAAGCGGTGTGTCAACGCCACCGACAATTACCTCGGCGAGCTGCTCGGTCAGGAGTTCGTGGCGCGCAAATTCTCGCCGGCCGCCAAGGCGCGAGCGGTAACGATAGTGGACAATCTCGTGCGTGAGCTGCGCTCACGCATCGAACAGTTGCAGTGGATGGGGCCGGAGACAAAGCAACAGGCGCTGGTCAAGCTCGACGCATTCAATCGCAAGATCGGCTATCCCGACAAGTGGCGCGATTACTCGAAGCTGCAGATCAGTCCGACGGGATACTACGCGAACGTTCTCGCCGGGCAGCAGTGGGCTTCGGCCCGCGATTGGGCAAAGATCGGCAAGCCGACAGACCGCACTGAATGGGGCATGACGCCTCCAACCGTCAACGCGTACGAGAACCCGCTTCTCAACGAGATCGTATTCCCGGCGGGAATTCTCCAGCCGCCTTTCTACGATCCCAAAGCCGATGATGCGCTGAACTACGGAGCCATGGGCGCCGTGATCGGGCACGAGATGTCGCACGCCTTCGACGACCAGGGCAGGCAGTTCGACAAGTTCGGCAACATGCGCGACTGGTGGAGCAAGGACGATGCTGCGCGCTACGACGCGGAGGCGCAGAAGATCGTCAAGCAATTCGATGCGTACACCGTGATCGACACGGCCACGCACGTGCAGGGGCAGCTGACACTCGGCGAGAACATCGGCGACTTTGGCGGTTTGACCGTCGCCTATGCCGCGATGAAGCGGGCTCTCGCGGCGCATCCCCAACCGGTGATTGACAGCTTTACTCCGGAGCAGCGTTTCTTTCTCGGCTGGGCACAGGTGTGGCGCACGCTCGATCGACCGGAATTCCTCCGATTCCTCGTCGCCTCCAACCCCCATCCGCCGGCGAAGTGGCGTGTGAACGGGCCGCTCAGCAACATGCCGGAGTTCAAAGCGGCATGGGGATGCAAGGACGGTGATCCAATGGTGCGCGCGACCGCAATCCAGCCGCGAATCTGGTAGATGCGATGCAAGCTGACGCCACTACTTCTTCGTCCGCGCTGACTCTCCTCTCCGAGGAGGAGATGATGTTCCGCGACGCGGTTGCGGCGTTTGCGGACGAAGAGGTGCGTCCCCGATCGGCGGAAATGGAGAAAGCAGGGAGACTCGACCCGGCATTGTTTCCGAAGTATTTCGAGCTCGGGCTCATGGGCATCGAGGTTCCCGAAGAGTACGGGGGAGCCGGTGGCTCACTCTTCATGGTGACGCTGGCGGTCGAGGAGATCAGCAAGGTGGATGCTGCGTCGGCCATCGTCTGCGACGTTCAGAATACGCTGGTGAATTATCCCATCGTTCGATACGGCAGCGACGCGCAGAAATCGAAGTATCTGCCGTTGCTCACTTCGGATGTCCTCGGCGCGTACGCGCTCTCGGAGTCAGGCTCGGGCTCAGACGCGTTCGGCCTTGCCACGCGCGCGGAGAAGCGCGGCGATCGTTGGTTCTTGAGTGGTCAGAAGCTCTGGATCACCAACGGGGCGGAGGCGGGAATCTTCGTCGTCTTCGCGAACGCCGACCCATCGGCCGGTTATCGAGGGATCACGGCCTTCATCATCGAGCGGGACTTCAAGGGATTCAAGGTCGGCAAGAAGGAGGACAAGCTGGGGATTCGCGCCTCGAGCACCGTCGAGCTCCTGCTGGACAACTGCGAGGTTCCCGCAGAGAACGTCCTCGGTCCCGTGGGACAGGGTTACAAGATTGCGATCAACACGCTGAACGAAGGACGCGTCGGCATCGGCGCGCAGATGATCGGCGTCGCGCAGGGCGCGCTCGACGTCACCATCAAGTACCTCAGCGAGCGCAAGCAATTCGGGAAGCCGCTAGCCGAATTCCAGGGGATCCAGTTCCAGATTGCCCAGGCTGCGACAGATGTAGAGGCCGCGCGGCTGATGGTGTACAACGCGGCGCGTCTCAAGGACGCCGGAAAAGACATCGCGCGCGAAGGGGCGATGGCGAAGCTCTTCTCCTCACAGGTGTGCGAGCGCGTCACGTCGCTCTGCGTCGAGCTCTTCGGAGGCTACGGCTACACGAAGGACTACCCGGTGGAGAAGTTCTATCGCGACGCCAAGATCGGGACGATCTACGAAGGGACGTCCAATATGCAGCTGCAGACCATCGCGAAGGCGGTGCTCAAGCAGTCTTAACTGCGACGGAAGACTGCCTGCTGGGGGCTGCGGGCACGGGCTGTTAGGGCTGAGTTACTCCACGCAGTAGTCCGTCTCTCACTTTGCGTGCTTTGGCCGAGGCGCGCGCGTCCTCGATCAGATGCGAGCCGACGCTAGTGACGAAATGGAGTCGAGCGGTCAGAGTCTGCTCCGCCCCGTTTCGACGAATAACAACGGGAAGCTCGGTGCCTTCCGGTTGACGGGCGTAACGCGAGCGGAATTTCTCGGTCCAGTTTGGATCGTCGGCATTGAATCCGCCCACGGAAATGAGTTGATCGCCGGGCTGGACGCCCGCGACCGCCGCGGCGCTTTCCGGAATCACTTGGGTCACGTGCAAGCCGGTCGAATCCTGAAGACTCGCGATTCCGAGCTGAGGAACGTGAGTGGTATCGCGCGCGAGCCGAAGTCCAGCCAGCGGCAGAACCTTGTCGTACGGGAGGGGCTCGCGGGCATCGATGTAGCGCGCGTAGAAATCACTGAAGGATCGTCCCTTCGCCGCCTTGCTCACGGTGCTCCACCACTCGTCCGAGGTGAAGCCGCGACCACTCTTGTAAGCGGTGTTGTACAGCGTGCGCAACACATCGTCGAGCGAGCTGTGGTTGTCGCTCGCGTCGCGGATCATGATGTCGAGCAGCAGTCCGGCAAGCGATCCCTTTGAATAGTAGATGTACTCGGTCCCATCGCGCGGATGGATCCACGTCGAGAGCGACGCATCCTCCAGCGCCGTCGGTGCCAGCGCCTCGACTTCGGATATCTTGTCACTCGTGAGAAGGTAGAAGCCGTTCGCATCCACGATCCCGGCACGGACTTCCGCCAGATCGGCGTAGTAGTCGGTGATTCCCTCGCTGATCCATAGCAGCGGTGTGGGCTGCTCCTCGTCGTACCTGTACGGAAAGAGATCGGCGGGGCGCAGGCGCTTGACGTTCCAGGCGTGAAAGATTTCGTGCGCGTAGAGGGATGGCAGCACGGGCGTGCCGAGCATTCCGGGATTCAGGACGTCGACGTGGGAATTCTGGTGCTCGAGCCCCGAGCCGCCCCCGTAGGATGGATCGGTGATCTGCAGCACGCTGTACGTGCTCCACGGCACTTCGCCGAACACTTTCACCTCTGCCGGAATCACGCGCTTGAGCGCCTCCCAGACGGCGACCCGCGCGCCGCCGGTCACACTTCCCGACGGATATGTCGCAAAGCGGACCCACGTCCCGGAGATCTGTGCGCTGTCGAGATCGAACTGCCCGACGAAGAAGGGCATATCCACGAGATCGTGATAGTTCGGTGCGGAGTAGCGGTGCGCGCCCGCCTGCGTCATTCCGGTCACGATCTTCCATCCGGCTTCGGTGTTCACCGTCACTGAGGCTGGAAAATCGAATCCTCTGCCCTCCGGATATGGAAAGAGATTCGTCCCGTTGAAGAGAAGAAAGTCTGGACGCGACCACGTGTTGGCGTTGTCGAGGCTGTCGGCCAGATAATCGAATTTCACCGTGATCTCGCCCACTCCGCGGGGGCGGATGCGCCAGGTATCCGGATCGATCTTGTCCCACCTCAGCGATGTCCCCGCCTGCTCCGCCGAGAAGCTGGAGACGTCGCGCGCAAAGTTGGCGATCTCGTAGGCTCCGGGCGTCCATTTGGGAATCGAGAGAAGGACAGGATCCGTCCCTCCCACGGTGAACGTCATCGTGGACGTCACCTGCCGCCGCTCCCCGTTTGCGCGCGTGAACGTCACCTCGTATCGGATGTCGGTGATTGGCGCGGAAGTCGCGGTGCCCTGGGCCGATGCGCGCGGCGGGACCAGTGGCGCGGAGAGCCCTGCGAGCAGCAGAATGACGCTTGTTCTCATTTTTTGAATCGTGACGTGGACATCGCAACCGCTAGCGTAGAGGGGACACCAACCGCGATCTCTGACTTGCAAGACTCGTTCGCGCGCCATGTTAGGAGCGCCCCCCGCGTGATGCTATATTCGACCCGCCTCGACAATCCCGCTGTCTCGTCGGTTCGTGCCCCCCGCCTTTACACGAATTCCCACATATCCTGATGATAGCCTCTGATTCTCTCAGCTTCCTGAAAAAGCTGCTCGATACGCCTGGCCCTTCCGGCTTCGAGGCCGCGCCCGCAAAGGTGTGGCGCGACTACGCAAAGAAATTCGCGAAGGTGAGCGGGGACGTCGCCGGCAACAGCCTCGCCGAAGTGAATGGCGGCGGCAAGCCCACGATCATGCTGGCCGGCCACATCGACGAGATCGGCGTCATCATCAGCTACATCGACGACCAGGGCTACGCGTACATCCAACCAATTGGGGGCTGGGATCCCCAGGTGCTGATCGGACAGCGGCTCCGCTTCATCGGCCGCCATGGCGAGGTGTTCGGCGTCGTCGGCAAAAAACCGATCCATCTGATCAAACTGGAAGAGCGCGAGAAGGCGGTGAAGTTCACGGAAATCTGGGTGGACCTCGGCGCCAAGACCAAGAAAGAGGCGGAGGGGATGGTTCTGGTGGGCGATGCCGGCGTGATTGACTCGCGCACCATGGAATTTCCGAATGGGAGACTCGTTTCGCGCTCGATCGACGACCGGATCGGCGCATTCGTCGTCCTCGAGGCGCTGCGTCGGTACGCTGAAAAGCCCGGTTCGGCCAAAGTCGTCGCCGTCGCCACGACGCAGGAGGAGATCGGCTACCGCGGAGGCGGNNTGGCGTGTGCGCGAACTGCATCGCGCCGCAGATGGCGATCGTCGTCGATGTAACGTTCGCGATCGATCATCCCGGGGTCGAGAAGAAGGAATACGGCGATGCCGCCATCGAAGGAGGCCCGGTGTTGACGCGCGGGTCTATCATCTCGCCGGTGGTGTTCGGCATGCTGATGAAGACGGCGGAGACCAGGAAGATCCCTTTCTCGTTGCACGCAGCCGGCCGGGAGACGAGCACGGATGCCGACGCGATTCACATCGCGCGCGAGGGGGTCGCGACGGGGCTCGTCTCCGTCCCCAATCGTTACATGCATTCGCCCAACGAGCTGGCGAGCCTCCAGGACATCGATCACGCCGCGGAGTTAATCGCCGAGACATGCCGGGTGGTAACGAGCAAGACCGACTTCACGGCACGGTAGTCGAGGGGTGTTTGTCGCCCGGACACTCGAGCGCAGGATTGCGTCCCCACTCCCCCGAAGTCGCTAACCTAACTCGCCATGCCGAAGCCGATCCCCGCGCCACGGGAGGAAGGATTCACGACGACCGCGGGGTCGCCGCTCTACTGGGTGAAGTACGGTCGTCCGAATGCTCCGAAGCTGCTCATTCTTCACGGCGGGCCGGGGGCGGACCACCGGTACCTGCTGCCGCAGATGCTGCATCTTGGCGAGAAGTACGATCTGCTCTTTTACGACCAACGGGGCGGTGGTCGATCCAAGGCCGACGCGCGCGTTCCGATCACCTGGAAGACCCACGTCGAGGATCTGGGCGCGATCGTCGACGAGTTCGCATTGGACCCGTTGTCGATCGTCGGGTACTCATGGGGGGCGATGCTCGCGCTCCTGTACGCAGTCGAACAGCGGGGAAACCCCCATCTCCGCGCGCCCGATCGCATGGCTCTCATCAGTCCGGCGCCTTTGACGAAGGAGTACCGGCTTCAGTTCGAGGCGGAGTTCACCCGCCGACAGCTGAATCCGGAGATACACGGGATGCGCGAAGAGCTGGCGGCGTCGGGCCTTCGAGAGCGGGATCCGGACGCGTACCGGCAGCGCGCTTTCGAGCTGGGGGTCGCCGGTTATTTCTCGGATCCGCGCAACGCAAAGGACCTCACACCCTTCCGGGTCGTCGGCAGGGTGCAGCAATCCGTCTGGGAAAGTCTGGGGGATTTCAACCTCATCAATGACCTGAAAGGGATCAAAATCCCCTCGATCATGATCATCGGCCGTGACGATCCCATTCCAATTGCGTCTTCCAGTGCAGGCGCCAGTGCGCTCGCAACGAACCTCGTGGTTCTGGACGAGTGCGGCCATGTGCCGTACGTTGAACAGCCGGAAAAGCTTTTCACGGCACTCGACCCATTCCTTAATGAATCCACTCCGACCGTACGAAGCTGAAACTCTGCCATGACATCTGACTCCGGCGTCACACAGCACGCGATCAGCTCGATCACGGTCGACGGCAAGGAATACAAGGTCGCGCTCCGTCTCGCCTACGATGGCGTGGAATACATTGGCAGGTTGTGGTTCAGCGATCCGTCGAGCGACCAGATGGGGATCCCGGATCACGGCGCCGTTCCCGGCCGGACGATCGCTGAAGCGGTCGAAGTAGCCAGGAAGCTCACTCCGCAGGACCTCGAGCGACGTTGCCACCGCGCTCTGGCCGACAAGAGACGCTACATCCGACTTCGTCGCGCGACCGAAGAGATCATCACCAAGATCAAGTACATGAATCGCGTCGCGGTAACGATGCGACACGGAATGCTCGATAGCGAAGGCGCCAGCCAGGAGCTCGAGCTGATCCAGAAGCAGATCGAAGACATCGTCAAGACGCTGCCCTTCCACGCCGGAATCGAAGAAACGGCGTAGTTCTCCGGCGATCCTGGACTCCGAGTCGCAGGATTGGATGGGAAGGACCTGCGTGTAGAAACCGCGGAGGATGGCCCTCGTATATTGGGGGAATGGATTCCCGCTCGGCCGCGCACGTTCTTTCCCAGATCGGCGCCCTCCTCGAAGTAAAAGGCGAACAGAAATTCAAGGCGCGCGCTTACGCCGGGGCAGCCCGTTCGCTCATCGCGCTCGACACCGATGATCTCGCCCCACTGTTGCGCTCGGGCGAGCTGGCGGACGTTTCAGGGATCGGACCGGCGACGTTGTCCGTCGTCCGTGAGCTGATCGAGACTGGCGAGTCGTTGTACCTGAACGAGCTGCGCGAGGGAATCCCCAAAGGACTGCTGGAGCTTTTTCGGGTCCCCGGACTCAACGCCGCCAAGATCCAGCTCATTCACGACTCGCTCGGTGTCCAGACTTTGGAAGATCTCGAGCGCGTGGCCCAGAATGGCCAGCTGGCCGACCTTCCGAAGTTCGGCAAGAAGACGGCGGAGAGAATTCTCAGAGGGATCGAAATTCTCCGGCGCAACGCGCATCTCAAGCGCTTTCCGGCGGCAGCGGTCGAAGCGCACCTCCTTCTCGCGAACGTCGTCAAGCATCCCGACGTCACTCACGCCGACGTCGCGGGCTCGATCCGGCGTCACAACGAGGTCGTGGCCGACATCGATATTGTCGCCGAGTGTTCGGGCGATCCGGCGAGTGTGGCGGCATCATTCGGACGATCGCCCGGCGTCAGAGAGAGCAAGATCCGTGAGGATCCGGGCTCGGTGCATATTCGATTCGTCGATGGGACGCGCCTCGACATGCACTGCGTCACCAGGGCGGATTACCCGGTGGCGTTGTGGCGCGCCACGGGAAGCACGGCCCACGTAGAAGAGATGAAGGTGCTGGCCCGGAACAGGGGCTTCGAGATCGCCGGCAATTCGCTCATCGGGAAGGGAGGGGATCGCGTTCGCCTGAAGGACGAAGACGCGTTGTTCACCGCGCTGGATCTGGAGCCGATTCCGCCCGAAATGCGGGAGGGGATGGGTGAGATCGAGGCCGCGGCGCGGCGGGAGCTGCCGAATCTCGTGACCTTCGACGACATCCGCGGGGTGCTCCACTGCCACTCCGACTATTCCGATGGCACCGCGACGATCGAAGAGATGGCTGCCGCCGCAAAGGAACGCGGCTGGGACTATATCGGAATCTCGGATCACTCGGAGTCGGCGTTCTATGCGGGCGGACTCAAGCGGGACCGGCTCCTTAGGCAGCAGGAGGAGATCGACCGCGTGAATGCGCAGATGAGCGGCTTTCGCATCCTCAAGGGAATCGAGGCGGACATTCTGGCCGACGGGCGTCTCGACTACGACGCGGAGATTCTGGACAGCTTCGACTACGTGATAGGGTCGATCCATTCGCGATTCAGCATGGATGGAGAAGCGATGACAAAGCGCGTGCTGGCCGCGCTCGACGACCCGCACCTCACGATCCTGGCGCATCCGACCGGCAGATTGCTCCTCACGCGCGAGCCGTATGCGATCAACATCGAGGCGGTGCTCGAAAAAGCAGTACAGGTCGGAGTCGCGGTGGAGCTCAACGCCGATCCTCATCGCCTGGACCTGGACTGGCGCTATTGCCGCCAGGCGAAGGAGCTGGGCGTCACGATCGAGATCGGGCCCGACGCGCACTCGACGGCTGGGCTCGATAACGTGCATTTTGGAATTGGGATGGCGAGAAAAGCCTGGCTCGAGGCGGGAGAGATTCTCAACACGCGCAGCGCGGACGACGTGATCGCGTTTGCGCGGAAGCGACGGGCCCGGTGAAACGCACTACCGCAAAATTGAAAAAGCGCGATCCTGTGGCAGCGAAGCCAAAAGTCGCCGTGCGGCTGGCGCGAAAGCCGCGAGTCACAGGTCCTCGGGCCCGTCCTCAGCGAAAGGCTGCGCCTCGCCGAATCGCGAAAAATGCCATCGGCCCTTACGCG
>PKVB01000225.1 GCA_003131365.1 Gemmatimonadota bacterium | reverse complement strand
GCGGGCGCAGCTCGCCTTCGTGCTCGAGGGAATCGTCACCCAGACGCTCCTTCCCAAAGCGCAGGGAAAGGGACGCGTGATGGCCGCCGAGATTCTGGTGGTAACGCCGGCGATCCGCGCGCTCATTCGCGACGATAAGGTTCACCAGATCTACTCGTCCATGCAGGCCGGCAAGAAGTTCGGCATGCAGACGCTGAACGACGCGTTGTACGCGCTCTACATGAACCGCGAGGTGGCGGCGGACGAGTGCCTGCGCGTGAGCGGCGATCCGACCGAGTTCCAGAGAATGATTGGACAGCTGGATCCGTCCGATGATGGAAGCGGCAAGTCAGCCGCAGGCAAGCAGGCAGCCACACGTGGACCCGCCCCGGGCTCACCAGTGAAACGTTAAGAGAGGATCAGTATGGCTACTTTCACATATACGGCGAGAGCATTCAACGGCGATCTGCGCACCGCGACGATCGATGCGTCCTCTCGCGATGATGTCATCGCCCAGCTCAGAAAGCAGAGACTCAGCGTCGTCAAGATCGATCAGGATGCGGCCAAGAAGATCGGCCGCGGATCAATCAAAACACGTGACGTCGTCATTTTTACCCGCCAGTTCTCGACCATGATCAACTCAGGCCTGCCACTCGTGCAGGCGTTGACGATTCTCGCCGAACAGACGGACAACAAGGCTCTGTCGGAAGTCACCAGGAAAGTGGTGTTCGACGTTGAGTCCGGTAATACCGTTGCCGATGCGCTCTCCAAGCACCCGAGAGCCTTCACCAACCTGTACGTCAACATGGTCGCCGCGGGTGAAGCCGGCGGTATTCTCGACACGATTCTGCTCCGCCTCGCGACATTCCTTGAAAAGAACGACGCGCTGGTCAGAAAGGTGAAGGGCGCGATGATTTACCCGGCGGTCATCATGAGCGTCGCGGCCATCGCTGTCGTCGTCCTCCTGATCTTCGTCATCCCGGTGTTCGCGGGCATGTTCGCATCGGCTGGCCAGGCGCTGCCATTGCCGACCCGAATCGTCATCGGTGCCTCTGGCTTCCTCAGAAGGTATTGGTGGATTATGGGCGCCGCGATCATCATCGGCGGATACATGTTCAAGAAGTACTATGCTACGCCGCCCGGAAAGCTCGTGATCGACCGCTTGATGCTGCGCATGCCGGTTCTCGGAGACGTGCTGCGCAAGTCCGCTGTGTCTCGCTTCACGCGCACCCTCGGTACGCTCATCAGCTCGGGCGTCAGCATTCTCGAAGGACTCGAGATTACGGCGAAGACGGCGGGCAACCGCGTCATTCAGGACGCCATCATGCAGTCCCGTTCCTCGATCGCCGGCGGTGACACCATCGCTCAGCCGCTCCAAAAGTCGAAGGTCTTCCCGCCCATGGTCATCTCGATGATCGCGGTCGGTGAGCAAACCGGTGGTCTGGACGAGATGTTGTCCAAGATTGCCGACTTCTACGACGAAGAAGTCGACGCGGCGGTTAGCAACCTTCTTTCATTGCTGGAACCGATCATGATCGTCTTCCTCGGCGTTGTTGTCGGAGGCATGGTCGTGGCTATGTACCTCCCGATCTTCGACATGGTCAACGCGGTTCAATAAGAATTCACGACGCACAAAAAAGGCCAGCCCGGGTGGGCTGGCCTTTTGTCGTCTATGCCATTTTTTCACGCGGGAAGCCGAAGCAGTCCTACCACATTATCCCGACGGTCACCGGAATGAAGCTGAAGGTGCCGCCATTGCCACCACCGACCGACACGCGATTGTACCTCGCCTCGACGAACGTTTCGAAACTCGAGCTCAATGGCAGTTTTACGCCGCCGCCGACGTTGAACCCGAAGTCGTTCTCCGAGGCGGCGTTGCCAAACGCGTCATTGGCGCCCACACGATACAGGCCTGCTCCGCCGATTATATACGGCGTAAATCCCGACGCCGGCAGCGCGAACACGGCGTTGGCGGTGAATGCGGCGATGTTGAGGTTGCCGCCACCCACCTGGTTTCCGAATTCGTTGTAAGCGCCCTCGAGCCGGAGCCCAACGGGCGCCGCCGGTGGATTGTACCCCACCGCCAGTGTGACGTTGTATCCGGTGTTTGCGGCGTTTCCAAGATCGCCAGTTGGGAACGCGATGCCAGCCGCGCCACCTATCTGAAACGGGTTCGACGAGCTCTGCGCGCGCGCAGCCGGCGCTACCGCCGCGATGCCCGCCGCGACCAGAGTTGAAAAAATGATTCGGTTCACTGTTTCTCCAATGTTAGTTATGACGCCTTGAGCTACTCTCGCTCACATACCCGTCTTACCGCGTCCGGGTCCCGCACCGGACGGGAACCCTGCTGAGACGCCACGAAGTGTATAGCTCAGGTGGTCGCAGCCGATCCCGCGTCCGCGCGCAACTGCGTGTCGATCTCCTGGAGCTCTGCCGGTGTCAGCTTCCAGCCCGCGGCACCAGCGTTGGCACGCAGCTGCTGCGCCGACGAAGCGCCGGCGATCACAGACGCGACGACGCGATGCGCGAGCAGCCACGAAAACGCCAGCTCCAGTAGCGTGTGGCCGTCCGACTCGGCGAACTCGATGAGCACTTCCACCTTGTCGAGGTTCTCATCGGTCAGAAGTTTCCGATAGCGCTCGTACTTCGCGACCCGTGTGTCATCAGGAATCGGCTGGCCCCTTCGATATTTCCCCGTGAGCAGCCCGCTCATGAGCGGAAAGAAAGGCAGAAGCGCCATCCCCTGTCGCTCGCATTCGTCGAGCACGCCTTCCTCCGGCTCCCGATGAAGAAGGCTGTACTCGTTCTGAACGCTCACGAACCTCGCAGAGCCGGCGTGACGAGCCGCAGCGGCCTGCGCCTCCTTTACTTGCTGCGCCGAAAAGTTCGAGCATCCGATTTCCCGCACCTTGCCCGCTTTTACGAGATCGTCGAGCGCGCCCAGGGTTTCCGCGATCGGGACATCTGGGTCGGGGACGTGCTGCTGATACAGATCGATGTAATTCGTGCCAAGTCGCTTGAGACTCGCCTCGAATGCCTGTTTCACGTATTCAGGTCGCGCGCCGCGACCCTGTCCCGGCATGTCGTTCCCGAACTTGGTGGCGATAATCACATCAGAGCGGTGCCCGCCGCCAACAAGAAAGCGGCCGATCAGCTCCTCGCTCCTGCCGTTCGCGTACATGTCGGCGGTATCGAAGAAGTTGATCCCTTGCTCGAGCGCCGCTTTCATGACTTCCTCGGAATGTGCCTCGTCGCTGCGCATTCCGAAGTTGTTGCAGCCCACACCGACGACGGAGACGTCGAGCGAGCCAATTTGTCGTTTTTCCACTTGCGCTCCTCTATTCCGCGGCGGCGGTCTCTCCAGGCTCGACGCGCCGCTTTTCACCTGCCATTGCAAGCCGCTTCACGTTGTTTGCGCTACATCCGGCCGCGAGGGGACGCCTGCGCTCGATCACCGATCAGGCAATTCGCGCACCCTTCAGGCGAGTCTCAACTTGCTGCCGCGAGCTCGAATGCCTCAGCAATCAGTCTGTAGGACTTCTTCCGCGCTTCGTGGCTGTGCGTGATCGTCACGATCATCATCTCTTCGGCGCCGTAGTCGCGCGCGATCGCTTCGAGTCCGTCGCGCACCATTGGCTTGGTGCCGAGCGTCATGCGCCGCCGGCGCGCGATCGGAAGCGCTCCCGTGGGCTCTCGGAGAAATCGCGTCGCTGTCTCCACCGTTGGTACTGGTATCGTCCTCCCCGTCGTGCGTAGCAGCGTCAGAGCCATCCGGCTGCTCGTTGCGAGTCGCTCCGCCTCCTCCTGTGTGTCGGCGCAGAGCGCCCAGGTAGCAACCATCACCTTTGGCTCAGGCAACCGTGCAGAGGGCGTGAACCGCTCCCGGTACAGCGCTGCGATATGCGCGCCCTCGGAGTTGATGAAGTCGGCAAACACGTACGGCAGGCCCAGCTCTCCGGCCCAGATCGCACTTTGGGGGGAAGAGCCGAGGAGCCAGATCCCGGGCGCTTCCGGTTCGCCTGGAAGCATCGCCACTCGCGCGAATGGATGCTCTTCCGGCAGGCTGCCCTCGAGATATCCGCGCAGCTCGACCAGCTGCTCTGGAAAATCATCTGGCGCCGCCTGCCTTCGATCTCGCTGCAGCGCAAATGTCGCCAGCGGATCCGTTCCAGCCGCCCGCCCAATCCCCAGATCGATTCTCCCGGGAAAGAGTCCAGCGAGCATGCTGAATGTCTCGGCCACCTTGAGTGGACTATAGTGGGGAAGCATTACTCCGCCCGAGCCGACGCGAATGTGCTTGGTGAGAGCGGCGATTGGGCCGATGAGCGCCTCGGGACTCGGACTCGCCAGCATCGGAGTGGCATGATGCTCCGCGACCCAATAGCGGCGATACCCGACCGACTCGGCGAGCTGCGCCAGGTCGATGCTGTTTCGCAGGGCGTTGCCTCCGGTTGATCCTTCGGAGATCGGCGACTGGTCGAGAACGCTGAGGATGCTCGTCATGACATCACCGCTTGCGCGTTAGGGCCGATTCCTAGCGGGCGGGCTTTGAGTAACCCCGGCACCTTCCACGCATGCCGCAACGTCACGTGTTACATCCGACTGACACGCCCGCTGCCGCGACGTCGAGTCCGAAAAGAATCCCCCGACTTGCAATCCTACGCCGTCCCAGCAGCGCGACCGACTCTCTCCGTCGGGCAGCGACTTGCAGAACGCTACGCCACGCGGAAGCTCGCTCGGCGCGTACGCCAGATGTCGCACAGCTCCCTCGTAGCAAAATGGAACGCCGGCAGGTGTAGCCTGGTCGCATCTTTTCCTGATGCCGGCGTACTGAAACGCCGATGCCCCGGACGCGTTCCTGCCGAGCCCGACGTAGCAAGCGCGAAGGAGATCGGGAGTGCCGGCGGCATCACACACTGCGCTCGCTTTTTTGTAATCCTGCTTCACCGCCGGAAGAATCAGATCGGCCTGCAGCTCGTAGCACTCGCGCCGGTAGCGAGCTGGTGTAGCGTCGCAGGGATAGTGCAGATCGTCAGGCTTGAACAGAACAATGGTTGCCGCAGGCATCGAATGCCGATGCATCCCGAGCATGCCGACGCCGAACGCCTGAATGCTGGCGCCCATGTTGTGCTCCATGAACACGCCGCTGTAGCAGCTCCGCTCGTCCCAGTCGCCGGCGAGCCGATCGCAATCCCTGAGTGACGCGTTGACGTCGTAGCGGTGGTACATCATGAGGCCGTGGCCAGTCCCGTGGAGGCAGTCGTACAGCCGGAACTGCTCGCGGGTGCCGCGCAGTCCGTCACATGGCGCCAGCAACACGCTCTGGGCTAATGGCATTCCCATTCGCGCGTCGAAGTATCGCTGCAGAATTCCGTGATAGCATCCAGACTGGTAACGGTCGTCGCACTGCAACAACAGGCGTGTCGCGGTCGCGGGGGTCGATCGAACCGCGTAACCGAGTGCGTGCGCGAGTGGATGACCAAGCAGAACCAGCGAGGGATCGCTGTGGACGATGCGGTCGAGAGTCCCCATCGCGAGGGCGATGTTTCCGGCGGACGAGAGCGATGCGATGCCGTCGCCGAGACAGGTGGAGTAGGCGTCGATTGAATGCGTTTCGTGCGCCTTGCAGACGCCGAGCAGCGAGTCCGCGATTGCGCCCGAATCTGAGCGCGGCCGGCTGGGCGTGGTTGGAGCGGTGACGAGCGTATCGCCCGGCATGTCCCGCATTGCTGCATGGCGTTCGTGTTGCGCCTCGCTGCGCGGCGCGGCTACAAGGACAGCAGCGAGCGCCAGCCCCAGCACGCCCGAGCGCTTTCTGAGTGTCGAAGGTCTTCTCTGCAAATGATGAGTCTCCGCGCAATTGAGGAAGGATCAATCACCGGAGTATCACCGCACGCAGCACACGATTCAACTGGCTCGATTGCCGCTGGGGCGGCGCGTGAGTTACCGCGACTCGAGACTCAGGATCCGATTCAGCGCGGTCGCGACATAGACCATGTCTATGCTCTTCAGGAAGTCGTGCCAGGGTGGGGGAGCACGAAACGCCATTCTGCCGGACGCATCTTCCCAGACGGGAACCACGACGCCGGCCATCTCCGCCGAGACCGCGCTCCGTTGAAACGCTTCCTGAATGCGAGCCTGCTCCGCGGGCGATCTTTTCCCGAAGGTGCGGTCCACGGGCACAATGATTATGTCCTGACCATCGCGTCGCAAATGCGCCACCTGAAAGGTGGGCATCGCGTCCGTCCGCTTCGGAGCCGGTTTTCCCATGGTCTATTGAGACTTCAACGGATGAGCCGAGGAATCAATGTCGGTTTTATTTCTCGAACTGTCGTTTTTCTATCACCATCGAGTTAACGCCTTCCACGCGAGGCTGAGAGCGCTACCTTCCCGTCAATGAGAAAACTCGCGGTGATTTCGCTGGCTTTCTTCGCGGGGGGCTGTACCGAGCATCCCCCCGGGACCGGACCCGCTGACACTGGGGGCACACTGGTCATCTCGACGACCGGGGATCCCGGCACGCTCTTCCCACCCTTCGCTAGCACCGTTCAGGCGAAGCAGATAACGGAACAGATCTACGACTACCTCGCCGACGTCGGCTCGGACCTCAACACCCGAAACGAAAAAGGATTTCGCTTGGGGCTCTCTGACCGGTGGCGCTGGTCCGCCGACTCGTTGATGCTCGCGTTTCACATCAATCCGCGGGCAAAGTGGCACGATGGAAGGGATGTCACGGCGCGCGACGTTCAATTCACCTTCGCGCTCAACAGGAACCCCGCGCTCGGCGGCAGAATGGGAAGCGAGCTCGCGAACATCGATTCCGTAACAGTGACCGACTCACTCACGGCTGTGTTCTGGTTTCGCGCGAGATCGCCAACGCAGTTCCTCGATGCCGCGGCGCAACTGCTGATTCTTCCCGCGCATCAGCTGGAGAAAATTCCGGTCGATTCGCTGCGCCAAGGCGTGCCACCCCCGATCGGGACCGGGCGCTTTCGCCTGCGAAAGTGGGACAAAGGCGCCTCGGTGGAGATCATCGCCGATACTTCCAATTTTCGTGGGCGGGCGAGGCTGGATCGGGTGATCTGGACTGTCGCGCCGGAGTTCCAGACGGCGGTGACTAAGTTGTTCAGCGGAGGCGCCGATCTTTTCGATGCGCTCCGCCCCGAGAATTTGCGTGAGCTCGCGCGTCACCCGAGCCTCCGGGCGATCGTCCTGCCGGGAATGGACTACGCTTTTCTCCGGTTCAACTTGCGTGATCCGGCGAACAAGGCGCGGCCACACCCGCTCTTCGGGAATCGCGAGTTGCGCCGCGCGATCACCATGTCCGTCAACCGCGGGACGCTGGTACGGAGCGCCCTCGACACGTTTGCGCTCGTGCCCGTCGGCCCGATCGTGCGCGCTTATCCGACTACGGACCCGCGGGGCGCGCAGCTCCCATTTGATTCGGCGCGCGCGAGCCGGCTGCTCGATTCGCTGGGATGGGTCCGCCGGGGTGCGGCCGGAATGAGAGCGAAGAACGGGAGAGAGCTCGCCTTCACGCTCATCATCCCGACTTCGAGCCGGACGCGAATCAGGATGGGACCGCTCCTCCAGGAGCAGCTTCGCCGGATGGGAATTCAGGTGCAGTTGGAAGAGCTCGAGACTTCTACGGAAGGCGACAGGGAAGCCCGCGGCGCTTTCGACGCGGCGCTCGGCAGTTGGACGATGCCGTCGAGCCCGGACGGAATGAGGGAAGCGTGGGGCAGCCAGGGCATCGGCGAGAATGGCGTCAATTACGGGTCGTACAGCAATCCTAGATTCGACGCCTTGCTCGATAGCGCGCTTCGAGCCGACCCAATCCAGCAGCGCGAAAAGTTCACAAATGCGTTTGCCATTATCAACGAAGATGCGCCCGCCATCTGGCTGTACGAACCCCGGAAAATCCTGGGGGTCCAAAGACGAATTCGGACCACCGAAATGCGCCCGGATGCGTGGTGGTTTGACCTCGCTGATTGGTACATACCCCCCGCTGAGCGCATTCCAAGGGACCTCATCCCCCTGGTGCGTTAAAGCCACCAGGAGCGACTTAACTCGCTGGAGGTGATATGAAATCGCCCCTATGGTGATACGAAACAGGCATTTCCTTAATGCGCGTATAGTGGCATTTTAATGCACCAAATTACGCCCAAAAAAGGCCCTATGATCCGGCATCAAGTCTACTTCGATACACTCGGTTCCATGCAGGAAGACAGCGCTTCCTGGTGCGCCGTATTCGCCGGACTTTCAGTCCTGCGTCTCGTGGACGCGTATACCGATACCGGGTCCTCCATTGACCCGGCGAACTGGGCGCAGCTCCACAGCGTTCGCGCCGCGATCGAGCAAGTCGGCGAGGGCGATACCGTTCGGGGCGCGCTGACGTGTGTGCTCGAGGAAGTGACCAACCGCAGGGCGATCGACGAGACCGTTTGCAGGTCGCTCATGGCGTACGGGCGCACTTTGGACTACGCGGCAGCCTGGGGACTGGCGATCGATGTTTTCTCGACGGTTGCCAAGCTGACCCGTCCGGAAAAGAATGCCAAGCTCGCCGTCGAGGCCCATGTGGCCGTGGGCGGATCGGCCCGCCGCAATGGCGATTGGGACACCTCCGCTCGCGCCTACTCGCAGGCTGCCTTCATCGCCGACACACTGGGCGACCGTCAAGGCGTGCTGACGGTGCAGGTTGGTATCGCGAACACCTACATGGCCAAGGGTAACTTGCCGCAGGCGCAGACCATCCTCGACGACGTGCTCGTTCAGGCGCGCGATCAGGAATTGGCTGAAGTCCAGGCCATTGCCCTTCACAGCCGTGCATCGCTGGCGCATCGCAAGGGCGATCATTCCGAAGGCATCAAGCTCGCCCATGAGGCGTTTAACCTTACCACGAATCCCACTGAACGGGATGTCGTTCTTGATGACATCGCGGCCATGTTTACCGAGCTCGGTCTGCGCGATGCCGCGCGTGACACACACCTCATCCTCGCCGCGACGTCCCAGTCCAAAGCTGCTCGCGGCCAGGCCACGATCAACTTGATGGAATTGGCATCGCTTGATGACATGCCCGAAGCGTTCGACGCATACGCACGCGAACTCGCCCAAGCCCAGCTAGGGCCATGGCTTCGCGCGCACTACCTGCTTTATCTTGGCGAAGGCATGAACCGCCTCGGTCGTCGCGACGCATCCGAAGAGGCGCTCGCGGAAGCGATTTCGTTCGCCGAGGCCAACCAGCTTCACCAGGTCTCGTTCAACGCGCAGTCCGCACTTTCTGCGATTCGCAGCGCTTCCCGTCCGAGCAAGGCGTTCGTTGCGCGTCCTGCGTGGGTGCCCGAGGAGGTCAATGCCGTTGTTCGCGCAATCTCGGAACTGCGCAAGACGGCGGTGGCTGCCGCGTAAAGGACCTACGGACAGCCCCCGGTCCGGCTTCTGCTTAGTGGCCGATGCAGGTCGAGGAACCGCTCGTCACCGGGCACACATCGTTCTTCGGGGCGGTCATGTCTGAGCAAGCGGTGAGGACGACGGCGGCGATGATGGCGGCGGCGGCGAAAAGTCTGTTGCGGATCATTGGAAGAACTCCTGACAAAAGATGGGAGAGGCCGTTGGGGAACTAAGCACGCCTCAACGTACCTCCCTCCGCAAACACCGAAATGTCGTTTTCTTATCAGAAAATGCCTGTTTCCTACCAAAAACAGCACTTTTCCTATCATTTGCTCTCGCGCTGCCGAGTCTTTGGCGCCAGTTTCCATGATCATGCGCCCGATCGCCCTGTGAGCGTTGCGGCGTTTCTGCCATCCCGACTGCTCACCCACGTCAAGCACGTCCTCGCTGATGAGCCCGAGATCTTTGTCGCCTCATCATGGCAGGAGCTTGAATCCTTCATCCGACGCAAGCCGATCAGTGTCGTAATCCTCGACCCGACGGCGGATGGGATCATGAACGTCAGCGCAGTTGCTGGACTCCTCAAGCGCTACCCATCCCTTCCATTGATTGCGTACGTCACGCTCCACGCACCCCAATTCAACGCTGTCGCGCAACTCGGCCGGCTCGGACTGAAGGAGGTCGTCCTTCACCACTTCGACGATGAACCGGAGGGATTTCGCGAACGCGTCGAGCGCGTGGAAGGCAACGCGCTGACTCACGATGTCATTGAAGCGCTGCGCGACCGGCTCGTCCAACTTCCAAGGCAGCTCTCCGTCGCGGTCGAGAACCTCTTCGACCAACCCCATCGGTACACCAGCGCCCTCGACCTCGGCATGGAGGCCGGCATTGCCATCGTGAGCGTTTATCGGAACCTCGACGCCGCGCAGCTTGGCTCACCGAAACGCCTCCTCATCGCCGCAAAGGTTCTGCGAGGCTTCGGCTATCTGCGAGATCCCGGCTACTCGGTGCTCGATGTCTCGATCAAGCTCGGATACAAGACGGCACGCATCTTCTCAGAACATTGGGTGAGCGTGTTCGGCATTACGCCCGCACGCGTTCGCACCCGCCTTACTGACGAAGCCGCAATTGAAAGTGTGTTGCGGTGGCTTGGAGCCGGCGATGATGATTCGCTCCCGGAGGATCTGGGCCGCGTGCCGGGGCGCAAAGGGTCACGCCAACGGCACCGCCGGAAGCCTGAGCCGAGCTAGGCTTGTCCGGTGCGGCCTTCGATGGCGACTACCACGTGCGACCGATCCAATCGGTTGTTCATCTGGACGGAGGCGGTGCGCTGTCGGGCGGATCCAGGTGGTCAAAGGCGATGACTGACCCGTCCGTGAATGCATTGACCAGTATGGGGCCATCGCTCGTTACACGTCTGGCGGCAACCATATGATCCGCAAACCACCTTCCTCGACTGGTTCCCAGGTCGTCATATCGGACCCCGCTGCCACTCGATGAGGAGTGGATGAAGCGCCCGTTCCCCGCATAGATCGCGACGTGGCTGATCCGCCCTCCCTGGGCGAACAGCATCAGGTCGCCAACTGCCAGTGAGCGGGTCGATGGCTCGACTGCGATTCCCGCTCCCGCCATCTGCCGGNNCCGCGATGTGCGCGGCAGATTGACACCCTGAATTCCGTAGACGTATTGGACGAATCCCGAGCAATCGAAACCGGTTCGCGGCGAAGCCCCGCCGTAGCGATACGGCACTCCGATGTACTGTTCCGCTGTCGGCACTACTCTGCGAGCGGCTCCGCTCGCAGAGGTGGTGCTGACGGGCCAGTTCGTGCGCGACGTCCGGGTCGGTGCCGGGCTACGGGGAGGTGCGTCCGCGGTGCGCCTCGAAAAGACCGAGGAACGTGAACGGCCTCCGCCGAAATGCAATCCGATTCCAACACGGTATTCGAGTCCGTGAACGAACTGGGAATCAACAGGGGTCGCTGGCGCTGCCAGATGGCGGGACCTGACTTCGCCGTTGATCGACAAGATGCGGCCAAGGGCGAGCTGAAGTCCGCCGCCGTAACTCCAGGTGCGGATGGCGTCAGTGAAAGTCGCGGGCTGGGCGCTGCTCTCGAGTCCTAGTCCGCCAAAAGCGTACGGCATGAAGCCTTCGCCGAGTCGGGCATTGACGGGCCCGAACATGAGATCGGCATTGGTCGCCCATACCAGATTGGACGGACCCTGATTGGCCGCAAATGCGTCAGTCGCGAGCGAGGAGATTCCCAACCCGCCGCTTCCCCGGATTCCTAGGTAGGGTGTGCCCACGCTGAGGGAGAGCCCCCCAATTGTTCTGGTTATGGGGGCGGCGTTATCGAGAGCTCCGTAGAACTCGACACCGCCGGCTACCTGCGCCACCAGAGCGCCAGGTAGTGACAAGTACGATAGGACTCCAGAGAGACCTATCAAGCGTCGCAGGTGCATAAAGCGACTCCACTGAAGAGGTTGGGCCTTAGTAGGGCATTAGAGGGACCAGTCCGTGCCATGCCGCTAAGCCCATGGTCTACAACGTCTTATGGCGTGCAGCCTCAACTGTAAGCGCCCTATTGTCACCTTTCTCGGACAGATGTTGAGGTCAAAGGAACGATCAGACTTGACCGGGTACGATTAAACGACCCGATGTCCGTAGGGTCCGGCCTTAACGGCCGGCCGTGAAGCCGGTCAAACATATGTTCGGCGAGATCCTCCTCTGGGACGCTCGTCCGGTNNCACGAAATGCCAAAAGTTGAATGGCGCTCGATCCTGGCTTTGCTGACTGCTGGACTCATCGTCAGCACGGGCACGCCCATCGGGACGGCATCGATCGGGTCAATCGGCGACGTCGTTCAGACGGCCTCCGCCCGCATCGCTGATAACCTCTCCGACGATGGCCCCCACCTCGGCTTCGATACTTTCGCATATCCCGGGGACGATGCGATGCAGGCGTGGGCGACCGCCGACAAACCGTACAGGTGGGTTGGCTACTATTTATCCGCTCCCTGCCACAACGATGATTCCTGGGAAGGCAAGAGAGCCACGCTTTCCACCATGGGTTGGGGCATGGCGGTCATCTACGTCGGGCAGCAGACGTGGGGCAAGAGCCCCGGGCAGAAGGTCGCGGTCACGCGCTATGTCACCAAGCGCATTCGACAAGTGAAGACAAGCAACGGCAAGCGCGTTGTCAGCTACGTCAACAAGCGCGTACCCGTCAAAGTGCTGGTTATCCCGCGCGCATCTCCTGGATCGAGCTGCTCGACGCAGTTCGTGAACGCCGCACGCGGAACCGCCGATGCGAACGACGCGATCGCAAAGACCGCGGCCGAGGGGTTTGCGAATGGCAGCGTGATCTTTCTCGACATCGAGCGAATGGAGTCGGTGCCGAGGGCGATGCGCGACTACTATGAGTCCTGGACCAAACGAGTGGTCGAGGACGGTCGCTTCCGCCCCGCCTACTACACTCACAGCTTCAACGCGGATCAGATTTACGGCGATGTGAAGCANNCCGTTCTGGATTGCGAGCGAGCGCGGGTTCTCCATCGACAAGGCACCGACAGAGGTCGGCCACGCATTCGCGCAGGTCTGGCAGGGTCTGCTGGACGTTGTCGAGACCCACAACGGCGTAAGGCTGCCGATCGACGTCAACGTCGCGCAGCTCCCGTCGCCCTCCGAGGATTATCGGGCCGGAGAGTAGCTGGACCAATCAGCGTCCGAGGCTACTCGGGACCAGAGGATTCCAGCTATTTGACGCGAGTGATGAAATCCTCGCGCTTCGGCGGACGGAAGATCAAGTCGACCGCGAGCCAGGTCGTCTTGGCGAAAGGATAACAAAACACGGCGCCAAGGATCGACAGCACGACACCGCCGTATTGCAAGGCATTCCAGGGCGGATTGGGCCAGGTGGCGACCACCACCGCGAGAAATGCGAGCGCGAGCAATATCTCGACCGCAATGAGGTTGAGCGTGTACGCGCCTATGAAATAATCCGCTTCACCGCGCGCCAGCAGGATTCCGCAGTGCGGGCAGCGCTCCCTCATTTCGAAGAATCCGGTGAACAAGCCGCCGTGACCACAGTTCGGACATCGGAGCAGGAGCGCGCGTCCCAGCAGGCGCCAGGGTGACTGGCGCGAAATGTCTGGATGCGCTGGGTCGCTCCCGGGTCTCGCTTGCTCTTCCATCGTCACTCGTGACCCTCAGATGTCTCAATGACCACGCACGGGGTGGGGCTGGTACGGCTCTTCAACGGCGCGGATGTGCTCGTCGCTCAGCGCGACATCGAGTGAGCGAACCGCGCTCTCGAGATGCTCGATCTTGGTGGCACCGACGATTGGGGCCGCAACGCCCNNCACTTCGGAGGGTGCGACTCCAAGCTCGGTCGCCACTCTGCGCACGGCTTCGATCACCTTCAAATCCGAAGGAGAGTCATAGAGGTCGACGGCGTACGTATCGCTGTCGGCCCGGGTCGTCCCCTCGATCGGCGACGGGGTGGTGCGGGCGAGTCGTCCTCGGGCCAGCGGCGACCAGGGGACGACCCCCACGCCTTCCTCGAGGCAGAGCGGAATCATCTCACGTTCTTCCTCGCGATAAACGAGGTTGTAGTGATTCTGCATCGAGATGAAGCGCGCCCAGCCACGTCTCTCCGAAACACTGAGCGCGCGCGCCATCTGCCACGCGTACCCGGAGCTCGCTCCGATGTAGCGTACCTTGCCCTGGTGCACGAGGTGGTCCAGCGCCGCGAGGGTCTCCTCAATCGGCACTCTGCTCTTGAAGCGGTGAATCTGGTAGAGATCGATCGTCTCGACGCCCAGGCGGCGGAGACTCGCCTCGCAAGCCTGCACGATGTGCTTGCGCGAGATCCCTCCCATGTTCGGCCCTTCGCCCATCGGGAAATGGACTTTGGTCGCGAGGACGATCTCGTCCATTTTCGCCATCTCCCGGAGCGCGCGTCCCGTGACCTCTTCGCTCACGCCCATCGAATACATGTCGGCCGTGTCGAAGAAGTTGATGCCGAGCTCGAGTGCTTTCTTGTAGAAGGGGCGCGCATCGACTTCGTCGAGAATCCACGGCCGCCACTTCGGGGTCCCGTAAGTCATGCAGCCGAGACAGATACGCGAGACTTCGAGTCCGCTGCGGCCCAGCTGGGTGTACTTCATCTCTAATTCTCCACGTCGAGACGTTGGCGCTCGGCTGACATCCACAGAACTGAAGCAGGGAGCCGATAGCGACCAAAGCTAGTCGGCTGGGAGCTTTCATACAGGCGTTCGACGTGCCCGAGAGACTAGAGACGCGGACTCTTTACCTCACCGGAAAGCTCTTAGCTATAAAGCTGCTATGCTTGTGGCTCCCTGCTTCGGTTCTGTGAATGCCTCCTAGGCGCCCCGAACTCTACGCCCAGGCGCGAGCCTCAACCCTTTCCTGGCAACGGTTGTCAGAAGGTCGACGATGGAGCTGGCTGCCTACGAGTTTCGGAGCTCGGTGAACGATACCCAACTCATCACGCGCGTGGTTGCCGGCGATGCGGCCGCCGAGCGTGAGCTGTACGAGACATACGTCGATCGCATTTACCGGCTGGCGTTTCGTCTGGCGGGTGATGACGAGCTCGCGCGGGATTTCACGCAGGCAACGTTCATCCGGGCGTTTGAAAAGATTGGAAGTTTTCGCGGCGAATCGTCTCTCTCGACCTGGCTTCATTCGATCGGTGTCTCGGTGGCGCTGAACGGGTTACGGAAGACGAAGCGCCTCAGGAATCGTGAAGCGCCGATGGAAGAAGGATTGACGGTCGGAGTAACGCAGAGGGAGGCCGATCCCGATCTGAAGGAGAGATTGGCGCGAGCTATCGACGCGCTGGCGGACAAATACAGGACGGTATTCGTGATGCACGACGTAGAGGGTTACACACACGAGGAAATCAGCGGGACGCTCAGCATTCCGATTGGGACCTCGAAATCACACCTCTTCCAGGCACGAAGCAAGTTGCGCGTGGCGCTGGCGGATTTTGCACCGGAGTGGGTGTCATGACTGAAGACAATTTCGAGGAATTCCTGAAGAAGGCGGCTCAAGGCTACAACGTGCCGCCGGCTCGTGCTCCCCGCGAGGACATGTGGAGCGCGATCCAGGCGCAGCGCGCGGCGGGACCGCGTGTCGTGTACGGCGGAGGATCACCGATGCGCGAATCGTCCGGGCGGAGATTCGGCTCTAGGATCTGGCTGAGCGCGGCCGCGGCAGCTGTTCTCCTGCTCGCGACTGGGGTCGGCCTCGGTCGGTGGAGCGCGTCTTCGAACGCGCACAGTTCGGTAGCGGTGGTCAATCCGCCGAAGACCGATTCGTCCTTTCCTTTGATCGCTGGGCCATCGGCCAGCGTCGCACCTGGAAATCCGGCGGCCGTTGCATTGACATCGACGGGCGGCAGATCGACGACATCGTCGCCAGGTGTCGCACTCCCGAACGGACGCGACTCGCAAAAGGACCGTACCGGGAACGGAAACCAGGTCGCGCTCAGCGGACCTTCGACCAATTCCGCTGCCAGCTCCCCCTACCAGCTCACGGCGGTGCGGCATCTCAGTGAGGCCGAGGCGCTTCTGACTTCGTTCAGAACACGCTCGGCGACAGATCAGCAAATGGACGCGCAGCTCGGATCATGGGCGCGTCAGCTTTTGAGCAACACCCGACTGTTACTGGATTCTCCCATCGCCAACGATCCGCAGCGTCGTCCGCTGCTGGAAGATCTCGAGCTCGTGCTCGTGCAGATCGTCCAGTTATCGCCCGGAAGCACGCCCCAGGATCGAGACCTGATCGAGAAGACGTTGCAGCACGACCATGTAATGACAAGGCTGCGCACCGCGATTCCCGCGGGCATGCAGCGCGGTAGTTGAGGCCACTTTCAATGACAATGAGAACACTACTCACGGCAGCAGCAATAATTTCCTCGGCGGGATTCGGAGTCAGCCAGTCTCCTGTCAGCCATCATTCATTCCACTCTTCCGTCGCGCCGCTGGCACTGTCCAACGCCGACGCGCAGCTCAGCGAGGCATTGGCCTCTCTGGACCAGGAGGCCAGCCCGCTGCCGCCCGAGGCTTGGGCGAAAGCAGATCCCGCAGATTCGTTGTACCGGCTCGCGCGTGAAGCGCTCTCGCGTGGTGACTACAAGCGCGCAGCGGAGATATTTCGTCGGATCCCCGAGCGGTATCCACAATCCGCGTACGCCGGACAGGCCCTCTACTACGAGGCGTTCGCGCTCTACCGTAGTGGTGGTGACGACGATCTGAGGACCGCGCGCGACCGGTTGAATCAGCTGAACCAGCGTTTCCCCGCGATCGCGAAGAAGGATGGAGCACTTCTCCAGACCCGCGTGTGTGGCGAGCTGGCTAAGCGGGGCGACGAGTCGTGCGCCGCCTCTATAACAACGACGGCCGGGGGTGGCAGCGATGACAGTGGAGGCGAGACGCCTCCCACCAGAGCCGGATCGCAAGGCCGGAACTGCTCCCCAGATGCGGACGAGGACAGTGACGATCGCATCGCCGCGCTCAATGCGCTGCTCCAGATGGACGCTGATCAGGCGATGCCGATTCTGCAAAAGATTCTCGCGCGTCGCGATGCCTGCTCGGTGGCGTTGCGCCGGAAGGCAGTATTCCTGGTCTCGCAGAAGAGAACCGACCAGACGGCGAACATCCTTATGAGTGTCGCGCGCGGCGACCCTGACCAAGAGGTTCGCGAGCAGGCGGTGTTCTGGCTGTCGCAGGTGCCGGGATCGACGGGACTGCTCGAGGAGATCCTGAAGGGCAATGGCGACGAGAGCATCAAGGACAAGGCGCTGTTCGCCCTGTCTCAGCAAAACGAGCCGAGGTCGCAAGAGATTCTGCGTGACTTCGCCGGGCGCGAGAACGAGAACAGCGATCTGCGGGAGAAGGCCATCTTCTGGCTCGGCCAGCGCCATGGGACCGAGAACACGGAGTTCCTGCGCGGTCTCTATTCGCGGCTTACCAACTCTGACCTGAAGGAGAAGATCCTGTTCTCGCTCTCACAGCAGAAGGGAGCCGGGAACGAACAGTGGCTCATGAATATCGCCGTCAATCCGAAGGAGGACATCGAGCTGCGTAAGAAGGCCCTCTTCTGGGCGGGGCAGTCGGGCGTTCCGATATCGGAAATGTCGAAGCTCTACGACCGCATGGGCGACAGCGAGATGCGCGAGCAGGTCATCTTCGTTCTCTCACAGCGCCAGCGTGATCCGGCGGCGATGGACAAGCTGTTCGATATCGCCAAGACCGAAAAGGATCCGGAGCTGCGGAAGAAGGCAATCTTCTGGCTTGGGCAGTCGCGCGATCCACGCGTGCAACAGTTTCTCATTGATCTGATCAACAGATGACAACACTCCGAATGACATCGCTCGCGCGGACGACGGCAGTCGTCCTCGCAGCTCTGGCCGGTATCGCGCGAGTCGCGCTGGCGCAGAGCATCGCCAGCCAGGTGGCTCGCGTCTCGAACGGCACCGTTCGCATGACGTTCGCGGCGAAGCCGGGAATCTGCGGCAGCGGGAACTCGATCAGGCATTCCAACGGCCGCGGCAGCACGTCATGGCGCAACGAGAACAACTCGCGCGACGTTGAATGGGAAAACGATTGCAGCCTTGGCCCAGCACGGGTGGTGCTCGATCGCCGGAATGGCGAGCTGACCGATCTTCGCTTTTACGTCGGCGGGCGCTGGCGTCCGGCCGGCGCCGACGTTGTCGATCTCGGCACAGTGCCGGCGCGCGAAGCGGCCGACTATCTCATCTCGATAGCACAGAGCGAGAAGGGAAGCATGGGTGAAAAAGCGATCTTTCCCGCTACGATCGCGGATAGCGCCACCATCTGGCCGGCGCTGATCAAGGTCGCGCGCAATCCCGATTTGCCGCGCGGTACCCGGACGCAGTCCGTGTTCTGGCTTGGTCAGGCGGCGGGTGATGCGGCAACGGCGAATCTCAATTCCCTCGTGCTTGACAACAGCGTCGATCGGGAGGTGCGCGAACAGGCGGTGTTCGCGCTGTCTCAGCGTCCTCGCGATGAAGGTGTTCCGGCTCTCATCGCCGTTGCGCGCACCAACAAGGACCCGGAGATACGCAAGAAGGCACTGTTCTGGCTTGGCCAGTCGCACGATCCGCGTGCTCTGGACTTGTTCGAGGAGCTGCTGACGAAGAAATAGAGCTCAGGTCGCGAGGAATGATTGCAAAGGGGGGTGCTCCCAAATAGCATCCCTCTTCTGCATCCAAGGCAATCGTGGATTTTACTCACATCTCGACTCAGCTCTCATCCAGTCCGCTCACTGCGCTTCCGATTCTGTTCATCGCGGGTGTGTTGACGAGCCTGGCACCCTGCATCTACCCGATGATTCCGATCACCGCGGCGATAGTTGGAGGCAGCGCGGTCGGCGGCGCGCCTCGCGCTCGCTCCCGGACCGTGTTTCTGACACTCGCCTATGTACTCGGGCTCTCCCTCGCGTACGCGTCGGTGGGCCTGTTCGCGGGACTCACCGGCACTCTGTTCGGGTCGGTGAGCACGAACCCGTGGCTGTACTTCGCGATGGCCAATCTTCTCCTGATCGCGGCGCTGGCCATGCTCGACGTCTTCCCGGTACGTGTACCAGTCTGGCTCCTGACGCGCGCAGCCACCGCGGGCGAAGGAGGAAGTCTTTACGGGGTGTTCGTCATGGGCGCTGCGTCCGGACTCGTCGCCGCCCCGTGCTCGGCGCCCGTAATGGCTGCGGTGCTGACCTGGGTAACCGCGACTAAGAGTGGAGTGCTTGGATTCATCTATCTGTTCGTGTTCTCCCTCGGAATGTGCACGCTGCTGGTGCTGGTCGGACTTTTCAGTGGAACGCTCGCCCGCCTTCCAAGAGCAGGGCAGTGGATGGTATGGATCAAGCGCCTGTTCGCATTGATCATGTTGGCTGTTGCGGAGTATTACCTTGTGCAGATGGGACTCCTCCTCATCTGAGCGACTCCCTACATCGAAAACAAAATCCGAACCTGATGATCAATCGACAGCTGTTCTCGTCGTCGAAGCTCTTGCTCGCGCTACTTCTCTCCGCGGTGTCATTGGCATCCACACCAGCGTTAGCGCAAGATCTCGGCATCGAAGTCGGCGCGCAGGCGCCGGTGGTCACCGTACAGTCTCTCGACGGCAAGCCGATCAATCTCGGAGCCTACATCGGCAAGACGCCGATGCTGATCGAGTTCTGGGCGACGTGGTGCCCCAACTGCAAGGAGCTGATGCCGGCGCTGCTCGACGCCGAGAAAAAGTTTGGGACGAAGGTGAAGTTCGTGGCGCTCGCGGTAGCGATCAACCAATCGCCTGAGAGAGTGCGGAGGTGGCTAGTCGCGAATCCGATGCCGCATGAAACGTTCTATGATCTCGATGGCAAAGCGGCGGGCGCATTCGATGCTCCCGCCACGTCGTACGTCGTCGTGCTCGACAAAACGGGTCGCGTCGTCTACACGGGCCTGGGCGGAAAGCAGGATCTCGAGGCAGCGCTGAAGAAGGCGCTGTAGAAAAAAAGAGCCGCGGATAAATCCGCGGCTCTTTTTCTTATTTGGTCGAATCCGGCTTGGGTGGAGGAGCTAGACTGTCCACCACCGCGGCGAGATCGGTGTACGCTGAAGGTGTGAGAACCTTGAACGGCTTGGTCACGTAGGCGATACGTCCGTCGGGACGCACAACAAACAGCGACCGGTTGTCCAATTTGTTTTTGGCATCGAAGGCGGCGTACGACTGGCCGACCTTTCCGCCGGGGTCGCTGGCGAAGAGAACGGGGAAGTCCTCGTCGCGCGCCCAGGACGCGAGCGCGGTGTCGGGATCGACGCTGATACCGATGACGACGACGTTTCGTCCGTTGTTGAAGAGCGTGGCGTACTGATCACGGTACGCCTCCATTTGGATGGTTCAGCCCTTTGTTCGCGCCTGATAGAAGAAGGCGAGGACAACAGTGCGACCGCGATAGTCGGAGAGTCTGACGGGCGTCTTGAGGAGCCCGTACCTGTCGGCGCCATAGAGGGTGAAGTCAGGCGCGACGTCGTTGACCGCGGGGCCGGCGGGGACTATCGCGGCGAGAGGCGCAGCCTGCGCGCGCGCAACGTGACCAGCAATCACAAGCGACGCCGCTGTAGCAATTGTCAGATTCACGAATCTTGCTCGAACGAGCATGCTCAAATCCCCCGTGCGATATTTCGAAGAACTTCAAACCAAACTAAACGGGATGCGAGTCGCGAGCGGCGTAGTTGCCAGTTGACAGTTCACGACGCCCGGACGTCACGGAGTCTACATCCCGAACCATTCCATTGCTAGCCATTTGATGTTGGAATGCACCTCATTCACCAAGCTCGACTGTCGCATCGTGGGCAACCAGCGTTCGCTCGCAAGCGTCCAGTTGTTGCTCCGACTGACAGTGCTCGCATCGCTCCTTCCTAGAACGGTCAGCGCACAGGGCGGTCATCGTTCTTCCGATGTTTTCGAGATAGGCGCGCAAGCAATCGGAGTCGTGACCCACGAATCGCCCGCGATTCACGGTCGTGCTCTCACCGAGGGCTATCTGACCCAACCGATGATCATGGGGCAGTTCGATCCCTGGGGCAGTTTGCTCTCGCTGAAAGGAACGCTCAATTTCGAGGGAGCCACCATCAAGCGCGGGGAGCTCAACGCCGGCATTTATGGCGAGGGATACATCGATCGCCGTCATCCGCACACTTATCTGCACGAGATGGTGCTCACATCGGAGCGAAGGTTTGGTGGGGACGGCACGAGTGGCGTGTCCATTACGGTGGGGAAGGGCTTCGCGCCCTTTGGCACCGATGACCCAATGGTGCGGCCGTTCGAGAAGTATCCGATCAATCACCACCTCGCTCAAATCCTCGAGCGCGCCGTCGCGATCGGCGCGCTGCACGCCGGCAGCTGGATCTTCGAGGGAGGAGCGTTCAATGGAGATGAGCCAACGAGTCCTGGAGACACGCCAAACCGGAACCGATATTGGGATTCGTGGTCCGGTCGGGTCACGTTTGTTCCCTGGCCGCAGGGAGAATTCCAGACCAGCTACGCGCGCGTGAAGTCGCCCGAGAATCCGGACGGGGGCGGCGCCGATCAGCGCAAGCAAAGCGCATCGATCCGCCTTGAAGATGCGCAGCATTCGGGCTACGCCCTGCTCGAGTGGGCGCATACCGGGGACTACGTCGGATCGACGCGCAGCTTCGCCTACACATCGCTTCTGGCGGAAACCTGGGCACGCTACGATCGCCTGAACGGGGCGCTCAGAATCGAGCGCACCGAGCGGCCAGACGAGCAACGTCTCGTCGACGCCTTCAGAACTCAGGTTCCTGCTACCGATCTCAGCATCGCGGGCCGCTCGCGCTGGACGATCATCACCGCGCGCGCTGCCGCATCCCTCGTGAATAACAGAGCAATCTCTTTCGAGCCGTTCGCCGAATTGGCGCGAGCTCGTGTCAGTCCGATCCTGCGGCCGTCGGGATTCGATCCGCGTCAGTTCTATGGATCCGATCGTATATGGAGCGTATCGGTCGGTGCCAAGCTGGCGTTCGGGATGTCTCACATGCGAATGGGCCGGTACGGTGCCGCAGTTGCAACGAAGCCGGAGAGTGGAATGAGCGGCATGAAGATGGAGGACATGTAGAATGCGCTTTCCCGTTTTCGCGTGCGCGATCTTCGCGCTGGCGTGTGGATCCGATAACCCGGTGACGCAACCAACCGGCTCCCATGATCTCACCGTATTTGGAGAGGGCCTGGTCTCGGACAGGTATACCGGAGAGATCTGGGTGCGGGGGAGCGTCGCCTACACGACCACCTGGGGAAATCGCAGCGAGCCCGGGAACGCGGTTTACATCTGGGATGTCACCGGCGAGGTGCCGGCGCTCGTCGACTCCCTGATCGTTCCAAACGCCGCCACACTCGGTGACGTTCAGGCGAGCGACGACGGACAACTGCTCGTCGTCNNACTCGCCAGGCTCGATCATGATCTACAGCCTCGCCAATCCGGTCAAGCCTCAGCTCATCTCACGCTACAGCACCGCGCTCACTGACCCCGGAGTACATACGGCGGAGGTGCAGCGAGTAAACGGCAAACTCTACGCGTTTCTGTGCATCGACCCGCGCGCAGGGTCGCCCGCCCGTCTCGTGATCGTCGATCTGTCCGATCCGGCCGCACCCACTCAGGTCTTCACCGCTGCGATGGGAGTCCCGTTCGTGCATGATGTCTTCGTACGGGATGGAATTCTCATCACGGCGCTTTGGAATCAAGGAATTACTATCTGGGACATTGGCGGCGCGGGCGGCGGGACCGTCGCGAATCCGATTGCGCTCGGCAACGTGATCACTGCCGGAGGTCAGGCCCACAACGTCTGGTGGTTTCACAACGGCGTGACCGGAGAGAAGCGGTTTGCTTTCGTCGGCCAGGAGGGACCTGGGGTCGTCGGCGTCAGCTCGAGCGGCGACATCCACGTTGTCGATGTCAGCAACTTCGCGGCGCCGCGCGAGGTTGCGTTCTTCCACGTCGATGGCGCGGGCACGCACAACTTCTCGGTCGACGAGAGCCGCGGCATTCTCTACGCCGCGTACTACAATGGGGGCGTGAGGGCGATCGACGTTAACGGCGACCTGTCGAGCTGTGACGCCGTCGACAAGAGTCCGGACGGGAGATGCGACCTCGCCAAAATGGGTCGAGAGCTGGCGCATGGCCCCAGCGGGCCCGGGCCGGTCTACATCTGGGGGGTGCAGGTCGTCGGATTGCGCGTTTACGCATCTGACATGCTCAACGGCATCTGGAAGTTGGCTCCCGCATCCTTCCCGGCGGACTGAAACCGGGTCCGCTTCAAACCGTAAGGGGGGCAGGGGTTGTCTAACCCGGTCACACCAGAACGGAGCTCTTAAATGAAGCGACAGTTTCGCGGTGCAGCCTTCGCGGCGGCACCTTTTCTAATCGGCTCGACAGCGTTTGCGCAAGAGTCCAGCCGGTATACGGCGCCGAGGAATGCGGCAGTCGACGCGACCGGTGCCAGAACGGTCGAAGTCGATGCGGCCGCGGGATCGCTCCGCGTCGAAGGCAAAGCTGGCCTGCGGCAGGTGCAGGTAACAGGCACCGCGCGGTCATCTTCGCAGCAATTCCTCGCCAGGATCAAGCTTATCGCCGAGCGGCGAGGGGATGTCGTGTTCATCAAGGCGGACATTCCCGACAGCGAGCGGGATTACAACTACGACAACTTCTCCGCCGCGCTCGATCTCGTGATCGAGGTTCCGCAGGGCATCAACGCCGATATCTCTGACGGCAGCGGCGACACGAAGATCACGAACGTCGGCTCGCTGGAAGCAACCGATGGCTCGGGGTCGTTTTCCGTGATCGGTGCCGCGGGATCGGTTCGCATTACAGACGGNNCGATCGAGAACGTCGGCGGCGATGTGACCGTGAACGACGGCTCAGGCGATATCAACGTCCGCAACGTGACCGGATCGTTCACGGTCGAGAGCGATGGGTCGGGCGGGATCTACGCCACCGACGTGCGCGGCTCGGTGATCGTGCAGAACGATGGATCGGGAAGCATCGAAGTGAACAAGGTCGGCAAGGACTTCAGGGTCGAATCGAAGGGCGGTGGCAGCATCGACTACGCCGACGTGTCTGGCCGTGTTGACATTCCGGAGCGCCGTCGCGATCGGCATCGCGGAGGCGAAGAGCGGTAGTCTTTTGTTGATGGGACGGTGGCGGCGCGACTGCGTGCACGTTTATTGCCGCACATCGCCCCAAACTGTGAGGGGAAACGGATTACGCGATTGAGCGTCTCCTCAGGAATTTCTTCCCGCCTTCAATGGAGAACTAAATGCGCTTTCTGGCAATCAGCTTCTGTGCTCTTGCTTTACTGCCCGCTGCATCCGGTGCCCAGCAGTCCGCTCAAAACTCAGTAAAAGGCCCGACGGTGCAGGCGGCGTCGGTCGGTTTTCGCGTGAGCGATGCGAGAGTTGACGCATCGACCAAGGTTACCGCGGCCCCGATTCGTCCCCATGAGGGACAGGATGTGGCGCTCATGGTGGTAGGCGTAGGTGCGATGATCGTAGGCGCGCTAGTTCAGCATACCGCTGGAACCATCATCGTGATCGGCGGCGCCGGCATGGCGTTGTACGGGCTCTACAACTACCTCGAGTAGGGCGATCGAGGGGGGCTCCACTAGGCTTCGCCTTCGATGTGCAGTGTTCCTGAGCTGACGAGGACCGAGGAGCCGCCCACTCTTATCGCGGCGAGTTGTCCCCGCTTCAGATCGACCTCCAGCTCGAGCCTGCTCGGCCGGCCCATCTCGACTCCCTGATCGACACTCCAGCGGAGCGTTCCGTCGCGCGTCTCCGATCGCAGTGCCAGGAAGCCGGCCAGCGCCGCGCACGCGCTCCCCGTTGCCGGATCNNCATATCCGGGCGCGAACATTCGCGCACGGATATGGCCGCCTTCGAAGATGTTGCTCCAGTCGTCCGCGCTGAACACGAACATTTCGGGCGCCCAGTAGTCGCGCAGCCCCTGTTCCCATTTCGCGATATCCACCTTCACCCAGGAGAGCATCTCGGGCCTTTGGATTGGGATAAAGAGAAAGGGAACGCCGCACGACACCGCTTCCGGCTCGATCATGTCGTCCGCCACTATATGGCTCGGCTCGAGCGAGAGGATCTCGCACAGCGTTTCCGGCGGAGGCGGCGGATCGTTGATTTCGGGGAGCTTCGCGGACGTGAGCTGCGCGAATACGGGCTTTCCATCTTTGGCCCGAATGAGGACGGACACGGGTCCCACACCCTCTTCGAGAACGATTCGCGTTTCGTCGCCATTGAGGGAGATATCGCCGATCGACGCCAGGACGAAAGCGCAGCCCACCGTCGGATGTCCCGCGAATGGCAACTCCGATCCGGGGGTGAAGATGCGCACGCGGCGGGTATTGGTGCTCTGCTGCGGGGGAAAAACGAAGACTGTTTCCGAGTAGTTGAACTCGCGGGCGATGGCCAGCATCTGCGTTTCCGACAGGCCGCGCGCGTCCGGGATCACGGCAAGCGGGTTTCCACCGTGAAGGTGATCAGTGAAGACGTCGGCGGTGTGAAAGGCGTAGGCCATGCGCCCAAGAATGTGCGAAGACCCAGCCCTTCCGGCTACCAGCGGCTGAGCCGGCAGGCCCCGGCCGCATTTTCATTGACGGCAGGGCTTTAGTGGGTTAGGTTTAAACCCTGAAGCGCAACGATTGCGCATCGGAGCCAGCGAACTGTAGAGGGACCTGGGAGTTTGCCAGGTCTTTTTTGGTTTCTGGCGAACAAATGCGGCCATTTCGGCCGCGAACAAACAGTAGTCGGACAGGTACCGCAAAAACGGCACTCCGACACAATTGAATGAGGATGTACCGAACATGCGTACCACCGGCAAAGTAAAATGGTTCAACGACGCCAAGGGCTTTGGCTTCATCACCCCCGAGAACGGNNTCGTGCAGGGCCAGAAGGGCCCCGCGGCTGAAAACGTCACCAAGCTCGGCGCTTAAGTCGTAGCTTGCTGAACGCAGGATAGAAGGGCGGGGCCGATCTGGACAACTCCAGGCCGGCCCCGCTTTTTATTTGTACGGCTGGAAAACACTTACGGAGGATTATGGCGAAGGAAGAAGCGATCGAGCTCGAAGGAACCGTNNACAATGGCCACGATGTGCACGCCACGATCGCGGGAAAGATGCGGAGGTTTCGTATCCGCGTTCTAGCAGGAGATCGCGTAACCCTCGAGGTGTCGCCTTACGACCTGACGAGAGGACGCATCACCTTCCGCCACAAGAGCTGACGCGCTAGCTCGCAATTCCGGCTACTGCGCGTAACGCAGTATGTCGTAATAGAACCGCACGCCGTAACCGACGTTCTCAACCGACAGGCGCTCGTCGTTGCCGTGCATCCCGCGCTGGATCTCTGGTCGCGGAATCTTGAACGGACTGAACCCATAGGTCGTTATCCCCACCTTGCGATAGGTAGGCCTGTCCGTCGCCGCCGTCTCCATTGGAGTCGTAACGAATGCGCCCGGCTCTCGATCGTGAGCAGCTTTCTCGATGGCGCGGAAGAGATCGGTATCGATGGGACTCTCTAGCGGCGCCTTGCTGTTGGCCAGGTGCGTGATGTGCACGGCAGTATCGCCGACAATCGCCTCCAGTGTCTTCAGGAACGCCGTCGTGTCCTGATCCGGCAGCAATCTCACATCGATGTCCGCTGTAGCTACTCCGGGAATGACGTTGGTCTTGTTCGAGCCGGCAAGTCCGGTCAGCGAGATCGTGTTTCGGAGAACGGCGTTCCAGGACACATCGCTCAATATCCAGTCCCGCGCGCGTGGATTCTCGAGCGCGACGGTTACGTTGGACAGCCACGAACGCTGCGGCTCGGGATAAGTCCGCGCGATGTCGCGAAAGAATTTCTCGACTCCCGGAGTGACGTGAAGCGGAGTTTCGTACTGCGAGATCTTGTACAGCGCCGCGACGAGCCGTGGAACCGGATTCTGTTTCGTTGGACGCGATCCGTGTGATGGAACTCCGTTCACGGTGAGGCGCTGCCAGAAGGTGCGCTTCTCGGAGACGCCAACCGCGAAATAGACGACTTTCCCCTTGTCGTCGAGGACATTGTCGGCACCTTCGGTAATCAGGTACTCGACGTCGCGCAGCAGGTCGGGGTGCTGCTTCACGAACACCAGTGCTCCGGTGGACCCAAGCTCCTCGTCGGCGTTTCCAATGAAGACGATGTCGCGCGTGAGGGTCACGCCTTAGCGCTTGAGTGCGATCATCGCCATGAGCTGGGCGATCCCGTTTCCCTTCATGTCTATCGCGCCGCGCCCCCAGATGTAGCCATCCCTGACCTCTCCCGAGAACGGATCGACCGACCACGAGGACGGTGTAGCTGGAACGACATCCATGTGGTGCACCAGGGCGATCGCCCGCTTGCCCCCGTTCCCGTGGAGCCGTGCGTAGAAATTGGCACGATTCGGCCCCACCTCCGTAGTGTCCAGTATCCGGGCTTCGATTCCCTCGCGGTCGAGAATGGCCTTCAGAAACCTCGCCCCGAGGATCTCGTTGCCGGGAGGATTGGTGGTGTTGACGCGGAGGTAGTCGGATAGGACTGCCTGCGACTCCCGCGCGAGAGCGGTCCAATCCACCGCTGCTGCCTGCGCCGGCAATTTCGAGGCGCTCAGTAGGCACAAGGCGAGGCCGGTTGTCAGTGCGTTGCGATTCATCAGGAGGGTGCTCGGGTTCGTGGCCAGGATTGCCGGGAACGATAATTCTATTCGCGCAACGCCCGATCCGCTGCCGGGCGTGTGGTGTGACTCGTGATTTTACCTGGACGGGAGGCTTACCTGTGATCGGTTCATTCGCGGTTGACTGGCGTGCCGTAGCGGTGGCGGCCTTTTCGTTCGGCGCCGCTGCCTGCACGGGGCAGACTCGGGAGACGACGAATCCACTCGTAGTATGTTGATTTTCGATAATGCCTCTCCGGACGCGCGCGAAGCGCTGACAAGCCCGATCGACTATCGAATCACCGAAGACAATTTCTCGCGGTGGCAGGAGGCGCAGGAAAATCTCGACCAACTTCCGCGTTCATCCATACGATCCAGCCCAGCGTCGGGGCGGACCGCCGTCGATCGCGCCGTTGCGCGCCTGCAATCGAGTCCGCCCGCACGGCAGGCGATCGAAAGCGCCGGAATCTCCGTAAGGGAATTCGTTCTCGAGACGATTGCACTGGCTCAGGCTACGGAGTCAGCCCAAACGGGCAAGTCGACGAGTCCGACACCCATTCTGGCTGACAATTACCAGTTTGTTCGGCAATACCGGGCTGGCGGCCTGCGCGCGGAAAGCACGGAACCGCCCGAGCCGCCCGACGCGCCTGAGCCGCCTGAACCCTCTGAAGCCGCTGAGACTCCTGACCCCGCTGAGCCTCCTGAGTCGTCCGCCGAGAGCTTCGACATGCGGCTCGAAATGCAGGGCGACGTTCGGGAACAGGAAGCCGCTCAGGCGAGGCTGCAGGTCGATGCAATGAAGGCCGAGCGGACCTCGCAAGTGGAGAGCGAGCGCACAATCCGGGAGCTACAGAAACGTATGCAGCGGGAGATCGAGGCAGCGCTGGAGCGTCACCGTCGAAAGCCTGTACGCGCGCGGCGTGACGCGTCGCGCGATTCCTGGGGCGACTCGCGCGAATCTCTACGCCGCACTTCGCGCGACAGTCTTTCCGACTCTCTTCCGGAGCGACGCTAGCTACTGCTGCTGGTCGCTCGGGAGCTGCCGGGGTGGCGGTGGCACAGGAAGCTCGGACACGCGCGTCTTGAACGCCTGAAATTCGGGTGTATCGACGACCAGCCTTTCCGATCGATCAAGCGGCAATTGCGCGATCAACGCCTTCGCCCTCTGGATGCGCGCTTCCTCGAGGGGATGGGATGCAAACCATCCTTCGACCACTGTCGGTTGATATTCCCGCTCCTTGAGCAGCACCTGAAACAGGTCCGGGATCCCCTGTGGATCGTAGCCGGCACGCGCGACATTTACTACGCCCTCAGAATCCGCCTGAAGCTCGTCGAGCCGGCTGTACCTGGCAAATAGCGCCGTTCCGCCGACCTGAACCGCTGCTTGGGCGAGTCCGCTGTGACAGATGCTTGTGAGCGTGCACACGACGGCGACTCCGAGATTCGCCTTCCGCGCGCTCTCCATCTGCTTCACGGCATGCCGCTCGATCACGTGGCCGATCTCGTGCCCAAGCGAGCCGGTGAGCTCGTCGAGCTGGTCAGCGCTCTCGATGAGCCCGCGGTTCACGTAAATGAATCCGCCCGGCAGCGCGAAGGCGTTGACCTGTCTCGTGTTGACGACGTAGAAATGCCAATCCAGGTCCGACCGGCTCGTTTTCTTCGCGATGGACTCGCCCAGTGCCTGGATGTAGCCAATGATGGCGGGATCGGTGACGATGGGAAGCTGGGCATTTATCTCATCGGCGTCCCGGCGGCCGAGCGCAACCTCCTGGTCCTCCGACACGGAGCAGGCAGCGAGAAGAATAAAAAGCGCTGTCAGAGCGTAGGAACGAATCATTTCTTAGCGGGAATGGTACATTCATGGGGGCAAGACATGTTCCAGCCCCCACCAGGTCAATTCGTTGCCCAAGTCGAGCGTTTCCTTGCAGATCCCCGGCGCGCCGGAAAAAAAGCACCGCACCTTTGAGCAGCGCCATCTCCAGGTCGCGAGGTCCGCGCGCTATGCGATAATGGGGTCGATCGAGGGAGATCTGAGCGAAGTGTGGATAGTCTGCCATGGTCACGGGCAGCTGGCCAGACGCTTCATCTCCCGCTTTTTGCCGCTCGAGCGGTCCGACCGACTCTTCATCGCTCCGGAAGCGCTATCGCGCTACTACCTCTCGCCGCCGGTCGGGGGACCGCATCCAGCCAACACACCAGTCGGGGCCAGCTGGATGACCTCCGAGGATCGCGAGTCTGAGATACACGACTATGTGA
>PKVB01000213.1 GCA_003131365.1 Gemmatimonadota bacterium | reverse complement strand
TAACCTCCACCAGATCGCCCGACGCAATGCGCCTGGCGCCCACAAAGGCCGTGCAACCCGGAGCCACCGCCGGTGCCGACATGGTGTCTCTCCCCCTGTTCAGGCTGGCGATTTTTACCCGGGTTGAACCTTCTCGTCAATATCATCCGGGTTAAATTAGGGTATAGCCCCGGGAAACCGCAGTCTTGTCGCCTCCGCGAGGCAGCCCAGCCACAGTTTGGTAACACTTTACGCAAATCATAGGCATCGAGCGGAGCCGGTTTTAAGTCGTTTCCCGTTTCGGCTCGGCTTGGGGGCCAAAATCATGCAGCTCGGATCAGCCACCGTTGCCGCCAGCGCGGCGCTTCTGCTCCTTATCGCTTCCGCCCCTGCTCCTGCCGAGGAGCTAAAAGGCGCTAAGCCACCCATGGTGCTCGCCCAGTCCGACGACGCGCCGATGGTGATCACGCCACATCCGGCNNCGCCGCGCGCCGGAGGTCCTCCACCCTCGGCAGACAACGGCGGCCCCGGTAGGCCCTATGAGCCAGCGCCGCAAGGAGGCTATCCGAGCGAGCGGCCCTATGTACCGCCCGAGGCCGAGAACCATGGCAGCTTCTCCATGGACGAGATCAAGGAGACCGGCCATCGTTTCTTCGGTCGCGTATCCATGGGTTTCGCCAAGGCCGTCGAATTCACCTTCCAGCGCGCCGGCAAGCCGAACGGCTATATCCTGGGCGAGGAGGCGGGCGGCGCCTTCATTGCCGGGCTGCGCTATGGCGAAGGGACCCTCTACACCAAGGACGCGGGCGACCAAAAGGTCTATTGGCAGGGCCCGTCGCTCGGCNNTGCAGAGCCCGGGCGAGATCTTCTCCACCTTTGCCGGCGTGGACGGCTCGGCCTATCTCATCGGCGGCGTGGGCGTCACATTCCTGACCGGCAGCCATATCGTGCTCGCCCCCATCCGTTCAGGACTGGGGCTCAGGCTCGGCGCCAATATCGGCTACCTGAAATATACCCGCGAGCCCACCTGGAATCCGTTCTAGATTGGCGCTAAGGAAGCGCGGGGAGAAGAGACGCGGGGAGGAGCGGCGCACAAGCGCGCGTGCTCATGCTTTCCCGTGCAGCGTCTTTGGTGACGCGTAGGCGCGAATGGGAGCGCTGGTCCGATGATCGACATGGGTATGTTTGCGGCGCTCGGCTTCCTGGTCGCGAGCTTGCTTGCACTCATGCTGGCCCCGCCGCTGTGGCACCGCGCCGTGCGTCTCACCACGCGCAGAATCGAGGCGACCATGCCAATGTCGGTGGTCGATATTCAGGCCGACAAGGACCAGCTCAGGGCGGAGTTTGCCATCGCGCTGCGCCGGGTCGAGGTGGCGCTGGAAAAGGCCAAGGACAAGGCCGCGCGCGAGCTGGTCGAGAGCGTATATGCTCTCGACGCCGCGCCGTCGGTTCCCATGCATCCGGCGCGGGCGCCGCGCGTCGCCATCATGCACACCTGGATCAGCACCCAGACCGAGGGATGGTGGAGGCAGGCGTTCGACTTCCTCCACATTCCTTACTCGTACATCAACGTTCAGAATGCGGCCGCGGATCCGAATCTCAGCGCGAAATACGACGTGATCATCTTTCCACCTGGCGGAGGCAGCCCGCAGCAGATCGTAGCGGGGCTGCCGATGTGGCGAAACCCGATGCCGTGGAAGAAAACCGACCTCACGCCCAATATGGGGATCGACCAGACCGACGACATTCGTCCGGGACTGGGGCTCAGGGGAGTCGACAATCTCAGCACCTTCGTGAAAAACGGTGGCGTGCTGGTGACGGTCGAGAACACGGCCGAGATGGCGGTCACGTTTGGACTCGCCAGCGGCGTGTCGCTCAACGTGGCTGGACGGCTGCACGTGGTGGGAAGTCTCCTGCGCAGCAAGGTCGTCGACGATGCGAGCCCGCTCGCGTACGGAATCCGCGACAGCCTTGCTCTTTACAGCGATGACGGTGGGAGCTTCAGCGTGACAAACGTCCTGGGCACTCGCGGCGGAAGATTTTCCGACTCGGCGACGGCGCGACCGACGGGCCGAGGGACGGCGGACGATGTGGACGCGCCGCAAGGGCGGTTACCGCTCGATCCGCGGAATGACGTTGCGCGGCGAAGACCAGTTGAGCCATGGCAGGCGGCACCGGTGACCGACGAGCAGCTGCGCAATCCGCTCGCGGTCATTCCACCCGCACTCAGGCCTCGCGTGATTCTCCGGTTCTCCGACCAGCGCGAGCTGCTGGCGTCGGGCCTTCTCGACGGCACCGATGTCGCTCAACGGCCCGCGGTCGTGGACGTCCCACTGGCAAAGGGACACGTGATTCTCTTCGCCAACAATCCCATGTACCGCGGCGAAACGATCGGCAGCTATTTCCTGGTGTTCAACGCGCTTCTCAACTTCGATCGGCTGGATACCGGGAGAAAACTCGATCAACGGTGAGCGTCGCGACGACGAACACATACGTTTCCGCCGAAAAACAATCGCCTTCAAAGAGGGAATCAAGCGTTTTTTGGCACCCGCCCTGCTAAACCAATAGCCCGATAGCGCGGACATTCGCGCGTAACCGGCGCGGGAGGAAACGCAGTGAGTTATCGGACCTTTATTGACCCTACGGGGAAGCGGTGGGAAGTCTGGCTGGTGACGCCAGCCGCCGCGGAGAGACGAAAGATTGACCGGCGCGCGGCGGGCGGCGGGGCCGACGATTTTCCGGGCTATTCGGACCGGCGGCGCACCCCGGAGCGGCGCAGGAATCCATTCCACCGAACTGTGGAAGTCGCGAGCGAATACAGCAGCGGCTGGCTCTGTTTTGAGGGCGAGGGAGAGAAGCGGCGCCTCGCCCCCGNNGCGCCCCCGTGCCGAAGGGGTGGTATGAGGCGGGGCCTGACCGGCTGACCACGTGGCTTCAGAGTGCGAAGCGCGTTGTCAAATGTGCGCCGTGATATAGATTCAGCCCCTCGGAGCGCTATCCGATCTCCCTCAACCAGGCCCGCGAGCAAGATGGCCCAAACCCGCCAGATCCTCCGCGAACGCGACGCGATGACTTGCCGGTCCTGCAGCAACGAGGAGCGCGCGTCGGAAGGTTATCCCTGCGAGAACTGCGGGACGTTCATCTGCATCATCTGTACGTTCCGGGGCATCGTCACCTGCCGGAAATGCGATGAGCAGCGGGCTGACCCTCGCAACAAGCGGAGCGCCTGAGTACCCGCTGCGATTGACCGCTTCCTCTCCCTCCTCAACAACGCGAGAATGAAAAAACTTTCCAGGCTCTACTTTGTCGGGCTCGTCATTTGTCTACCCCTGGTCGCCGGCGGACAGGAGAAGCAACGATTCGCGAACATGGACGAGGCGATGCAGGCGGGCGCGATCCTCAGCGGCCGTCAGGGCCCGCGGGGCGTGAACTGGATAGAAGGGGGAATGCGTTTCTCCTACACGGATCGCGATGCCAGCACCGGCACGCCGGTCATTCGCGCCTACGACCCCGCCAGCGGCCGAGACACGGTTCTCTTCGCCACCACCGGCGTCACGTTTCCGGGAACGAATAAGCAGTTCAGCTACGACGGGTTCCAGTGGGCGCAGGACTCCAAGCACCTCGTCTTTCAGTCGAACTTCCAGCCGATCTACCGCCGGTCGGGGATCTCCGATTTCTACATCTACTCTCTCACCGACCGCAGCATGCAGCTCGCCACCAAGGGTGCGAGAACGGGTGAGCTCTCTCCGAATGGCGCCATGCTCGGCTTCGAGCGCGCCGGTGACATGTACGTCACCGATCTTTCGACGCACCAGGAAAAGCGGCTGACGCATGATGCGTCGGAGCACATCTACAACGGCCATTTCGATTGGGTGTACGAGGAGGAGTACGGGCTCGCGCAGGCGTGGAAGTGGTCGCCCGAGAGCCGTTACATCGCCTACTGGCAGCTGAACGATTCCGCGGAACCCGAGATCCAGATCTCCGACTACTCAGGCCTGCATCAGGAGTGGGAGAAGCTGCACATTCCGCAGGTCGGCGACTCGAATGCGACGGTGCGCATCGGCGTGGTCAACGTCTCCACCGGCCAGAATACGTGGCTCGATACGGGCGAGAAGGGCGAGTTCTACGTTCCACGGATCTACTGGACGAGCAGGGCCGACACGCTCGCGGTTATCACGCTCAACCGCCCGCAGAACGTGATGAAGCTCTTCTTCTTCGATGTGAAAACCGGGGGGCGCCGCGAGGTGATGACCGAGACATCGAAGACCTGGCTCGATGTTTACGACTTCTACGCGGGCGTCGACGACATGATGACGTTCCCGTCGGATTCGCACGAGTTTTTCTGGCTCTCTGATCGCGACGGATTCCAGCATCTCTACCGTTACGACTATTCCGGGAAGCTGATCAACCAGGTGACTCACGGAAACTGGAGCGTGACGCGCGTCGAGGGGAGTGACGCGAAGAAGCAGACGGTCTACTACATGTCGACCGAAGCGTCTCCGCTCCAGCGCCAGCTGTACTCGATTCGATTCGACGGCACCGATCAGCGCCGAATCACGACGGCGGAAGGGAATCATCGGATCAACATGTCGCCGACGGCGACGTTTTTCCTCGACCGCTATTCCTCGCTCAAGCAGCCGACTCAGGTGGAGCTCTGGGCGGCTTCGGGCCAGAAGCTGCGCACGATCGAGAACAACGCGGCGGTGACGAAGTGGCTCGAGACCCACGCTTACTCTCCCGCCGAGATCTTTTCGTTCACGACTTCCGACGGCGCTCACGTCGACGGCAGCATCGTCAAGCCGATTCCGTTCGATCCCAACAAGCGCTACCCGGTCATCTTCGACATCTATGGCGGGCCCGGCTCGCAGCAGGTCTACGATGCGTTCGCAACAAGCGGCTGGACGCAGTGGCTGGCGCAGGAAGGCTACATCGTCGTAGGCGTCAACAACCGCGGGACCAACAACTACGGCAGCGCGTTCATGAAGGTCGTCTACAAGCACCTCGGCAAATACGAGGCGCTCGACTTCGCGGAAACCGCGCGATACCTGGCGAAGCAGACGTACGTCGATTCAAAACGCGTAGCGATCATCGGCACGAGCTACGGCGGCTACAGCACCGTGTTCACGATGGAGATGTATCCCGAGCTGTTTCCGGTAGGAGTGGCGAACTCCGCGGTCGGTGACTGGAGACTTTACGACACGATCTACACCGAGCGCTACATGAGCCTTCTCAAAGACAACCTGAGTGGATACGTCGAGAGCGCGCCGATCGAGCAGGCGCCGAAGATGCGCGGAAATCTGTTCCTCATCCACTCGATGATGGACGACAACGTGCACCCACAGAACACAATGCAGCTGCTGACGGCGCTTACCAACGCGGGTCGCGACGCCGAGCTGCGCATTTATCCGCCGGGCCGTCACGGAGCGGCCTACAATGCCATGAGCGCGAGATTGATCAGGCAGGTGACGGACTCGTACCTCTCGCGGTATCTAAAAGCCAGCAATCCTCCGGCGCTGGCGCCGGGGCGCTAGCATCGGGAGCCTATCCAGGGTTTGGGGGATGAGCATGCGCTCATCGTGACTTCTCCTGAGAAGTTGTGGGTAGGACGTGATAGTCTGCGTCATCAGGCTTTCCGCCGCGGGGCCAGTCGCGCGCCTTCGCCGGAAAATCGGGGCGGGGCCGCGTGTTGATGTAGGTCGCGACGTCGAAAGCCTGTTGTGCGCTCAGGTGTAATGCGCGATCGATCGGCATGACTGCGTGAATGAACGATGCGGCGGTGTTGATCCTCGCCATTCCGGCTCCGACGTTGAACGAATGCGGTCCCCACGTCGGGGGTGCCAGCGGAGTGCCCTGGCCGTTCGCTCCGTGGCAGCGGGAGCACACCGTTGTGAAGACGGTGGCACCGCGCACGGGATCACCTTTGAGCGGCTGAAGCCGTGGCAAGCCCTGGCCCTCGGTCTCCGCGCCGACCGGCGTCCCGCTCGACAGAAATGCGAGATAGGTGACAATGTCGCGCATGTCCCTGCCCGCGGGTGCGAGCGCTCTGCCGTTCATGCTCCGCCGGAAGCAGTCGTTGATCCTGTCCTCGATCAGATCGACCGTGCCGCTCCTCGCACGGTATTGCGGGAACCGCGCGAAGCTGCCGACCCAGGACATCGCGTCCCGGCGCAGCCCGCCATCGAGATGACAACTCGCACAGCGGAGAGAATTGCCGACGTTGTGCCGAAGGCTGTCGCGCGTCGCCAGTAGTATCGCGCGGCCGCGGAGCGCCGACGCCCGGTATGTGCTGTCTTTCAGCTCGTCAACGGATGGAACGCGGAAGGGAACGCGCGGCTTTTGCGTCTGCTGCGCAAACGCGGAAGATTCCGGGCGAGCAATCACTCGCTCGACCGCTGCGAGCAAGAGCACGAGGAGAACAGCTTCTCCGACATGAATCCGAGGACGCAGAGTTACCTCCGCATGGGCGAGGGTGAGACGGGACCGACGAGGCAAGAGAATACCGCAGCCCGGTTGCGCCGTACAGTCAGGATCCTGGTAAATGTCCTATCATCCTTTCACCATACTGGCTGTCAGCCGGCGTCCTACAGTGCAACGAGGCCCGCAATAGCGGGAGCGCGCGATAGAGCGTGATTTAGGAGGTTGTGGCGATCACCGCAAGATTGTGCCGCGAAGCGCCTAAGACAGGGATTACCGCGGGAGAATCTTTCCCAGGAGCTAGCCTCCGCCGAGGGCGACGCGCGCGTTTTCAGTCTCTGGAAGATCGGCTCGCCAGCTGACTGATCGTGTGGATGTCCGACGCTTGGCGCTTGAGTGCGCGCTGGCTCTGCTCGATCGTGATGAGCTGGAATCTGATTTTCTCGCCGGGGCGCCGTTGGGCCAGGATCGGAAGGTCGGCCTCGCTGACGACCGCGATCTTGGGGTAGCCACCGACCGTGGGCGCGTCGGCCATCAGCGCGATTGGAAGTCCGTCGCCCGGTATCTGGATTGCGCCCGGGCATCCGGCCTCCGAGGGGAGCATGCCCAGGGAGTTTCCAAGTGCAGGGCCTTCGAGCTTGTAGCCGGTGCGATCTGACGCGGTGGAGATTCTGTAATCGCTTTCGGTCAGCGTGCGCCACGCTGATTCATCGAACAGATCTTCCTGCGTGCCCGAAGTGATGTGAACTATCGCGCTATCGTAGCGCGGCATCAGATCGGGGGCGGAGTGGAATCCTTCTGCCGGAAGGGTGATTGGCCGCGCACCAAGGGCGACCGAATCACTGCTTCTCAGCATTCGGCCTTCGTGTCCTCCGAAATGTCCGGGGAGATAGGTGGACCGGCTGCCGAGGAGGACCGGCACGTCGATGCCTCCGTCGCACGCGAGATACAGAAAACGGCCGCTCGAGATCTGCTCGACCGTGAACTCTTCACCGGCTCGCGCGCGGGTGGTCGTGCATGGCGCAACTACCCTTCCGGAGAGCGTCGCGCGCGCGGTCGCGCCGCCGATCGCGAAGAGACAATCGCGATCGAAACGGACGGACCCGCCGCCGAGCGCCCATTCGAGTGCCGCCGCGTCGAGAGAGTTGCCAACGATGGCGTTGACGGCGCGGATCGCAAACGTGTCCATGGCGCCGCCGCGCGGCACTCCGAAAGAGCGCGAATGCTTTCGCCCGCCGTTCTGCCCGGTCATGTACGGCGGCGCCCGCGTGATCGTGATCATGGAACGCGCTCGAAGCGCACCGTATCACCCGGGGCAAGGAGTGCCGGAGCATCGCGTGTCGGGTCGAACATCACGGTCTGCGTGCTGCCGATGATGTGCCAGCCGCCCGGCGTGTCGAGCGGANNGACCGCGGTCTGTGCCGCGGCGATGGCGACGCTGCCCGCCGCAATACGGGGACGTGGCTGCGCCCGGCGGGGCAAGTGCAACGACGGGTCGAGCTCGCTCAGATAGGCAAAACCGGGGACGAATCCGAGCAGGTCGACCGTGTAAGCCCTGGCCGAATGCCGCGCGATGACATCTTCAACTGAAAGGCCCGTGGAAGTGGCAACCGCCTCGAGGTCCATTCCGTCGTAGCGGATAGGGATTCGGTGCTCCCGCGACTTCGGTGATCTGGCGCTCGAGTGATTCGCGCTATCGCACGCAGCCATGAGCGTCGCTGAGATCTCCTCGTACGATGCATGACGCGGATCGTAAAACACGGTGAGCGCGAGATACGCCGGAACGATGTCCTCGACGTGCGGGATCTTCGCTGCCTCGAGCGCGCGCGCCGCCGAATGCACACGGCGGAGAAGCTCGGCGCTCCGCTCGGCGCCGAACACAATGGTGACGGCTGAGTCGCCGAGCGGGTGGGCGCGTAGCGGGGCCGGAGTCAAGCGGCGAACGGCCCGATTGTCACGCCAGATTCCTTGAGCCGGGCGTTCAGCGCGCGCAAGATCGATGATGCGTCGGCATTGTCCCCGTGAACACAGAGCGATTGAGCTGCAATGTGCNNCTGGCCTTTGACGAGCATCACCGCGCGCTGGACGGCGCTCTTCACATCGCGGATTATCGCGCCCGGCTCGTCGCGCGGCACGAGCGTTCCATCAGGTTTGTAGGCTCTGTCGACGAACGCCTCGGTTGCGAACGCGATCCCGGCGCGCTCCGCGGCGCGAGCCATCTCGCTGCGCGGAAGTCCCAGCAAGGTGAGCGATGCTTCGACATCGCGAATCGCCGTCACGACCGCGGTTGCGACTTCGCGATCGCGGGCGGCCCGGTTGTACAGGGCGCCGTGCGGCTTTACGTAGGAAAGCCTCGCCCCCTCGGATCCGCACACCTCGCGCAGGGCGCTGATCTGGTAGGCCACGTGGTGCAGGATTTCTTTCGCGGGAAGGCCGAGCTCGCGCCTGCCGAAGCCCGGAATGTCCGGATACGAAGGATGCGCGCCGATCGTGACTCCGCGGAGCTTTGCCGCCCTCACCGTGTCCCGCATCGTGGTCGCGTCGCCGGCATGAAAGCCGCACGCGATGTTGGCGGAGGAGACAAGGTCGAGCAGTGCCTCGTCCTGCGCGGCGCGGGAGAGGCCAAAGCCCTCTCCGAGGTCGGCGTTGAGATCTATCGTGAGTGGCAAGCAGGCCAGCCGCTATTTCTTACGGCCTTTCTTCCCGCCGTTCACCGGCCTAGCCTCGACGATTTGCCACGATTCGTCGTCGTCCTCGAAACCGCCACGGGTGACCTTGGGCAGGAGCTTTTCGCGCACCACCACGGGGGCGAGCCAATATGTGAATCCATCATCCGCTTCAACCGGCAGCCAGGCGAACTTAGTGCGCACTCGCTCGTCACCGAGCTTGCCGTGCGGATCACTTCTATTCTTCCACTTCACGCTGTTTTCCCTCGTTTCCGTAACTAGATGCGGTCTTCGAGTCCCTTGACGCCCGACATCTCGGCGCAGCTCGCGCAACAATAGAAAGTTCCGTTATTCTCGACGCCGTGGCCGATGATCTTGCAGCCGCAGTGCGAGCACTTCGGCGCCAGGGCGTGGATTGCGCACTCGAATGAGTCGAAGGTGTGGGCTTTCCCCTTCGTCGTAACGGTGAACGACTTGTCGTAGTCGTTGCCGCAGACTTCACACTTCGCCATTGGCGCTCCTCGTCCGGTTGCCGATGTGCCCTCTACGGCGAATCTAATGCCGCTGCGGGGAATTCAGCGGAAGACTTTCCTCATTTTGGTATCGGGGTCGCGAGCGAAGCGGAAAGTGAACCACGCGAGATCGGTCACGAGCTCGTCGTAGGTCTGCGGATCCATCTTGTCCGCGACGACGGTCATGCGTCCCGAGATCTGCGTCTTGAGATGCTCGATCCATTCCTTGCTGAAGTCGTCCATTGGCGGGGCTCCGGTTGCGAGAACTAGAAAGTGATGGAGCGGACAGGCGGGCGCCAGCGGGTCTGGCATCTGACCCCGTCAAGACTGAAGACTGCAACTGAAGGGGCGGGAAGTGAGAGTGGCACAGAATTCAGCCGATAGTTCACTCTGCCCTGACTCAGCCGGTCATTTTCAGTTAACGATCCGCCCACCGCTGAGCTGAGATTTGGCACTCTCCTTGACTATGAATTGATGCATTCCGCGACTTTCGCGGCAGCAACCTCTCAGGAGAGCAATGTATGAAGTACTTCCTTCGCTCGATCGCGCTACTGGCGGCGACCCTGGCGTCAGTTCCACTCAGCGCCCAAAGCACGGGATCAGGTGAGCGCGCCAGAGCGGCCGCCAACTCGAGCACGCGAATGCCCGTGATCATACCGGCCGGCACCCCTCTTACCGTCTCAATAGATGAGGATCTTTCCAGCGCCTCAGTCAACCAGGGCCAGCAGGTGGCGTTTCACCTGCCCGCGGACTATTCGGAGTTCGGCCACGTGCTGATCGCGTCGGGAACACCGGTGCGGGGAACGGTGGCTCATGTTGCACGCCGTAGCGCGGGCGGAAATCCCGGGGCTGTGACCGTGTCCGTCACCTCCGTACGCGCAGTCGATGGTACGAGGATCCCGCTCCGCGGCACCACGAAAGTCTCTGGCAAGAAGCGCCAGGGTCAGGCTGCGGCACTGGGCGTTCTGACGTTCGGAATCGGCGCAACCAAGAAGGGACTTTCCGCCGTCATCCCTGCGGGAACGCAGTTTACCGTCTTCACGGACGCGAAGCGCACGATCGTAGTTGCGAGATAGCCACATGGTTCGGGCCGGCGCGAGAAACAATGTCGCGCCGGCCATTCCAGCGACGAACATAACTTTCGAGGGCTAACTCGGTGCGGAATATCACAGTCACAATCGGCGCAATCGCGCTGCTCGCCGGGTGTGCGGTCTCCACCCAGCAGGAAGTCCAAATGGGGCAGGATGAGGCGCAGCAGGTCAACGCGCAGCTTCCGATGGTTCAGGATGCCCAGATTCAGAATTATGTAAATGCGTTGGGCAACCGGATTGCCAGGACCACATCGCGCAGCGATCTCAACTGGCAATTCCAGGTCGTGAACTCAGACGTGGTGAACGCCTTCGCGCTGCCGGGCGGGTTCGTCTATGTCAATCGCGGGGTGCTCGCGCGCGCCAGCAACATGTCGGAGGTAGCCGGCGTGCTGGGGCACGAGATCGAGCACGTGGTGAGGCGCCATTCCGTCAAGCAGATGGAGAACGCCCAGACCGCCAATGTCGGAGTCGGGATTCTCTGCGCGCTGACGGGGGTCTGCCAGAGCGGGGTCGCACAGGCGGCAATCAACGTCGGCGGCACCGCGGTCTTCGCGAAATTCAGCCGCACCGACGAGATACAGGCCGACGAGGGCGGCTTCAACAACGTGATTCACGCCGGGATCAGTCCGCGCGGGATGTACACTTTCTTCCAGAAGCTGCTGGCCGAGGATCAGAGTTCTGGTGGGGGAAACGCGTCGGCGTGGTTCTCGGATCACCCGGGCACGCAGGATCGCATCGTCGACATCCAGCGGATGTTGAATCAGGTGCCCGCGCAGACGTTGAACAGTCTGGCGACAAACGATGCCGGATTCAGCTCGATGAAAGCCAGACTCTCGCAGCTTGCGCCTGCCCCCAGAGCGCAAGGGCAGTAAGAAGATCAGCTATCGGATGTGAAACGCCACTCGGTGCGTTCGGCACTGAATGGGGTTTTTTTGTCTTGACGGAGGGTGAGGGACTCGAACCCCCAAGCCCTTGCGGGCGCCAGTTTTCAAGACTGGTGCAATAGCCGTTCTGCCAACCCTCCAATACTCAATGTAGGTGTGGCTATTCGCACGGGCAACGCGCGATTTGTGCGCGTCCTCGCGAAGCGCAGCGGCTACTGCGACGCTCTGGCCAGCACATCCTCGAGCTGAGTCGCGCGCGCGATTTTCTCGACCTGGCCACGGATGCGGGCCGCTTCGTCGGTGCGCCCCATCTGTGCCAGCGCTGAGGTGAGGACCAGCCCCGTCCGCAGGTACAGGAACGGAATACCCGCCGACGGACGATCAACCCACAGATCGCGCTTCCCGATCGATTGCGGTGCCCCGAACGCGGTCTCCCAGAGCGTGCGAGTCGTCTCGAGATCGAACCACCCTTCCCCCGGCACCGAGACGATTCCCGCTCCCGCTGTTGGAATGTGGGGGACGAGCTTTCGCGCGAGCCCGACCGCGACGGTGTAAGGAGCGAATCCCATCTCCTCGGCGTATCCGCCCGTCGTCCGGCTGAAGAAGAACGGCCGCTCCGGATATCCATCGCGGACCATGTACAAGACGAATAGATCTTCGCGGCCGAGGCCGGTGAAATCTCCGTACGATCGCGGCTGGATGTTGACGACGATGTCAGTTCCATCCTTGCGAAAGGTCTGGGGCGACGACAGCTCGACTACCGACGGCACCGCGTCCGCCTCGGCCATCGTCAGCCTGAGCGGCGGCCCGTTGGGTTTTTTCCAGATCTTGCCGCGGTAGATCGCGGGACCACGCAACGAATCGTACTCGTAAACGGGGCGGCGCAGCAGCTGGCGCGTGTACCAGTCTGTTCTCAGCAGCGAGAGGCACGCGACGATGACATCGCGACGGATTCCCTCGACTTCCTGCGCGTACCAAAGGGGGAAAGTGTCGTTGTCGCCGGCGGTGACGAGAATTCCGTAGGGCTCGACGGAGTTGAGGAGATCGGCGGCAAAATCCGCTGTGTCCGTCTGACCGGCGCGGGAAGCGGACTTCCAGTTTGCAAAAAGCGGGATGATCGCGAGGGCCAGCACCGGGGTCGCGAGCAGCCAGCTTCGTCGCCGCGGTAGATCGAGCGTTTCGTCGCGCACGCGGACTTTCTCCGATCCGATCAGCGCAGCGACCGTCTCCCACACGAAGACGAGGCCGAGCGCGATCCACACGCTCAACGCCGAGAAGCTCCAGAGGTAGAAGTAATCGCGATCGCGCACCTCGCGCTCTACGGAGTCGCCCAGCTCCGGAGACTGCGACGAGCCGTATTTGAAGTTCATGTAAGTAATGAGCGCGAGCGTCACCATGAACATGAGCGGGCCGAAGTACCAGAATGACTTCCGGTCGCGCTTCCAATGCACGTAACCGCCGAGTCCGCCGAGCAGGAGGAAGAGCGTCGCAAGCGTCTTCTGAAACCCGGGATAGTTGTCAAACGGGTCTCTCAGCCACTGCCACCGGAAATAGAGCCACCACATCTCGACCTGGGCGACGAACGGCGCCTGCCGTTCGGTCAAACCCGGCTTGCCATACTGGCCGCGATTGAAGTTGTACATGAACCGATCGTACGTCGCCTTGCTGAGTGTGCAGCCGACGCCGATTCGAGTGGCGCAGCCAGTGGGCTCGCCTTCGTTGATAGCGGGGAAGTACGCGGCGCGGAGCGGCTGTGTGAGGAACGGCGTCATGCCGAGCAGAAGCGCGCCGGCAATTGCAAGCAGAAGCTTCGGGCGGAGCAGTGTGGCCGGGCGGATAATGGCAACCGCGGCTCCGACCGCCGGCAGAGCGAGAAAGCCGGCCATGTGGTTCGCGAAGCCGAGTCCACTCAGGTACGCGATCAACACGAGGAGTCGGTCCGCCTTGGGTCCGTCTGGATCATCGCACCAGCGGACGATCAGCCAGGAGACGACCGCCAGTCCCAGAAGCGAAACGGTGTAGACTTTTTCGTTGACGACCGATTGCGCCCAGACGGTGAACGCCGTCGCGCCGATCAGTGCCGCGAGAGATCCGCCGGCAATCCTCTGCCAGCGCTCCGGCAGCCAACCCACGAGAACCCGTTCGGTGATGAGGAACCACATTCCCGCCGCGCCCGCACTGCACAGCGCAGCGAGAATGTTGATCCGCATGGCGACGTTTGGCGCGATCGGCAGAATCGCGAAAAAGCGTCCCAGCAGAACGAACAGCGGATTCCCCGGCGGGTGCGGCAGTCCGAGCGTATAAGCGGCTGCGATGTACTCGCTCGTGTCCCACATCGCCGTAGACGGCGCGAGCGTGATCAGATAGAGAACGAGGACGAGCGCTGAGACTATTGCCGCGGCGCGATACGACGGCTGGTAGTCGAGCTCTTCGGGCGTGAGGGGGGTCGCTGTCATTGCTAGTGACGGAACTGCCGCTTGCCCGTGAATACCATGGCGATGTTGTACTCGTCGGCGGCCTGAATCACTTCCTCGTCGCGCACCGATCCTCCAGGCTGGACGATCGCGGCCACTCCCGCCTCTGCAGCTTGCTCGACTCCGTCGCGAAAAGGGAAGAAGGCATCTGATCCCATTACCGCCCCTTTGGTATCGTGGCCCGTGAGACGCGCCTTGTAGACGGAGAGAAACGCCGCGTCGACCCGCGACATCTGTCCAGCGCCGATCCCAATCGTGGCGCCGTCGCGCGCGAGAACGATCGCGTTGGACTTGACGCTCCCGACAGCGCGCCACGCGAACTGAAGGTTCTTGAGCTCCGTCTCGGTGGGCTGACGCTTGGTTACGACGCGCCACTGTTCTCCGCCGTCGCGCGCGGCGCGCTCCTGCGCGAGAAATCCGCCGCGTACCCGCTTGTAATCGAGCGAGTGGTCACGCCACTGTGCCCGGCCTTCCAGCACGCGAAGATTCTTCTTGCGGCCGAGTATCTCGAGAGCGCCCGGCGTGAACTGAGGCGCGACTACGCACTCGACGAAAAGACTCGATACCGACTCGGCGGTCTCGTCATCGACGGGGACCGTGAACGAGATCACGGAACCAAAGGCCGAAACCGGATCGCAGGCGAGCGCCTTCCTGTAGGAGTCGAGAGCGCTGGTGCCGGTCGCGAGTCCGCACGGCGTGGTGTGCTTGACGATGGCACAAGCGATCTCGTCCGCAAATGGATCGGTGGCGAAGAGAGCTCCCTCGAGGTCGAGCAGGTTGTTGAACGAAAGCTCCTTTCCGCCCTTCTTCTCCAGTGCGGCGATCCCTTCGCCCCGGCGCTCGACGTAGAAGGCGGCTCGCTGGCCGGGGTTCTCGCCGTACCGCAGGGTGGTCTCTTTCTCGAGTGATATCGTGGTGCGATCGGGAAATACCTCCGAGCGCTCGGAACCGAACCAAAACGCGATGGCGGCGTCGTAGGCCGCCGTGCGCGCGAACACCTTCTCTGCGAGCAGGCGTCGCAGGTCCATGTCGTCGTCCTTCGCTTCGAGCGCGGCGAGGACACGCCCATAGTCGGCGGGATCGACCACCACCGTAACGGACGCAAAGTTCTTGGCGGCGGACCGGAGCATCGACGGTCCGCCGATGTCTATCTGCTCGATGATCTCCTCCGGTTTGGCGCCGGCGCGCGCCGCCGTCTCCTCAAACGGATAGAGATTCACGGCCACCAGGTCTATCGGCGCGATGTCGTGCTCGGCGAGCGCCTTCAAGTGCTCGGGAGAATCACGACGCGCCAGCAACGCGCCGTGTATCGCCGGGTGGAGCGTCTTGACGCGGCCGTCNNCGGTGCCGCCGGTGGAGACGAGGTCCCACCCGAGGGTGATCAGGCCTTTGGCGAAGTCAACGAGACCGGTCTTGTCGGAGACGGAGAGTAGAGCGGTGGGCATGTCAGGAAGAAGTTTTCGATTCGAGTTGCTGGAGCATCGCGACCATCTCGACGGTGCGCGGGTAAACGATATGCTCCACGTTGAGCACGCGCGCGGCGAGCGATTCCGCCGTGTCCGATTTCTCGACCGGAACACGCCATTGAGCGAGGATGGGGCCACGGTCGTAGTCGTCGTCGANNGCCCGCAGCGATCACAGCCTCATGAACGCGCGCTCCGTACATGCCCTCGCCCCCGAACGCGGGGAGGAGGGCGGGGTGAATGTTGATGATCCGACCGGCGTATTCATGGATCACCTTGCTCGGGATCCGCTTCAGGTAGCCGGCGAGCACGACCAGGTCAATCCGAAACTTCTGTAGGAGGGCAAGGAGTTGAGTCCCATCGTCGGCACCGTCGAAATGCGCGATGTCGATCGACGCCGTGGCGGCGCGAATGAGCGCCGGGGAATCAGCGCGATTCGACGCGACGAGCACGACCTTCGCGACCCGCTCACGCGCGATGTTGTCGAAGTGGTCAATGATTGCCTGGAGATTTGAGCCGCGCCCGGAGGCGAGCACGGCGAGGCGTGACGGCATCCCCGATTTTACGCCGCGCCGTGTCTCTCAGGAAGACCGAAAAAGCATCTCGACGGCGTCTTTGAGGGATGCCGCGGCCTCGATCCCGTCCCCTTGCGCTTTGCGACGATCTTCGTCCGTGGTCATGTGGGAGGAGATCATGATTCCGCGGCCGCCGAGTTTTTTTGATGCGATCACATCCCGCCACCGATCTCCCACGTAGGCCACTTTTCTGGGGTCGAGCCCAAAGTCGCGCATTGCGTCCTCGAACATCTTCGTTGCCGGCTTCCGGCAATCGCATGCCGCGACGCTCGGATGGTGCGGGCAGTAGTAGCTCGCGTCGATGTGCGCGCCCTGCGCTTCGAGGAGCGACTCGAAATGCCGTCGGACCGACTCGTAATCTTCCACCTTGAAAATGCCGCGCGCGATCCCCGACTGGTTCGTGACGACTATTGCCGGGACCTTCGCGTCGTTGATTCTCTTGACCGCGGCCGCGGCGCCGGGAATGAGGCGCACCTGGCTTGGTGACTTGATGAAGTGCGCATCTTCCATGATCGTGCCGTCGCGGTCGAGAAAGACCGCGTCGGGACCGCTCTTCACGAGCGCGCCTTGACGATCGCCTGGACGAGCACCCCGTCCTCGCGCGGAAGCACGCTGCGGAGGTCGAGCAGCAGCTTTCCATCGGCGATCCGTCCGATCACCGCCGGCTCACCGCGTCTGAGCCTTTCTTCCGTGCGCTCCACATCCTTGCTCAGCACGACCGCTCTCGATGGGATGTCGGCGGTGGGGAAGGCGCCTCCGCCGACGCTCGCCGTACTCGGAGCCACTTCCGCATCGATGTTGCTGGAACGAAGCGAGCTGACCACAGAACGCGCGCGCGACTCGAGCTGCTCGACGCTTTCGGTGAGCATCGCCAGGATGGGAACTTCCTTGAGCGCGCGCCCGGGCTCGAGGTAGAGCCTGAGCGTCGCTTCGAGCGCGGACAGGGTGAGCTTGTCCACCCGCATCGCCCGCGCGAACGGATTCTTGCGGAGCTTGGCGACGACGGCCGCACTACCCAGTATGATTCCAGCCTGCGGTCCACCAAGGAGCTTGTCTCCACTCATGAGGACGAGCGTCGCGCCCGACGCCAGCGCGGCGGACGCGGTGGGCTCGCCCGAGAGTCCGTAATCATCCAGCGGAAGAAGGAGCCCGCTGCCGAGATCGTAAATGACGGGCAGGCCGTGCTCGGCGGCGATGAAGGCCAGGCGATCGACGCTCACCTCCGCCGTGAAGCCCTCGATCGTAAAGTTGCTGCGATGCACCTTCACGATCGCGGCCGTCTTCGGGGTGATGGCTCGCCGGTAGTCGTCGTCGTGGGTCCGATTGGTGGTGCCGACCTCGACGAGCTTGGCGCCGCTGCGCGCCATGATGTCCGGAATCCGGAAGCTGCCGCCGATTTCGACGAGCTCTCCTCTCGAGACCAGGACTTCCTTCTTCTGGGCGAGCGCGTTGAGGGTGAGCACCAGCGCCGCCGCGCAGTTGTTGACTACGAGCGCATCCTCAGCGTCCGTGAGCTGACGCAGGAGGCCGACGCAGTGCGAATAGCGCGATCCGCGGTGCCCAGTCTCGATGTCGTACTCGAGATTGCTATAACCTTCCGCGACGTGACCGATAGCGCGGATCGCTGCGTCGGCGAGCGGTGCGCGTCCGAGATTGGTGTGGAGCACCACACCCGTGGCGTTGATCACGCGCCTCAGCGATGGGCGGGTGGCATCACGCACGGCCGACGCGATCGTCTCGACCCATTGCTCATCCGTCGGCTGCGCGCCCCCAGCTGTCCGCGCGGCCTCGACCGCGCTTCGGACTGCATCGACGACGATCCTTCTCGGGTGTTGATCGAGGAGCCATTTCACCCCCGACGTCTCGAGCAGCGTGTTGACACTGGGCAGATCGCGCCGCTGGTCCTTCATTTCTTGACCGGTGGCGGCGTTGGTGGAGGCACGGCCGCCGGCTTGGCGGCGGGCACAACCTTTGGCGGGGGCGCGGGCGCGGGCGGCGTGTAAGGGCGCTCGCTGTTGCCCGTTCGTCCGAGCAATCCGCGAATGCCTATCGCGCGCACGTGGTACGCGAGCTTTGGCGTGAGCGGATGTTGCAGCTTGATTGTCGCATCGTTGATCGGCAGCGGGCGCGGCATCACGGGTTTCGCGACGAGCGAAGTGTCGCGACGACCCGCAGCCGGAGCGCGCCCTCGGGCTGGAACGGCGGCGGCCGGCCTTGGCGCAGCGCCGGGGTTTACGCCGGCGGCTGGATTTATCCCGGCGGCTGGATTCACACTGGTGACAGTATCCTTGGGGGTCGGACCCGCGCTCACGATCGGAACCGGCGACGAGTCGGGCGCGATTACAGCGAAGTTGGCAGCGGTGAGCTTCTGCGCCGGATCCACGGGCTTGTCGAAGGACACTTGCAGCGTCAGCGAATCCACTGCCCTCACGTCACGAATCCTCGGCGGCACCGTGTCGTGCGTAAAGATCACGAGATCAGTGCGCACGCTGTCCGCCAGACTGATAGAGAGGCTGTCCCACGGCTCGCTCGGATCGATTGTCAGATTCCTGTTGCGATCGAGATAGGCGCGCACCGTGTAGCGCGCGGGGGGGACATGCTCGATGACGAACGCGCCGTTTGAATCGGCGAGCGCCACGTAAGGGTGAAGAGTATCAGGCGGCACGTACGATTCGATCAGGGCGCCATTGGCAGGAGAGCCCGACACCCAATCGAATACGTGGCCGGCGATCGTTGTCCGCGGGATCGTCGTCCCCGTCGAAAAGAAGGTCGTCGCTCCGGTGTTGCGGACATTTCCCCGAAGGTCGGCCAGACCCTTCATCATGATCACAGTGTAGGGCGTATTGGCGCGCCAGCCGTGCGCTGGCTTGACTCCGATTGCATCGCGATGCCAGGACGCATCCGGAACGCCGTCGCGAGGAGAGATCAGGAATAGGTCGCCCAGAGTCGTCGCGGCGGGAGGGCGCTCGGACACGACCTCGTCGAAGCGGAACAATACTTCCTTCGGCTTGACGCCGACCGCGCCCGAGTCTGGATTGATCGCGACGATCTGGGGCGCGGCAACATCGGGTGGTCCACCGGGCGGCATGCCGGGAGAAGCGCAGGCCGACGCGAGCAGGGCGACGGGTATCAGCCGCCGCAAAGCGCTTTCACTTTTTCAGCGAGCTGCTCGCGTCGCTCGATCCATTCCTCTTCCTTCTTTCGCTCGCCTTCGACAACGGCGGTCGGCGCCCTGCTCGTGAATCCCGGATTGCGGAGACGCTTCGATAGCGCTTCGAGCTGAACCTCCAGCTGTGCCAGCTCTGCGCGTAGCTTGCCACATTCCTTGGTGAGATCGACGAGTCCACCGAGCGGAACGATGACCTCGCTGCCGTCGGAGAGAACCGAATGGGCCGCGCCCGCACCGGCTGACTCTCCGCCCACTTTTACCACGGTGCGCGTGAGCCGGCCCATCAGTGAGGCGTGCTCAGTGAACAGCCCGCTGTTTGCACGCGATTGGACGATCACGTCAATCGACTTCCCAGGAGGGATCGCGTAGTCGGAGCGGATCTGCCGGACAGCCTTCACCGCGTCGCGCACGAGGTCGAAGCGCGACATGTCATCGGTCGCCGACACCGAGCGGGGATGCGGGAGGGGCCAAGGCGCGATCGCCAGGAATTCGCAACGGTCGGCGGCTACCGGGAAGGGCAGCCTCTGCCAGAGCGTCTCCGTAATGAACGGCATGATCGGATGGAGAAGTCGAAGGGCGTAGTCAAAAACGTGCGTGAGGACAGCACGCGCTACTTCGCTGTCGCCACCCCGGGTAGCGATGCGTCCCTTGGTAATCTCCAGGTACCAGTCGGCGACGTCGCCCCAGACGAAAGCGCGCGCGGACTCCGCGAATTCACTTAGGCGAAGCCCGGAATAGCGCTCTTTCGGCGGCCAATGTCCTTTCTCGGGCCGCGCCGGGCCGAGCATCGCGTCGCACTCGAGAATTGTGGCGTTGAGGCGTCCGAGAATCCATCGGTCGGCCAGGGTGAGCTCGTTGTCGCGCAGCTCGTCCACACTCCTCACTGGCGAAGTGCCGACGTTGGCGAGCAGAAATCGGCCAATATTCCAAAGCTTGGTCGCGAAGTTCCGGCCCGGAGCAAACGAGCGCTCCAGGTCACGATGGTCGAGCATCAAATCCGCGCCCATGCCCATGCCGGCGATCACCGTATAACGGAGCGCATCCGCGCCGTATTTTTCGACGACATCAAGCGGATCGATGCCATTCCCGAGTGACTTCGACATCTTGACGTGATTCATGTCGCGCACCGTCCCGTGGAGATAGACGGTATGGAACGGTGCCGTGCCCATGAAAGCGTAGCCCGCCATGATCATCCGCGACACCCAGAAGAAAAGAATCTCCGGCGCCGTGATGAGATCGTCGGTCGGATAAAACGCCGCCAACGCCGCGGAGCTCTTGTCGGGCCACCCGAGCGTCGAGATGGGAAAGAGCCACGACGAGAACCAGGTGTCGAG
>PKVB01000224.1 GCA_003131365.1 Gemmatimonadota bacterium | reverse complement strand
CCCATCGTGACGTTGTCGAAGTCGATGAGCAGTGCGGCGTTGGGGGCGTGGTGGGGACTTGCTTGTGCGGAGGCAGTCATTGCCTGCGGACCGCGGTGTATGGGAGCGTTTGCCTGTGGCCCGCGATGTACCGGGGCAACATGGCGGTGCGCGGCTGGTGACGCGGACCGGTGTGGTCGAGAACTCATTTTTTTTGGGAATTACCTGTGCGAGGCTGCGTGCCCGCGAATATTTGCCGCGACGGCCGCACGCCGTATCAATCCTGCGACGGATGCCGCAGGCGGTGCGTCTTCAGGTCCAAGCGAGCGAGTCAACCGTCAGTTGACCGGTCGCCGGATCCTCGAAGTCGCGCCGTACGGGTATAATTTATACTCAATCCCCCATGAATCAACTGCATTTCCGCACGCGACTGGTCCTGATCCTGTCGCTGTTCGCCATTGTTCCGGCCCTCGTGCTCACGCTATTGTGGGGCGGAACGGTCAGCACGGCCCTGCCGTTCGTCACCGGACGACCGGCCTGGGACAGCGTGGCGGCGAGTGGCCAGAAGGCAATAGCAGCCGCTCGCCAGTCAGCCCTAACACCCTCCCAACGCCGTGCGATCGACGCGCACGAGCGCGAGCTGAGAACTTCGGTGGAACAGGCGCGGCGGTACAGCTTCCTGGCCGCGCGCACGGTTCGAGTGATCGCGATCGCGGGCATTCTCGCGCTACTCGTGCTCACCGGAGCGGCGTCGCGCGTGGCGGGACATCTCAGCCGGCAATTGAGCAGGCCCCTCGACGAGCTGGTACGCTGGACGGAGCTCATTGGTCATGGTGAGTCGCTGCCTCCTCCTCTGGAGCGTACGATCGTCTCCAGCGGCCCTCGCAAGAATGGCGATGGCGGGACGACCATTGAGGTGACGACGAGCAGGGTGCGCGGCGCACCCGAATTCGAGACACTCCGACGCAGCATGCGTGAGATGGTGTCGGAGCTCGAGCACGGTCGCCGGCAGGCGGTCGAGGCGGAGCGGCTCCACGCATTCAGGGAAAGCGCGCGGAGAGTGGCGCACGAGATCAAGAATCCGCTCACGCCCATCCGGTTCGCGCTTGCTCGCCTGCGCGGCCAGGCCCCAGCCGCCTTGCAGGAAGATGTCGACGTCATCGAGATGGAGTCGGCGCGCCTCGATCGAATGGCGAGGAGCTTCGCCGAGTTTGGGCGGCTGCCCGAGGGTCCACCCTCGGAAGTCGACATGGGAGAGCTCGTTCGTTACACTGCGCGCAGCAGCGTGCCCCCGGGCATTGCTCTCGATCTCCAGATAGACGAGAATCTTCCGCGGGTGTACGGTCACAACGGAGCGCTTGCCGGCGCGTTGAGCAACGTGCTGCTGAATGCCGTCGATGCATCCGGACAGAACGGGCGTATCACCGTGAAGGCCAGTGTCGCCAGGATCGGTGGGCGCGATGCGGTGCGGATCTCGGTGGCCGACGACGGCAAGGGAATCGCCGCGGAGAATCTAGCGACCATTTGGGAGCCGTACGTCACCAACAAGCCGGGCGGCACCGGACTCGGGCTGGCGATCGCGCGTCAGGCGGTATGGGCGCACGATGGAACCGTGAACGCCACGAGCACGTTGGGCAAGGGAACGGAGATACAATTCACGATACCCGCAAACGGCGCTGGCGCCGAGAGGATTGATTGAAATGGGACCAGAGATAGTCGTGCCGCTTGGCGCGTTCGCCTGCGCCATCGTCCTCGCCATTGGCGTTCCTGTAGCGCGCGCCTACTCGCGGAGGATGGACGCGGAATCCAAGAACCCGCGCATTCCATCCGAGGTCACACAGCGTCTCGAGCGCATGGAGCAGACGCTCGAAGCCGTTGCGATCGAGGTCGAGCGAATCACCGAGGGACAACGCTTCACGACCAAGCTGCTCTCGGAAGGGAGAGGCGCCGGCGATGCACGGCAGAGCCAGTCATCCGCGTCGCCGCCGGATCGCGCGACGTAGGTGCCGATAGTCCTCATCGCCGACGATGAGCCGAATATTCGGCGCATGGTCGGCGCCCTGCTCTCGGGCGAAGGCTACGAAGTAGCGGAGACGCCGAGCGGCGTCGAAGCTATCGCGCGGGTCAAGGAAGGAGAGCCGGACGTCGCCCTCGTCGATCTCATGATGCCGGGCGAGCTCGACGGAATGGCCACGCTCGGTCGCCTACGGGATGTCGCGCCCGATCTTCCCGTCATCATGATGAGCGGGCGTGCCGGCCTCGCCGACGCCGTGAAGGCGACCAAGCTCGGCGCCTTCAACTTTCTGGAAAAGCCGCTCACTCCCGAAGGCGTTCTGCTGGCCGTCTCATCCGCATTGGAACTGCGTCAGACGCGCCGCGTCGCCCGCGCTCTGCGCGCTGAATTGGGCTTCGGCGGGCAGATGGTCGGCAAGAGCAGCGCGATGAACACGGTGCGGCAGATGATCGCGCGCATCGCGCCTACGGACGCGCGCGTGCTGATCATGGGAGAATCTGGCACGGGGAAGGAGCTCGTCGCGAGCGCGATCCACGATGGGAGCGCGCGACGCGAAAAGCCGTTCGTGCGCGTGAACTGCGCGGCCATTCCGCGCGATCTCGTTGAGAGCGAGATGTTCGGCCACGAGCGCGGGGCGTTCACGGGCGCCACGCAGACCCGCATCGGACGGTTCGAGCTGGCGCATCGCGGGACCCTGTTCCTCGATGAAGTGGGCGACCTCGGCCCCGACGCACAGGCAAAGCTGCTGCGCGCGATCGAGGCAAGGGAAATCCAGCGCGTGGGCGGGAACAGAGTCATTCGCACCGATGTGCGCATCATTTCGGCGACGAATCACGATCTTCAGCGCGCGGTGCGGGCGGGAACGTTTCGCGAGGATCTTTACTTCAGGCTGCAGGTGATCCCGCTGGAGATCCCTCCGCTTCGGGAGCGCGGTGACGACATCTTCGAGCTGGTCGAGCATTTTTCCGAGCAGTTCCTGCAGCGAAGCGGCCAGGCGAAACCCCGCTGGAGGAGCGACGCGCTGCAGCTGCTTCGCGATTACCCGTGGCCCGGCAACGTTCGCGAGCTCGCGAACATCGTTGAGCGGCTGGCGATTCTGCATCCCGGCGCGGAAATCACCGGTCAGCACGTGGAAGATGTTCTCATCGTCGATCGCGACGAAGAAGCGCCCCCGACCACACCAACTCGCGGCCAGAAGCAGATCGGTGATGCGCTTGAAGCGGCGCGCGACTCCAGCTCTCTGGCCGACAAGCTGGACCGCTTCGAGCGAACCGTGATCGCGCGAGCGCTCGCCGATGCGGGTGGAAACGTCGCCGATGCCGCGCGCAGGCTGCAAACCGACAGGCCAAATCTTTACCGGCGCATTAAGCGACTCGGAATCAACGCGACGAGGGTATAAGGCCGACATGACAACTACAGCCAGGACGATGCAAGTGGTGTGTGCACTCCTCGCGTGCGCCGCTCCCGCTCTCGCACGCGCGCAGGGCGTCGATACAGTCCAGACCGATACCGCCGCCGACCGGCTGGGACTGTGGGCGAGGACCAGTCGCGCCAGCGGTCTCGTGCTCAGCTCCGGGAAAACGTACAACCGCGTCGAAGGACTGCCCGTTTACATCGGACCGGTCTTTCACGACAGCGTCGGCGCCGCCGAACTGAATGCGTCGGTGATGGGCATCATCAGAACCGCGGACACTTTCCACTGGGACAGTCAGAATCTTGGCCATCGGATCGCAGCGGAGATGCGCGTCGGGCGGGGCCGGGGCTACGCACTCGGCGTCTCGTCGTACGACGTCATGACGCCCGTGGAGCCGTGGCAGCTTCCGGATCCGGATGCGGCGCTCGCCGCGTTTTTCTGGCATCGTGACTTCCGCGATTATTTCAATCGCCACGGCGCCAAGGCAACCGCGACGTTCAACATGAGCACGCGCAGCAGCTTGTCCGCGGACTGGAGCGACGAGCGCTGGAGCTCCCCGCGCGAGCGGAGCGTGTTCACGATTTTCGGAAATGGCAAAGCGTGGCGCGCGAATCCGGTGGTGGACGCCGGGCGATTCCACCTCGGCGTGCTGCGCGCCAACATCGACACCCGGAACAACGAGGACAATCCGTCGACAGGGTGGCTGATTGTCGCCGAGTACGAGCGCGGAAGCGGAAGACCGACGGATTTCGGACCTGCGTCTCCGCTGGCGCGCCCCATCGTTACGCCGCAGGTGACGTACGGGCGCGGGCTCGTCGATGTGCGTCGCTACAACCGCCTCTCGCCGACGACCTGGGTCAACGCCAGGCTCGTGCTCGGGGGCTGGTTGAATGGGGATGACCTTCCGCTCGAGCGCCGATTCTCGGTCGGCGGGGTCGGGACGGTGCCGGGACTCGATTTCAGGAAGTACGAGCCGGGAACCGTCGACGTGTCGCAATGCAGCGACGGGGGTCAGCCTCCGCCCGGCAATCCCGCGCAGTGCGAGCGCGTCGCGCTGGCGCAGCTGGAGTACCGGAATGAGCTGCACTCGTCCCTGTTCGATTTTCTGAACGCGAGGCCGATCCGGCTTCGCGGCATCGGCTTCACGGTGCAGCCAACTGTCGTCGCGTTCGTCGATGCGGGGCGAGGCTGGCTGGTCGGCCAGCCGTCGGGAACGCTCGTGTACTCGAGCAACAGCTTTCCGCGATTCGGAACATTCAGGACCGACGTAGGACTGGGCCTGGATCTCGGCCTCATCGGCATCTATGTCGCGAAGGCGGTATCGAGCCCGGATGACCCGGCGAATGTGTTTCTGCGAGTGCACCGGCGTTTCTAGCGATGCCGACACCGGAGTCAGTGGCTGGTCGCGCGATGGAGGCAGGGCGATGCTGAAGCTCTCGCTCGTCGCCGCCGGCGTTTTCGCCATCGCCGCACCGCTGGGCGCGCAGAAAGTGCGTCTGGAAGTGGTGCTTCCCGCGCAGCCAGCGTGGGCGGACGAGCCACCGGCGGTATCATCCGCCGGATTGCTAGCAGATCCGTCGATGCGCGATCTGCTTTCGAACGGATTCCCCGCTCGTCTGCACTATCGTCTCGAGCGATGGACGTCGGGCCGCTGGTTCGACGATCTCAAGGCCGCGTTCGAGTGGGATGTCATTCTCAAGTACGACGTGCTCGGCAAGAAGTACCAGGTGGTGCGCGTGGTGAACAAGAAGGCCGAATCGCTGGGCGAGTACCCGACCACGGCTGACGCGGAGAGCGCAGTAGAGTCGCCGTACAAGGTGGCTATATCGCTGCCGAAGAAGGGGGAGCGCGGATACTACAACCTGCTGCTGGACGTGGAGACGCTGTCGTTGAGCGATCTCGATGAGGTGCAGCGGTGGCTGCGGGGGGAGCTCAAGCCGGCGGTCAGCGGGAAGAAGAATCCGGGGACGGCTTTAGGGCGGGGGGTGCGGACTCTAGTTGTTCGATTGCTGGGCGGCGAGAAGAGGCACTACGAGGCTAGAACGGGGACGTTCCGCCCCTGACAACGACAGGCTGAACGGATTCCGCCACTCACAACTACTAACTGAACGGGATCCGAGATCTGGCAACTGCAACTGAACGGGATCCGAGATCTCAGAAGCGTAGATATCTGATTTTGGTAACTGCGCTGCGACGTATCTGAGTGGCGTTATGGCACAGGCGGTGGGTTGTACTCGGATACACGCGGGATACGGTCAGAGCGCGGTGACTACCTACTGAGATCTATGCTTCTGAGATCTCGGATCCCGTTCAGTCTAGTTGACAGATCGGATCGCGTTCAGGCGTCAGATGCCAGCGGCCAGATGGAATCCGCCCTTAAACGACCCGGTGAACCCCATGATTGGGATTCCGGTTCTCGAGATCCTCGAGGTGATGCAGCGTCTCCTCACCGTAGAAGATCCGGATGTACTTCGCCTGGGTTGGCGTCAGCCGCCGGACGGCCCAGCTCAGATGCACGAAGTGCGGCTCGACCGGCGCGTGCGTCGGATGCATCCCGATCTCGCTTGGCAGGTTGTTCGCTTTCCTGGTGTTGCAGGGGCTGCAGGCGGTGACGACGTTGGTCCAGTCGTTCGCGCCTCCGCGGGAGAGCGGAATGAGATGGTCGCGGGTAAGCGACTCGCGCGGTTTGAGCTCGATCTGAAGGCGTCCGCAGTACTGGCAGCGGTAACGGTCGCGGGCGAACAGGAAGGTGTTGGTCACCTGCCGGCGGAAACGGCGCGGCACGTGGATGAAGCGCATAAGTCGGATCACCGCCGGGCGAGGAATCGTCAACCGCTCGGAGCGAACCACGCGATCAGAATCTGCCTCGACGATCTCCGCCTTTCCATCGATGACCAGCCGCAGCGCACGGCGCAGCGGGACCATCGTCAACGGCTCAAACGAAGCATTCAGTGCCAGACAACCAACGATCAAGCACTCCTCCTGGGCAACCCACCCAAAATATATTCCTGGTACACCACTACCATCCGCCCGACACGCCTTTACTGCAATTGCTCCGAGGGAAACGGCGGGGAAAAACCGGCGTCTCGTGCCCTCCTATTGCGACGATTACCTCGTGTCGCCCGTTACCAGTTCTGCCCTCTCCCGGGCGACCTTTCCGCGCGCGGTCGTGGACGAGGCTTTGCGCTCGGGGACCGGCGTCAGCCAGCCATAACGGTCTTCCAGAACCCCGGTGGCAATTCCCATGTACTCCTTCTGAATCTGGAGCGTGAGAACGCCAGGCTTCCCAGTCCCGACCTGAATTCGATCCACTGACCGGATCGGCGTTATCTCGGCGGCGGTTCCGGTAAAGAAGAGCTCGTCGGCGATGTAAAGCATCTCGCGAGGAATCGATCCTTCGACGACTTCGACGTCCATGTCGCGCGCTATGCGCATCACAGAGTCGCGGGTGATTCCGTTCAGAATTCCGGAACTGATCGTGGATGTGTACAGCTTGCCGTCGCGCACGAGGAAGAGGTTCTCCCCGCTTCCCTCGGACACGAGGCCGAAGGAATCGAGCATGATGCCTTCGACGTAATTGTCGACGCGCGCCTGCATCTTGGACAGCTGGCCGTTCAGGTAGTTCCCGCCGGCCTTCGCCATCATCGGGAAGGTGTCGGGCGAAGGCCGTCTCCAGCTCGATACACACACGTCAGCGCCGTTCTTGAGCGCTTCGGTGCCCAGGTACGTGCCCCAGGTCCACGGAATTATGAAGACTTCGAGCGGCGTATCGTGCGGAAGCACGCCCATCTGCTCGCCAGTCCTGATGGCAACGGGCCGCAGGTAACAGTGCGGCAATTCGTTCTCGGCGACTGTCTCGACCGCCGCCCTCGACATTTCATCGATCGAGTAGGTGAGGGGCATGCGGTAAATCTTGCACGAATCCGCGAACCGCCTCATGTGGGAGCCCAGTCGGAAGACCGCGGGTCCGTCGGGTGTCTCGTAGCAACGGATGCCCTCGAACACGCTCGAGCCGTAGTGAACTACGTGACTCATCACGTGAATCGTCGCGTCTTCCCAATTCACGAACTTGCCGTCGCGCCAGATACGGTGGTGGTTATCTACTGCCGCCATTGATTCGGGCTTCCTTCAGATAGGAGACTCAAGATACTGACCGGAGGTAGCTGCACGCTACGGGCCGCTGGCTTGTCTCGGCGTAGAGGGTCGGGCGCTCAATATGGCCAGACGAAAGACTACGTTCTCGCTGCCCAGGCAGCGAGAGCAGCCCCAGCCTTACGAATACGGCCAGCTAGCGCGTTGTCTGCTGCCAGAGCCCGTCCCCGATCCACCATCACGCGTCCACGCACCGTCACAAGCTCAGCCGAGCGCCCGGGGAGCGCAAAGATCGCGGAGGAGTACGGGTCCCCGATTGGGGTCGTGCGAGGAATGTCGATTCGGAACGCGGCGAGATCGGCGTCCTTGCCAACTTCGAGGGATCCGACGCCCGAATCGATTCCCAGGGCGCGGGCGCCGCCAATCGTGGCGAGCTCCAGCGCCTGGTGCGCACCGAAGGCGTCGTGCCTGCGGGTTGCAGCTCGATGAATGAGCACCGCGAGACGCGCCTCGTCGAGAATGTCCATTCGATTGTTGCTTGCGACCGAATCGGATCCCATGCCAACGCGGATTCCGGCTGCCAGCATCGGCAGCAAGGGCGCGATGCCGTGCCCGAACTTCGCGTTCGATGCGGGACAATGCGCAACTGCGCAGCGATGCCTTGCCATGATCTCGATGTCGGCGTCGTCAACCCGCACGCAATGAATGAGCAGTGGCCCACGCTCCAGCGCGCCGTGCTGGTCGAGCAGCGCGATTGGCGAGCGCGCCCGTGGGCCGACGGCAATCCCGCGACGCCGCCAGCGATCGGCGAAGTCGCCACTTCCGCTTGTCACGATATCGTGCTCCTGCTCGCTCTCAGCGATGTGCATCGCGAGGGGAAGCTGGTGCGTATTCGCGAATTTCGCCGCCGCTTTGTACAACGGGTCCGACACCGTGTACGGGGCGTGTGGTGAAACGCCGAGCGACACCAGCTCCGTCTGCTCGAGCCGGAGTTTCTCGACGCGCTCCTCCAGCTCGCGCATCGCGACATCGGATTGCGAAGGGTCGGGCCCGAAGATTTCCTGGTACATGATCCCGCGAACGCCAAGCTCGCGCATCGCCTGCATCACCACGCCGCTGGAACACGTATCGGCGTAAGTGGTGATTCCGGCCTCGAGCCCTTCCACGATGCCGAATCGCGCGGAATCGAGCAGCATCTCGGCGTCGAGAACATCATTCCGGCTCTGGCGAAGCTTGTCAATCCACTCGGTGAATCGACAATCCTCGAGGAAGCCGCGCATCACGGTCAGCTCGAGGTGGGTGTGGGTGTTGACGAGGCCGGGAAGGAGAATCGCTTCGCCGAGATCGTGGTCCTTACCCGATGGCGCGTCTGCGCGCGGGCCGACGTAGGTAATTACGCCGTCGCTCTCGACAACGGTAGCGTTTTCGATCGGCGGCTGGGTGATTGGCAGCACCCAACGCGCGTGGTAGCGCATCAGCGCGGGATCGGGACCGGCGGGCGAACCGGTGACGGGATCGTGTCGGTTCGCGGGCGAGTAGTGTCACGTCGCGGTGCGGGGCGACGCGTCGTGTCGAACACCGTCGGCGCCCGAGGCTTTGAGGGCACTGGCTCGTAACCCGGTTGAGTTGGGAGCGGCGTCACGGTGATCGGTGCTCGCACTACACCAGGCTGCACCAGCGGGGCTGGGTTAGTGTCGATCGTCGGAACGCCCGGATTCGCGTACGGTCCGTGCTTGTCGCAGTCACGGGTCGGCTCGGTTCCAGAGATGTAGAACTCGCTCGTGACCAGATTCCGCGGGCAGTATGGCGTCTGCAGCAATCCGCTGCTGACGTCGACTTCACGCGTCACGATCGAAAGCGGCTTCGGCCAGTCCGGGGGCGCTGGCTTGCGGCGATAGACCTCCGTCATGAACGCGGTCCATGCAGGTGCGGCCAGGAGGCCACCCTGCGCGTTGTCCTTGATCTTCGACGGACGGTCGAGTCCATACCACACGCCGGCGACGAGGTCGGCGGTGTAGCCGACGAACCAGACGTTGGTGCCGTCGTTCGTCGTTCCCGTCTTTCCTCCGGCGGGAAGGTGAAAGCCCGATTCCCAGACGCCGGCGGCGCTGCCGCGACGAATCACGTCTTTCATAATGTCGACCATTATCCACGCTTCCTCGGGCGACAGCACCTGCGTGCGCGTCGGCGTCGGCTGCCACAGGATCTCTCCTTTCTGATTCTCGACCCTTACGATCGCGTTCGGAGTCGCGCGGACGCCGAGGTTGGCGAACGCGCTGTAGGCGGAGATCAGCTCGATCGGGTAGACCTCGGCGGCGCCGATGTGGATAGCTGGATACGGAGGAATCGGAGTGGTGATGCCGAAATTCCTCGCTTCATTAATGACGGTTTGCTCGCCGAGCTCCATGCCGAGCCGGACGGTGGAGACGTTGCGGGAGAGGTAGAGGGACTGCCGGAGCGGAATCTGTCCCAGGAATTTCAGATCGTAGTTCTGCGGCGCCCACTCGGGTTGACCGGGCACCTGGAGCACGAGCGGACTGTCGTTGACGAGATACGACGCCGACCTGCCGTTCTGAATCGCGGCCGAGTACACGATTGGCTTGAACGTCGAGCCCGGCTGGCGCAGCGCCTGAACGGAGCGATTGAACTTGGAGTCGTCGAAATCGCGTCCGCCGATCATGACGCGCACGGCGCCATTGCGCGGGTCGAGCGCGAGGAACGCGCTCTGGAGATACGGTGACGTGCCGCTGCCCTCGTCGCCTTCGCGATGGGCGAGGTAATGCTCGTACGTCTCGTGCGTGTAAGGTCCGAAGCGTCCGGCTTCGATCGCGCGCGCCTGGTGCTCCAGCGCGCGCTCGGCCGCACCCTGCATGTCGAGGTCGAGCGTCGTGTAGACCTTGAGCCCCTGCTCGTACAGCTGCTTGCCGAACTGCGCGTCGAGCTGCTGGCGCACCCATTCGACGAAATAGGGTGCTGTCTCGCCGGAGATCGTTTTGTTGGCGAGCTGCAACGGATACGCTTTCGCCCTGCTGGCATCCGCGTCGCTGATGCGCCCATTCTGGCGCATCAGCTCGATGACGGTATTGCGGCGCTGGATGGCGCGCTCGGGGAATCGAACGGGATTGTAGCGGGCGGGCGCCTTCGGAAGCGCCGCGAGAGTCGCGGCTTCGGCGAGGTTCAGATCGCGGACGGATTTCCCAAAGTACCGCTGCGATGCCGTTTCGACGCCGTACGCGCCGTGGCCGAGGTCGATCTGATTGAGGTAGAGCTCGAGAATTCTCTTCTTGTCGTACTTCGCCTCGATCTCGCGCGCGACTTTCGCTTCCTTGACCTTGCGGATGATGCTTTTCTCGCGCGAGATCTGCTCGGGAAAGACATTGCGCGCGAGCTGCATCGTTATGGTCGAAAACCCCTGCGAGTAGCCGTGGATCGGCGAGCGCAGGACCACACCGACGGCGCGATGCCAGTCGATGCCGGCGTGCTGGTAGAAGCGCTTGTCCTCGGTGTTGACGAACGCATCCTGAACGATCTTCGGGATCTCGTCGATCTTCACCAGCGTGCGGCGCTCGAGACCAAGCTCGGCTATGAATCGCCCGTCGACAGCGTAGAGCTTCGACGTCTGGTGCGGCGTGTATTCGGCCAGGCTCTCGATCGACGGGCACTGGTTGCCACGACAGATGAGCGCCCATGTGCTGTACATCGCCCCGGCGCCGAGCGCGACGAGGAAAGTGAGAGAAAGCAGTACCACCCGGACGAACGTCGGGTGCCGCTTATGGAATCGGAGTTTGTTGTTGGTGTCAGCGGCCATGCGGAGTAAAGAAGATAACTGTGATACACCGAAGGTGACACCGTGGGCGGGCGTCCCTATCTTCTCCGCATGCAAGCGAAGATTTCATTCCTGGACGAGCTGTCGTGGCGCGGTATGGTCTACCAACACACGGACGGTTTGGCCGACGCTCTCGCAACGGGCGAAGTGAGCGGCTACGTGGGGTTCGACCCCACGGCCCCAAGCCTCCATATAGGCAGTCTCGTGCCCGTAATGGGGCTTGCCCATCTGCAGCGCGCCGGCCACCGGCCCATCGCACTTGTTGGAGGCGGTACGGGGATGATCGGCGATCCGAGCGGCAAGACGTCGGAACGGCCGCTCGCGTCAGTGGAGGAGATCGAGGCAAACTCGCGCGCGATCGAGAAGCAGCTCGAGCGCTTCCTCGATTTCACGGGTCCCAGAGCGGCACGCGTGGTGGACAACGCGGCGTGGCTTCGTCCGCTCAAGGCGGTGGAGTTCATGCGCGATGTCGGCAAGCACTTCACCATCAACTACATGCTGGCGAAGGATTCGGTTCAGTCGCGAATCGAAGGTGGAATCTCGTTCACCGAGTTCTCCTACATGCTGCTGCAGGCGTACGATTTCCTGGAGCTCAGTCGCCGCGAGGGAGTGACGCTGCAGATGGGCGGCAGCGATCAGTGGGGCAACATCACCGCTGGCCTGGAGCTGATTCGGCGCGTCGAGGGGAAAGCCGCGCACGCGCTTACCATGCCACTTGTTACTACAGCCAGTGGGTCAAAATTCGGCAAGACAGAAGCGGGAGCGGTGTGGCTGGATCCCGCGCGCACGTCGCCGTACAAGTTCTACCAGTACTGGATCAACGTGGACGATCGCGACACTGGGAAATACCTGAGACTGTTCACGCTTTTTTCGAGAAAGGAGGTCGAGGCGCTCGACAAGCTGATTGAGACGGCGCCCGAGAAGCGCGAAGCGCAGCAGGCTCTGGCACGCGAGGTAGCAGCGCGCGTCCACGGAGAGGAAGCCGCGCGAGTGGCCGAGGAAGTTTCGGGGGTGCTGTTCGGGAAAGCGGATCCCGCGACCCTGTCGGAGCCAGTGTTGCGCGCGTTGAGCGAGGAAGTGCCGTTTGCGGAATCGCGCGAACTTCCCGGGTTGCTGGACGCCATGGTGACGTTGAAGCTCGCGGCATCGAAGGGCGCGGCAAAAAGACTGGTTGAACAGGGTGGGGTTTACGTCAACGGTCAGCGCGTGAGTCCGGATACCGATCTTTCCTCGGCCAAGCCCCTTACCGGGGGATATCATCTCTTGCGAAAGGGCGCGCGCGACTACGGACTGATCCGGGCGGTCCGGAAATGATCAACGGCACTCACTTTGTTCTCCACAGCAAGGATCCGGAAGCGGACCGCAAGTTTTTGCGCGATGTTCTGGAATTCCACTCCTTACTCCGCCCTTAATCGAGGCGCACATGCTCTTCATGGTGATCGAGACGTACCGCGACGGAGATGCAAAGCCGGTCTATCGCCGCTTCAAGGAGAAAGGGCGGATGGCTCCGCAGGGTGTTCGATATCTCTCGAGCTGGGTAACCACTGACTTCGAGCGGTGTTTTCAGGTGATGGACTGCGACGATCGGATCCACCTCGATGAGTGGATGGCCAAGTGGAGCGACATCGTCGAGTTCGAGGTCATTCCGATCATCACGTCGGAGAAGGCGACTGCCGCGATCGCGCCGCATCTGTAAGACTACTCGGTGGAGCGCCTCTAACTACAACTGAACGAGAGGTCAGCTGGAGCCGGGCAGCTCATAGCTGTCAGCCTCACTACGTCGGGACGTTATTTGTCGCGGATCAGACCACAATCAACTGCCTGTTCCATCACACCACGCAGTGGCGTCCCGACGTTCCAAGGTTGTCAGCTGACAGCTTTGGTCAGCTCATGCTGACCTCTCGTTCAGTTGCGGTTTTTCGAATGTCTCTTCGTAGTTACTCGTCCGATCGCGCTTTCCTCTTCGGCTTCGCCTCCTGCGCCTGGTCGTACCAGTTCTCCAGCGTGCGCGACGCGAGGTCACGCCCGCCCAGGCCAAACGAGAGGCCGAGAGCAATCGCCAGCGCTCCGACGAAGCCGGTGAAGAGCGTGTTGATCAGGTTTGTCGCGATTCCCAGCTGATTGATCGCCACGACGATCGCGAAAGCCCACACTGCCGTCCGTACGATATTCGACAGCGTTTCGGGATTGGTGAATCCTCCCTCTGCTGTCGCCCCGCGCACGATGTTGCCGAGGGTGCGCGCCGCGATTCCGCCGATGAAGAGAACGAAGATCGCGACCACGAGATTCGGAAGCCAGAGCAGCAGCTGCCGCATCACGTCCGACACCGCGGGCAGGCCGAGCACATCGAACGCCACCAGCAGAACGACGATGCGGACAAGCCATTTCACCAGACCGGCAACCACTCCGGCGGAATCGGTGCCTGTGCTCATCTTCTTCATGAAATCGGCGAGCCCCGATTTCTCCGCCAGCTCGTCGAAACGAATCGCGCGCAGGAGTCCCGTCACTGCGCGCGCCAGAACCGATGACACGAACCAGCCGATCGCCACGATGATGATGAAGCCGAGTATCCGCGGAATCGCGCTCAGGATCATCGAGAACGCATCGCGAAACGACGCCATCAGGGTGGCAGTGAAGGAAGGTTCCGCAATCGTTGTTTGAACCGGAGCAGCCTGAACGGGTGCTGCAATAGCAGTCAGGAGCAGCATGGTCATCCTCGTGCTGAGGTGAGTGCTCGTACTCGACGAGGCCTAGGAGCGGGTTGGATTACCTGCGCTCTTGATGATGCGGTAAACCCGTCCGTTCGAGCTGCAGATATATAACTCTCCCAGGCCGTCTTCTCCAAAGGAAACAATGTTGCCGAGGCCGCCGTCGAGCCATTGGTGCCACGCCCTGTTCGTGGCGTCGGCGTTGTAGGTATAGCTGCGCACCCAGCTGTTGCAGTAATCCGAGTAGAAGTACTGGCCCTGAATCTCCGGAATTTTTCGGCCGCGGTAGACGAAGCCGCCGATGATCGAGCACGCGCCCGCATCGTGTGAGTACGCAAACGCAGGTTGCTGGAGACCGCTCTTCGTGCACAGTGGCAGCCTGTAGCACGATGGTCCCTCCATTGTATTCCAGCCGTAGTTGACTCCCGCTGACGTCATCAGCGAGACGTCTATCTCCTCGTACTTGTCCTGCCCGACGTCGGCAATGTAGAGGAGACCCGCCGCGCGATCGAATGCAAAGCGCCACGGATTGCGCAGTCCGAGCGCCCAGATCTCTCCCCTGCCGCCGCCCTTCGCGTACGGATTCCCAGCGGGCACGACGTACGGATCGCCGCGATCGACGTTGATGCGAAGAAGCTTTCCGAGAAGGACGTTGCGATTCTGACCATCCCCGTGCGGATCACCCTGACTGCCGCCGTCTCCCATTCCGATGTAAAGCATTCCGTCGGGACCGAACAGGTTGAGTCCACCGTTGTGATTCGCGTGGGGTTGATCGATCGCGAGTATCAGCTTGGCCGACGCGGGATCCGCGGCGTTTCTGTCAGACGACGGCCCGTAACGCTCGATCCGCGTATCGCCATGCTTGTCCGTATAGTTGACGAACACGAAACCGTTGGAGCGGTACTGGGGATGGAACGCGACACTTAGCAGTCCGCGCTCCCCGCCGTAGCCAACCTTGCTCCTGATGTCGAGGAACGGCTTCTCGAGCAACTTTCCGTTCTCGACCACTCTGATGCGACCCGGCTGCTCGACGACAAAGAGACGCGGATCGCCAGCCGGCGCAGTCAGATAAACCGGGTTGTCGAGACCGCGCGCGACCTCCTCGGTCGCGAGCCCGACCGCGGTCACGAAGACATCGGCCGCCTTCTGCGCCGGCGCGTCGTCCTTGGGAGCAGCGCACACGATCAATGCGAGAGCGAGCATCAGCGAGGACCCGCGCGTCATGATCAAGCCTCCCCGTCCTTCTTCGCCCGGTAGAATTGCCGAGGATCGAGCGCGTCACGCAACGCGTCGCCCAGCAGGTTGAATCCCAACACCGCGGCGCCGATCGCAATTCCCGGGAAGACGGACGTCCACGGAGCGCGTCGAAGTTGATCCAGATCGCGTCCGTCTGCAATCATCGACCCCCAGCTCGGCGCCGGCGGCGGAACACCGAGTCCGAGAAACGAGAGCGCGGCCTCCGCCATGATCGCGCCCGCGACGCCGAGCGTCGCCGCGATCACGACGGGGGCGATGACGTTCGGCAACACGTGCCGCACCATGATCCGGAGATCGCCGGCCCCGAGCGCCCTGATCGCCTGGATGTACTCGAGCTGGCGAACCACGAGAACCTGGCCGCGGACGATGCGCGCCATTCCGGCCCAGCCGACGATTCCAATAGTCGCAAAGACGACGCCCTCCGATGGCTGGAGCGCCGCCACCATCGCGATCAGGAGGAGCAACGTCGGAAACGCGAGCGTCACGTCGGCGAGGCGCATCACGATCTCGTCCACCCATTTGCCATAGAATCCCGCTATCAAGCCCATCGAGACGCCGAGGGTTAGCGCGATTCCCTGGGAGATGAGGCCAACGGTGAGCGATACTCGGGCTCCAAAGACGAGGCGCGACCAGATGTCACGGCCCTGGATGTCGGTACCGAGCCAATGGTGCCCCGACGGACGCTCGAGGATGTGGAAGAGGTCGATGGTGATCGGACTCTGCCGCGCGAGCAGCGGCGCCAGCACCGCGGCGAGAGCCATGACGACGACGATCCCGATTCCAATTCGCGCGCGGTTGTCGCCCAGGAATCGCTGCCGTTGCTTCGGATCCAGCATCGTCCTCCTGTCTGATTACGCCGACGGATCTCGCAGCTCGGGCGGCGTGTCCGGCGGCTGTCGTCTCCACCGGCGGTGCTGCCAGAAGTACTGCGCGGGTACGGTTCGAACCCACTTCTCCAGATGCTCGGTGAAATTCGTGACGATCGCATCGACGTCGCGATCCATGTCGCCCGTGCGCCGGGCCTCGATTCGCTCGACGACGATGCGATAGCGCCCATTCGGCTTCCGGAGCGCCACCACGAAGATCACCGGCACCTCGAATCGCAAGGCGAATACCGCCGCGCCGCGCGGCGTTTTGGCGGGGCGTCCAAAGAACGGGACAAACGTCGACGCCAGCCCCATCACGCCCTGATCTGCCACGAACGCGACCGCTCGTCCGGCGCGGAGCGAGCGCGGAGTCCGCCTCACGGCCTCCGAATCGTGGACGACCGTCATCCCGATTTCTTCGCGGGTGTGATTGATGTAGGCGTCGAAGAGTGGGTTGGCCATCCCGCGCACGATCGCATCGAGCGGAATTCCGCGCGCGGCTACGTATGCACCCGCGAGCTCCCAGTTGCCGATGTGGCCTGTGACCATGACGGCGCCCTTCCCCTTCGACATGACATCCTCGACTTCCTCCCAGCCCTCGACGGTCTCCACCAGCTCCTGCAGTCCATCCTTTCCGAGCTTGTCGAGGAGCGCCGCCTCGATGAAGGTGCGGCCGAGGTGACGGTATGATTCCCGGGCGAGATTCACCACCGCTTCGGGACTGAGCTTCGGAAACGCCGCCGCGATCTGCCGTTCGACCACGCGCTTCCGGATTCCAAGCGGGCGGTAGCCGAGCTCGCCGAGTCGTTCACCAAAGCTGCAGGCGGCATCCCAGCTCAGGACGCGCAGCGCGCTGATCGTCGCGCGCATCGTGTAGTACTCGGCGCGGTGCGCGAGAGTGGGTTTGCGCACGGGCCTGTCCGGCTTCCTCGGCGCGGTTGCCGGTGTCGCGACACTGATATTTTTTTCTGCGGTCGGCGGCGTCACTATGTTACGATAGCGGATTCACGAAGGCTTCGCCGGAAAGCAGGTTGCGAATTCTCTGGTCGAAGGTGTGATGCTCGCGCACGAACACCTGCCCCTCGCGCCTGATGCGCTCTCGCGCCGCCGAATTCTCGAGGTAGTAGCCGATCTTGGCGAGGCAGGAATCCGTGTCCTTGTACCAGGCACAATGATCTCCCTCGCGCAGCATCTCGGTGAGACCGGGAGTTCCATGTCCGAGGTAGAACCCTCCGGCGAGAATCACCATCCAGGTGCGGTCCGACGTGTAGTTGCTTCCGCCCTTCGCGCGATCCGGATTGATCCCGAGCGAGATGTTGGAGCTGGAGCAGACGGCGGCAAAATCCTTCCCCTCTACCGGGCGCCCGCCCCAGTTGAGCTGCTTCCGCCATTCTTCCCAGCCCTTGCCCCACACCTTGAGGTCGTACTTCTTCGCGACCTTGAGCAGCAGCTGCGCGCGCGCCGGATCGTAACCCGTGCCGATGAAGGCGACATCGGAGTGGAATCTCTTCTTCTGAGGCACCGGACGGATATCGCGATCGCCCGCGGCGGGGAGAAACTTTGCTCGCAGCCCCAGCGCTTTCCACTGAGCTTCGAACCCGGAAACGAAAAACGTCTGCGACAGCTTTCCAACAGCGACGATGTGGGCGACGTCGGGGCGATACGTGCTCTTGTACCACTGCGGATCCTGGTACCACATCGAGTTCGGCCTGCCGTCGATGATGGTCTGGACGGTCTCGAGGTTGAGTCCCAGGCACTTGCTGAGAATGACGAAATCCGGCTTGAACCGGCTGGCCTTCGACAACGCCCACTTCTGCGTGAGCTTGCGGCCGATCAGGCGGGCGGCGCGCCGGTCGTCAATGAGGAGGGTTTTGTGACCGGCCCTCTTGAGAGCGCGCTCGGTGCCCTTCTCCATTCGCCAGGTGTGATTGCTGCCGATGATGAGGATTCTCAAGCTATTGCGGGCTTTCAGCGCTCATGACGAATCGATCGTTCCCAGAGACGCGCGTACTTGGCCATGACGCTCGCGGCCGCGAGGCAGGCGAGGACGAGTCCGTGAGCGCCATCTCGAAAACCTCCCTTCAGGAAATACATGCTGACGAACCTGGCTGGCGGCTTGAAAAACACCGCAGCGGCTGTGCCCCGCCGTCCCCTGGCAAAATTCTGCTCCGCCCACCAACAACTATACCTGTCGAACTTCTCAAAGTATTGATCCAGAGAAATGTACGTGTAGTGCAGGAGCTTATTCTTGACTTCACCGACAGCCCCTTTCGTCACATCGACGTGCTCGTGCACCAGATTGGCGTTGTACCGTAGCTCGCGCCTGAACAAACGGATGGGTTTGTCGCTGCCCCACCCTCCGTGGCGTATCTCCCGGCCGAGAAAGTAGTTGCGGCGCGGAACGCGAAAGGCGCTGGCGCTGACGCCGCCCGGTTGAGCGACGACGCGGCTGATCTCGTCCGCCAGCTCAGCCGTGCAGCGTTCGTCCGCGTCGAGGACAAAGATCCACGCCGTCTTCGCCCTTTCGATCCCGTGATTACGCGACGCTCCAATAGTCGTGAACTTCGGACTGATCACCGTCGCGCCGGCGCCGCGCGCGCGATCGATCGTGTCGTCCAGCGAATCGTTCTCGACGACGATCACCTCGCGAGCCCATTCGACGCTCGCGACGCAGGCCTCTATGTTCGCGGATTCATCGTGAGCCGCGATCACCGCCGTTACGTCGGAGGAGCCGCGGTTGGAGGGACTCACCCCTGACGACGGCCCTTTGTGCGCGCGTTGTTGGCCGCGCGGTCGAAGCCTTCGATCGTGGCCGTCTCCGGAAACTCTCTCGCCACTCTGGTGCGCGCGGCTTTCCCCATCGTTTCGCGCGCGTCGTCTTTCGTCAGCATCCCGGCGACGGCAGCCGCCGTCGATGCGGAGTCGTCCGGCGGATAGAGCGCTCCACAGATTCCATTCGCTATGTATCGCTCCGCGATGCCGTCCTCGCTCGCCACGGTGGGAATGCCGAGCGCCATCAGATCGAGAATGCCGTAGGCTCCGGTATCCGCCTCGGCAACGACCCAACCCAGGTATGCGTCCTCCATCAGGCTGATCACGTCGTCGCGCTCGCCAAGGAAGCTCACCAGGTGCAGCACCCGCAGCGCGGCCNNGCGCGGCCGCCTGCATCCTCAGGTCCTCGTCGTCAGATCCCGGGCCCACGATCATCAGCCTCAGATTCGGATGCCTGGGCGACAGCATCGACATCGTGCGGATCGCCGTAGCGGCGCGGCCGCGCGAAGTGGGATCGTAAACGCAGACGATGTACTTGAGCTCCGACTGCTTCGGATCGCTCGCCTGCGCATCACGCTCGGCGGCCGGGGCCGTGACGCCATTCGGCGGGTAGGTCGAGACATCCACTCCGATCTCGGCCACCGACGACTCGATTGCGTTTTTCGGGACGATTGCGGCGCGCAGGTCCCTGTCGCTGGCGAAGAGGTACGACGTCTTGGTGAGCCGCCCGGCCCAGCGTCCGGAGAGACCCATCTCGAGTTTCTTTCCGGCGGGAGTCCAGCGCACCACCGAGCCGTTCCGGCTCATCCAGCAGGCGGTCGCCGCGATCAGGTGCTCCCGATCGGTGGTGACGAAGACGGCGTCCGCGTCCCAGCGGCGAAAAATCCTTTTCAGTCGCCGCGCCGCCGAGAAGAAGAAGCCGTCGGTTGAGAACGGAATGATCTCGAACGGCTCGGGAATGGGTGTGTGCCGTGCCTGGCCCGGATCGCGACGGGGCGACACCGCCTGATGCACGTTGCTGTCCGGCGCCACGAGCAGCGTCACCTTGGCGCCACGCTCGGAGATGCCGCGACCGGCTCTCGCGAAGAGGCGGGCTGTGCCCGACCATTCGCGGGCGGTATGAAGAAATAGAACGTGCACTCTTTGCTTACCCTGCTGAAGGAACCATCCGGCTGGGAGTGGATGCCGCGGCGCCGCCGGCTTCTCCATTCCCGCCACCGAACTGCAATGTATAGAGCCTCGAGTACGCCCCTCGCTTCGCCAGCAGCTCGGCATGCGTTCCGCGCTCGACGATCTCACCGCGATCGAGAACGATGATCTGATCGGCGTGCGTGACCGTTGACAGCCTGTGCGCGATCACGAACACCGTCCTCCCCTGCAAGAGCCGGTCAACTGCTTCCTGCACCAGCCGCTCCGACTCGGTATCGAGCGCGGAAGTGGCTTCATCGAGAATGAGGATAGGCGGGTCACTGAGCAAGGCCCGCGCTATCGCCAGGCGCTGTCGCTGGCCGCCGGAGAGCCTGGTCCCACGCTCTCCCAGCATGGTGTCGTAGCCGCGCGGCAGCTCCACGATGAAGCTATGCGCATTGGCCGCTTTTGCCGCCGCTTCGATTTGGGCCTGAGTGTAGTTCTCTCCTGCTCCGTAAGCGATGTTGTTGCGAACCGTATCGTGGAAGAGGACCGTCTCCTGGCTCACGATTCCGGTCAGCGCGCGGAGCGCCGGCAGCTTGATCTCGCGCGTGTCGATTCCGTCGAGGAGGATTCTTCCCTTGACGGGCTCGTAGAATCGCGGAATCAGATCCACCAGCGTGCTCTTCCCCGAGCCGCTCGGACCAACGAGCGCGACCACTTCTCCTTTGCGGGCGATGAGATCGATGCCGGAGAGAACTGTCGCGGCCTCGTAGGCGAACGTGACATTCTCGAACCGGAGATCGCGCTCGAACGCCGCCTTGTCCCGCGTGCCGGGATCGCGCTGAAATTCCGCCGGCGAATCCAGGATCTCGAACAATCTCTCGGCGGACGCGAGCGACGACTGCGCGGTGGTCCGCATCTGCGAGAGCTGCTTCAACGGCTGGAGGAGGCGCAGAACGAGTGTAAGGAACGCGAGCAGCGTCGCGCCGGTCATCGTTCCGCTCGACAACACCTGCCACGCCCCGATCCAGAGGACCAGGACCGCGATCAGAGTTCCAATGACCTCGGTAACCGGCGGCGCCACCAGCGCCAACCTTGTCATCTTGAGACTGCTGCGCGCGTACTTGTTGCTTCCGTCGGCGAATCGGGATTCCTCGTAGCTCTCGGTGCCCGATGCTTTCACCAGGCGGATGCCGCTGATCGTCTCCTGCAGCACGCTCGTCATCTCGCCGTGCATGTTGCCTCGGCGGAGGTTGCCCTTCCTCAGCTTCTTGAGCATCGGCTGGAGCGAGATTCCCAGCAGCGGCAGGATGATGAGCGCGATGAGCGTCAGCTTCCACGAAATGCTGAACAGGATCGCGATGTAGACCAGGACGAGCGATGCGCTCTGGAGCGATTGCGTCACGATCTGGGTGAGAATGAGGCGCGTCTCGTACGTGTCGTTGATCACGCGCGAGAGGATCTGCCCGGCCTTCATTTGGGTGAAGTAGCCGAGCGGAAGGTGCGCGAGGTGGCGGTAGACGGCGTTGCGGAGGTCGCGCGTCACGAACTCCTGCAGCGTCGCTCCGAACTGCCCCGCGATCCACACCAGCAGATTCTTGAGCAGCACCGACGCCATGACGAGCAGGATGACGTTGCGCAGCGACCGCATCTCGTCGCCGGGAATGATCTGACTTCCCACCGTCGCGTTGAGGAGCTTGGCGACCCACCCCGACTTGAGCGATGTCGACGGCTGGTGGAAGAGGATGTTGAGGAACGGGATCAACAGCGCGATCGCAAAGCCGTCGAGCAGCGCCGCGAGCAGGTTGCATGCGATCGTGATCGCCATCCGCCACGCGTGCGGGCGCAGGTACGGGAGAAGCCTCTTGCTGATTGGGTTTGAAGCCCGCAATCGAGTTATCGGCGCGGCGTGAGCAGCGCCAACGGGAGAATTACTTCCTCCGGCGTCACGCCGCCGTGGAGGAACGATCCGCGGTATCTGCTCTGGTACTCACGCAGTTTCGTCGGATAGACGAAGAAACAGTCATTGGTCGCGAGCAGCGTGTTGCCACCCGCGCCGCGCCGCGGCAGCCGCAGCATGTCTTCGTTCGAAAACAGCAGCGCCTGCTCCGGACGCTCGGCGCGCAGATCCTCGCCGAACTTGTAGCGCAGGTTGGCGCTCGCGTCGCGCTTGGCGTACACCGTCGCGGGGGTGTTGCAGTGGATCGAGCCATGATCGGTGGTGAGGAGCACGGAGATCTTCCGCCGCGATGCTTCCTTCAGCACGCTGAACAGCGCCGACCGCTGGAACCACTGCCGAGTAATCTGTCGAAGGGCGATTTCATCCCGTGCAACTTCATACAATATTTGCGACTCGCTCCGCCCATGGGTCAACAAGTCGACGAAGTTGAACACGAAGGCACTGACGCCTTCGGGACCGATAGCGGTGCCCAGGTGCCGCTCCAGCTCGTCGGAGTTGGCGGAGGTCGAGATCTTCTGGTAGCGAACCGGCGTCTTGCCGCACAGCTCCAGGAGATGCGATTCCAGGAGCTCCTTCTCGTGGGCGTTGAGCGATTCGTCCTCGCGATCGGCGTTGCCCCACCAATCGGGAAGGCGCGCCGCGATCTCGCCCGGAAAAAGTCCGCTGAAGAGCGAGTTGCGCGAGTACGGCGTCGCCGTCGGAAGCACGGCGAAGTAGTGCGTGGTCTCGGTGTCGAAGAACGGAGCGAGCAAAGGCTCCAGCACGCGCCACTGATCCAGCCGCAGGCAATCGACGACGATGAACACCGCCGCCTTGTCGCGCTCGAGAATGGGCAGCAGAAATTCGGAGACGATGTCTATCGAGAGCGGAGGCCTGTTCCCTTCGAGATTTTTGAGCCACTCGGGATAGTTGCTCTTCATGTACAACGCGAACTCGCGATGCATGTCGGGATAGAGCCCCTGCAGCGATTCGTAGAGCCCCATTTCGCCGGCGGCGGCCAAGTCCACGTCCCAGCGCACCAGCTCGTCGTAACGGTCGATCCACCCGCGCCAGTCGAGATTGCGGTCGCGCTCCAGCTCGATCGCGCGGAATCGCTCGACGAAGCTCCTCGCGATTGCCTGCTGGCGGATCCGTGGACCCTCGAGGATCCGCGTCACGACCGTGAGCACCTGCCGCGGATTGATCGGCTTGACCAGATAGTCGCGGACGTTGACGCCGATCGCTTCCTTGAGCGTCGAGTCCTCTTCGCTCTTGGTCACCATCACCACCGGTATGGCCGGCGCGATCTCGCGCACGTCGCGGTAGACCTCGAGCCCGCGCTTGCCGGGCATCTGCTCGTCGAGCAGGATGATGTCGAACGGACGACGCCTCAGCAGCTCCATCGCGTCGTCGGCGTTGGACGCCCACTCTACGGTATAGCCCTTGGAGCGAAGGAAGATGCGGTGAGGCTCGAGAAGCTCACCCTCGTCGTCCACCCACAGTATCGATTTTGGGGGGTTCAGGACCGGAACGGCCATACTTCGGAATGTAGCCGGGGGCGGAGTCCGTGCCTAGATTCGGAGGGTGATCGGCCAGATGCCCCGTTTCGCTCTCACGACCCCGGTTTTTCGATTCCGCGCGCTGACAACGCTGTCGGGGCGGGCATCGCTGGGCGGCGATCGGGAGACGCTGGTGGCCTGCTTCCAGCTGGGTCGGCTCTGCGCGGGAATCCTTCCTCCGTACGAGCTGTCACGAGAGCAGGTGCTGGAACGCACCGAGAACACCAAGCAATGGCTATCGTCGCTGGCTATTCCCAGTGGAATCAGGTCAACGGCGTTTGGCATTTTCGGGGCGCTAAGCGGATTCGACCGGGAGCGCTGCGTGATCGCATTTGCCGACCTTGTGAAAGCCGCTTCCGCGCAGTTAGATGAGGCGTCACGCGCGGAGCTGACCGCACTGATGCAAGAGCTATCCGCGTCGCCGGCGATGGGACACGCGCGACATACAGTGACTCAATCTCAACCGAGCTGATAATGGCCGGTCATTCCAAATGGAAGCAGATCAAGCACTACAAGGCTGCGACCGACGCGAAGCGCGGGGCGCAGTTCACCAAGCTCATTCGCGAGATCACGATGGCCGCGAAGCTGGCTGGTGGCGATCCCGCCCACAATCCGCGGCTGCGAACCGCGATCGATGCGGCGAAGGCCGGATCGATGCCCAAGGAAAACATCGAGCGCGCGATCAAGAAGGGAACGGGTGAGCTGGAAGGCGTCCACTACGTCGAGGTGACGTACGAAGGCTATGGGCCAGGCGGGGTAGCCATCCTTATCTCGGCCCTGAGCGACAATCCCACCCGCACCGTCGCCGAAATCCGCCACAAGCTCACGCGACTCGGCGGCAACCTCGGACCCCCGCACTCGGTGTCGTACCTGTTCGATCGGAAGGGGCAGATCTATATCGAGGCCAGCAAATACGATGAAGACATGGTGCTCGAGGTCGCGCTCGACGGCGGCGCCGAGGATTTCAGGGCGGAAGGCGAGCAGTACATCGTGACCACGGATCCGCACGGGATGCACCACGTCGAGGACGCGATCAAGGCAAAGGGAATAGCGATCGCCGAGTCGGAGATCGCGTTCATTCCCAAGTCGACGGTGCGCGTCGAAGGAAAGAACGCGGAGTCGCTGATCAAGCTGCTGGAAGACCTCGAGACGCTCGACGACGTGCAGAAGGTCTCCGCGAATTTCGACATGGATGTCGAGCAAATGTCCGGTGCGTGATGCCGCACCCGTCGTAATACTCGGGATAGATCCCGGCACCGCGGTAACCGGCTACGGGGTAGTTCGGAAGGAAGGGCATGGCCCGCTCACGCTCATAGAGTGCGGCGTGATCCGCACAAGGCCGCGCGATGAATTGGCGAGNNAGGTCCTCGAGCTGATTCGCCGCCACAAGCCGACGGTTCTCGCCGTAGAAGACATCTTCTACGCCCGCAACGTCCGCACGACGGTCGTGCTCGGCCACGCGCGCGGGGTGATTCTGCTGGCCGGGGCGCACTCCGCGATGGAGATTCATGAATACCCGCCGTCGGAGATCAAGAAAGCAGTGGCTGGTACGGGTGCCGCTACGAAGATGCAGATTCAGTTCATGGTGATGCGCCTGCTGCGGCTGAAATCCGCGCCGCAGCCGAGCGATGCGTCGGACGGAGTGGCTGCGGCGCTGACTTATGCGCTGATGCCCAACCTGCCGAAGATCGAGGCGATTCGATTCCCTTCGTCGACGGCGATTCGCTCGGCGGCGGACCTCGGAAGAGCCGAACGTTGATCGGGCGCATCGAAGGCAAGCTCGTCGCCAAGGATCTGGATTCGCTCGAGGTGATGACGAGCGGAGGAGTTGGCTACGAGCTGAAGATTCCGTTGGGCGTGTACGAGACGCTCCCGCGCACGGGCGAGATCGTGGCGCTGCACACATCCCTCGTGGTGAAGGAAGACTCCTGGCAGCTGTTCGGATTCGTCAGCGTGTTCGAGAAGCGGCTGTTCGNNACGGCGTCGGTCCCTCTCTCGCAATCGGAATGCTATCAGCGCTCTCGGCTACGCGGCTCATTCGGGCCATTCGTGAGAAGGACATCCCGACGTTGCAGAGCGTCCCGCGTGTCGGCCGCAAGAAAGCCGAGCGACTGATTCTCGATCTTGGCGACAAGCTCGATGGGCTGGGCGAGACGACCGGCACGTCGGCCGCTCCGGCGAGCGCCGCCGCGGACGATGCTCTGCGAGCGCTGGTTTCGCTGGGGTATTCGAGCGCCGACGCCGAGAGAGGTGTCCGGGCCGCTCTCGACGCTGGCGGCGGCGGCAAGGCCGCGACAGAATTGATCAGGGCGGCTCTGGCAAAACTTGGAGGCAGGTAGTGTCGACAAGACCCCTACTCGCGCGCTCGGCGGCGCGGGTTTCCCTGCTGGTTTTCGTCTGCTCGTGCACCCATCCGGCCAGCCGCGCGATCGCGCGGCTCACGGCGGAAAGCGAAGTGCGCCTGGCGGAACGTCAGCGATTCGAGGCGATGATGAAGCAGGACGTCGCCTCGCTCGACACGCTGCTGGATGACGAGCTGGACTACATCCACACCGGCGGCGATCTACAGTCGCGGCAGCAGTTCATCGACATGATCGGGAAGCAGACGCTTGTCTACGAGTCGATCGCGCTGAGCGGGGTGCGGGTGCGGGTGTACGAGGGGCTGGCGCTGGCGACCGGGCGGGCCCAGATGCGGGTGCGCAGTGGGTCGGGAGTTTCGAGCTTTGGGATTCGGTTTACTGAGGTTTACGTCCGCCGAGGTGGGCGTTGGTTGCTCACCGCATGGGAAGCTACCCGAGGTACGGGACAGGTCGCGAGCAGAAGTACAGGACAGGTCGCGAGCAAAGGAGGGCATCCACAAAACCGAAGCGGGGGGCTCTCTGCTTTGCAGCTAATCGCTCGGCGTTTTCATACTGGCGTAACTCGCCCCTAAGCGTAAATGGCTACGGGGTAAGCATTTAGACGGTAACCTTAAGATGAATTGCTATTCACCTTTTGGTGAATTATAATTCACTTATGAGCCACATCTCCAGCGAATCATCTGCCGCAGGGGGCCGTCGGCGGCGTGCATATGAGCCGCTGCCTACCGTCCAGGAGCGGGGCCGAAATACCCTCGAGCGGTTGCTCAATGCGGCGGAGCGGACCCTCGAATCCGCCGGGCTGGAAGGTGCCACCGTTCCTGCCATCGCCACCCGGGCCGGCATGTCGGTCGGGAATCTCTACAAGCGCTTCCCCGACAAGGATTCGCTCTTCCGCGCCGTGTACGAGCGCTTCTTCTCGGACGCGCTCGCGTCGAACGAGTTCGCGCTCGACCCCGCCAAGTGGGAGGGAATTCCGACCGCCGAGGTGCTTTCGACGCTGGTGACGGGGATGATCGAGGGCTACCGGAGTCGCCGCGCGCTCCTTCGCGCGCTTCTGCTATACGCCCAGACCCACGCCGACGCCGAGTTCAGGTCGCACGCGGAGGAGCTGAGGCTTCAGACTCTCGGGCTGTTCGAGCGCTTGCTGCGCGATCGCCGAGCGGACATCGGTCATCCTTATCCCGAGCGCGCGATCCGGTTCGTTGTGATGCTGATCGCGCACGCCCTCGAGAACGCGGTGATGTCGGAAGGCGGCGGAATCTCGAGCGGCGACTTTCTGTCGCACGTTCCGGAGACGGCCGCCGAGCTGTCCCGGATCGTCAACGGCTACCTACGCGTCAGGCGCATCGAGCGTCCGCGCGCGCTCAGCCAGTCTCGGCGGTCATCGGGCTGATCATGCGCACTACGGGCATGATGCTGTTCGCCGGGAATCCTCCCGCGTCGGCGTGCTCCTTGATCGCCTTCGCGTTGACCGCATTGTAAACGCAATAGATCTTGTCGCCCGTGACATAGCTCTGGACCCATTGCACGTCCTTGCCGGCGCGATTCATGTCGCGGATGACGCCACATGATTTCTGGGAGATCGCCTTGAGCTCGTCACTCGACAGCTTGCCTGCGCCGGGAATCTGGCGCTCGATGAGGAATTGCGGCATCGCTCGTCCTTGTTTTGGTGGGACTGAGAAAGTAGGGTCTGGATCTGGTTTGTCAAACGTCAGTCGCCCGTAACCGATGCCAGGTCCACCCGATCGAAGAGCGTCGCCATCCACCGCAGAACCAGCGCGGCCTCACCGAGCGCAATCGCACCGCCGACGATCGCGCCCGAGATGATCCCGACCGAGGTGCCGAGGAGCGACGCGACGGCTGAGACGCCGATTGCGACCGTCGCCGGGACAATCATCGAGATCACAAAGACCACCACCGAGATCAGCAGTGAGAAATAATATTGGCCGGGATTCGCCGATCTGGTGGGAGGCTTTGTGCCGAGTGTAGCCCACTTGGGGAAAACCAGCGCGAAGATATTCTGTCCCGAGATGTTGATCGCGTTCAATCCCGGGAGGACGCACGCGACGGCGAGCGCGAAGACCAGCATGCGCCCGGGTGGCACCGGAATCACAGGATTGAATAGCAGCGCGGCGGTCGAGAGCGTCAGGAGCACGAGCTGAAGGAACAGGAGCATGGTGACGCTGGCGGCAATTTCAGCGACGCAAATTTCCCGGCTTGTAAGTGGATAAGTTCGCAGCAGCCGAAGCCGCGGCAGATCGAACCGCAGATCGTTGCGCACGAAATTCGGTCCGGCGAAGAGCAGGAGCCCGGCCCAGGCCCCGGCAAGGCCGAGCGCAAAGGACGTCATCTGCCGAAACGCCGGCAGGAGAGTCGCGGCGAGAATAATCGGAACGCCGATGGCCATCACGACTCCCGGCCCGAGTGGCTGGATGCGTCTGCTGGCGATCAGATTCTTCCAGGTGATCGCGGCTGCCGGCCGCTTGACGAAAGAGACGAAGGAATTGATGTAACGCTCCCAGAGCGAGCCCTCCGAGCTTCGATTCCCTTTCTTCGCTCGCCTCGCGCTCAGTTTCTCCTCTCTCGTGCGGGCGATTCCAATGCGGTCCCACTCGGGATCCCCCTGGAAAACGAGCGTGGCTTCGATCGCGAGGATGACCAGCGCGACTGCAACCGATGACGCGAAGGCCAGCAATGTCGGAGCATATGCGGGCGCGACCAGTACCCTGAACGGCCAGACAGCGAGCGACCACGGAAACCGGTAGGCGACCGCGAATGGAATTCCAACCTTCTCCAGGCCGAGCATGCCGTGCTCGGCGGCAACGGACGCCACTTGTGCGAGGGCAACCACCGCCGCGATCGCGAGCCAGATCCGGACGATTGCAACGGTGATGGGTCGTGCCGATGTGCGGCCGGCTCGCCGCGGTGCTCGTGCGAGCGCGGCTCCGACCCGCTGCAGCTGAATCGCGACAACGATAATAAACGCGGTCAGAATTCTCTGAGCGGGATGCGGGGACAATCCGCCGCGAAGTACGAGGCCCATCACGATCGCGCTCCAAAGCAGTGTTGGCAGGCTCGTGAGAAGCTTGAACAGCATCACCTGCCGGCTCGCCAGCGGAGCGGTGATCAGGAACTGCGCCTGGGGCTTGTTGAGCGCGAGGGGATGATCCGTTTGCTCCGTCCACCAGTTGAAGAGCGAGCTGATCACGAGGAACAGCAGCAGCCCCAGCACGACGAATCCCTGCGAGCCGGAGGTGGGCTCGCGACGCATCGATCGCCCGAAGACGAAATACAGATACGCGAAAATCAACACCATGCCCGCCAGGTAGCGGACATCGCGCGTTCTCTTGATGATCCTGTTGCGCGCGGACCGAAGCCCGTAGAACCAGAGCGCCTCGATCAAGTGGGGGAAGCTGCTGGCCGGCTCGTGATATCCAGGAAAGCGGCCTCGAGCTCGCGGCTCGAGCCGTCGCCNNTCGAGCCCGGTGAGCGGCTCGTCGAGCAGAATCGCCTTGGGGTCGTGGTGGAGCACGCACGCCAGCGCGAGCTTCTGGCGCATTCCCCTCGAGAGCTCTTCGGGGTAGGCTCGGCGTTTCTCTTCCAGCCCGAACCGCGAGATGAGCGCGTCGGCGGTAGCCGTACCCTGAATCCCGTAGAGCATCCCGCTGAACTTGAGATGCTCTTCGACGGTGAGGTACTCAAAGAATTCCGGCTCGTCGGCGATGAAACCGAGGCATGCCTTGGCCGTTTTGGGTTGTTCAAGGAGGTCTATACCGCACACGCTCACCCGGCCGGAGTCCGGGCGCGTGATCCCCGCGAGCATGTGCAGCGTCGTGGTTTTCCCGGCCCCGTTCCGGCCGAGGAGGCCGACGATCTCCCCGGGCTCGATTCGGAAGGTGAGATCGTCCACGGCTTTTATGGAGCCGAAGCGTTTAGCGAGGTGACTTGCGTCAATCATTCGGTGAACATGGCTCGCGCATCTTCGGGAAAGCGCTATGATTTGTCAAACCCATTCTTGTGCTTTACCCAGCCCCTTCCTGGGAGGAACCCTTATGTCGGTCAAATATCTGTACCTCGTGGCACTCGCGGTCGTTATCGGCTGCGCCTCGTCCGGCGCACACTCGAATCCTATGAGGTCGGGCGTCCTGAGTGGCGAGGAGATCGCCAACACTCACGCGGACCTCACTACTGCCTATGACGCGTTGTCACGGTTGCGTCCGAACTGGCTGGCCCCGCATGGGGCGATGACGTCCAATGCCGGAGTCAGCAACTACGCCTCTGTGTTCGTCGACGGGCAGCTAATGGGCGATGTCAACGCGCTTCGCAATGTCCAAGCTTATGACGTAGATGAAATCCGTTACTACGACGTTACCCAGGCCGGCGCGAAATTTGGAATCCGCGCTGGTACTACAGGAGCCATCGAAATCAGCATGAAGCATCCGTGACGAGCACACAGAAACCCTCGGCGCGCGCGGCCACGGCCAAGCGCGCCAGCACGTTCACGGAGTCGGTGATCCGTGAAATGACGCGCGTGGCGAACCAGTACGGCGCGATCAACCTGGCGCAGGGGTTCCCCGATTTCCCGATGCCCGGGCCGATGAAGGATGCGGCGTGCGCGGCGATCCACGGCGACATCAATCAGTACGCGATCACGTGGGGGAGTCCCGCTTTGAGATTGGCGATCGCCGAGAAGTACCGGAGCTGGTACGGGATGAACGTGGATCCGGAGCGGGAGATCACGGTGTGCTGCGGGGCGACGGAGGCGATGGCCTCCGTTTTCCTTGCCCTAGTGGATCCCGGCGACGAAGTGATCGTGTTCGAGCCGTATTACGAGAATTACGGGCCGGATGCGATACTCGCGGGGGCGAAGCCGGTGTTCGTGCCGTTGGAGGCGCCGGATTGGCGCATGGATCCCGATAAGCTGCGCGCGGCGTTTTCGAATAAGACTCGGGCGATTGTCGTGAATACTCCGCACAATCCTACCGGTAGAGTCTTTACGCGGGAGGAGATCTCGCTGATCGCGGAGCTGTGTCAGAAGTGGGATGTGATCGCGATCACGGACGAGATCTACGAGCACATTCGGTACGCTGGCAGTCATCATGTTCTGGCGACGTGGCCGGGGATGCGGGAACGCACTGTCACGATTTCTGGGCTTTCGAAGACTTTTAGTTGCACTGGGTGGAGGCTGGGGTATGCGATTGCGCCGGCCGAGTTCTCGTCGCCGATTCGGAAAGTTCACGACTTTTTGACGGTGGGCGCTCCGGCTCCTTTGCAGGCTGCGGGGGCGGTGGGGATGGCGTTTGATGCGGATTACTACAACCATCTCGCTTTGGAATACCGCGCCAGGCGGGACATCATGTGCGCAGCGCTTGATGAGGCGGGGTTCAAGTACGCGGCGCCGGAGGGGGCCTACTATATACTGGCGGACTTCTCGGAGATTTCGGATCTCGAGAGTCGCGAGTTTGCGATTTGGTTGGCGAAGGAGGTTGGCGTTGCGACGGTGCCGGGGACGAGCTTCTACTCGCGCCCGGAGTTGGGGCGGTCGGTTACTCGATTTGCGTTCTGTAAGAAGATACAAACCCTCGAGAACGCAGCTGGCCGCCTTGTGACAATTTCCGCAAGCGTGTGATCCGTGGATCGGTCGACCTGAATCAACTATGAAGATTGGGATCATTCAGCTCAGCGACCTTCATCTTCGAACGACCTCTGCGGAGCTCGTCGGACGGATCGATCAGATTGTGTCTGCTGTTCGTCGCGCTGAAAACCAACCGGAGATTCTGATAGTTGCCCTCACGGGCGACATAGTTTGGTCGGGGAAAGACGAGGAATACGAACTGGCCTACGAGTTTTTGAATTCCCTCCTCAACAGCCTAAAGAAGTCGTTCGCTGGTGTCCGAATTCACGCGGTTGCCATTCCTGGGAACCACGACTGTGACTTTGATAGGGATTCCAGTACGCGGCGAAAGCTCGTCGAGAGCTTTGGGTCCGGTCGAAGCACAAACTACGACGCTTCGGAGGTCGAGATATGCCTCAGCGTGCAACACAGTTTTTTTGAGTTCCGCGATACGGTCACCCCCGGAACATATCGGAATGATTCGAAACTCTATTACGAGTACGTGATAGATGTTGATTCCACAAGGATTCTCTTGCGATGCTGCAATACCGCGTGGCAGTCTCAGAAAGATGAGGTTCCCGGCCACATTTTCTATCCCGCAAAGGAAATACTTGCGCCAGACGACAACGCTGCCCTGGTCGTGACAATGTTCCATCATCCGTACAATTGGCTCACACCGAATTCTGGCCGAGCTTTCCGTAACGCTGTGGAACAGCTTTCTGACATCGTGCTGTCGGGACATGAGCACATACATTCCGAGCGACAACAAAAGAGTGGAATCGGCGCAACAAATCTGTATTTGGAAGCAGACGCTTTGAACGACACGGCAAATCCCGAGAAGAGTGGGTTCAATGTCATTGTCGTCGACCTGGACAAGCGGCAGCAAAAGGTGGTCAATTTTTCGTGGTCGCAGGATATCTACGTCCCGGGTGCCGAACCTGCATGGAGCGACTATCAGGGCAATAAGTTGCGCCTGGCCGAATCATTCGTGCTTCGGAATGATTTCTCAGTCTACCTAAATGACCTCGGAATCGGCATTGAACACTCACGTCGCGGACCGTTACGCCTTCCGGACGTTTTTGTTTACCCTGACATTCGTGAAATAATTTTTCGCAAACGCGACGTGCCTTTAGTCTCAAGCAGCGACTTGTTTGAGATATCTATCGGGGCAAGCCTGCTGATAACCGGTCCCGAACGAAGCGGTAAAACGTCTCTAGCCAAAAGCCTGTTCGTTGATTTTCGGGATCGGGGGCTTGTGCCGGTACTGGTTGACGGAGAAAGAGTCCGCGCATTCGCGGATGACCGACTGTTTGGACGCCTTGGCGAGATATTTGGAGAGCAATACGAAACACCAGACAAGGAGAAGTATCTCCAGCTTCCTAAAGAACTTAGAGTTCTGATCGTTGATGACTTCGAGTTTCTAAAGCTGGGGAAGGGTAGGCTCGAAGACTTTATCAAGACCGCTGCCTCGTTTGCGGGCCGCGTAATAGTCATATCAGAGGACATAGCTCAAAGAATCAAAGAAATCATCGGCAGGGCCGGTATCAGTGATGAGAATNNTCAGCAATTCGGACACGCCCGAAGAGTAGAGCTCATCGAAAGATGGCTTGACCTGGATCCCCCCGAAGGTGAGGACCTGGGAGACCGTGCGCATCGGCTCATGCAAGCGAAGCGCACGATGGATACGGCCATAGGTCGCAACTATATACCAGCCTTCCCTGTATTTCTCCTTCCGATCCTACAGGCCCAAGACCTTAATTCTCCGGTAGATCTCAACGCGAGCACTTACGGCTACTTCTACGAACTCCTGATCAGAACTGCCCTAGCCCGAGGATCTACACGAGAAGGCTTCGACATTAAGATGGGCTACCTCGCGTTCGTCGCGTTTGAGCTGTTTACAGCTGGTAAATCGGTGGTACTGGAGCAAGAGTTACGGGAGATCCATCGAAAATATGAATCGGCTTATGGGTTGCGACTTGACTACATCGCAACCGTTGAAGATTTCGAACGGTGTGGAGTACTTCAGCACCTCGGTGATGAGTTCTGGTTCCGCTACAAATACTTCTTCTATTACTTCGTAGCGAGTTTTATCCGAGACAGTATTACGGAGGCTTCCACTCAGTCGATCGTGGCGAACCTCTCGCAGAATCTGACGTCCGAGGACAACGCGAACATTCTTCTGTTTCTCGCGCATTTGTCGAAGCATCCTTTCATCCTCGATCAGATGCTTCAGGCAGGCCGTCGAATTTTCCCAGATACCCCACCAGAGGAGTTGCGGGGAGATTTGACGTTCCTCGAGGGCTTGGAAAAACGCATCGAGGAGCTGACACTGGGTGAAAAGACCACTGAAGAATCGCGTCGAGAGATCTTCGCAAAGATGGACAAACAAACTGAGCAGACGGCGGTCGCTCGCAGAGAGGCCCGATCCGAACTTCAGGCGGGCTTAAAGAATCTTGAAGAAATCGCGCTGACTTACTCTGTAGCCTTTCGCACTCTGGGAATTCTGGGCCAAGTCGTGAAGAATTTTCCGGGATCAATGCCAATAAACCGAAAGCTCGAGCTAGTTCGCGAATGCTATGGTATAGGGCTTCGAACGCTTGGCGCTATGTTCAAGCTGCTCGAGGCAAGCCAAAAAGAGTTCGTGGAGGCTGTGCGTGAAGCCTTGGCTGAGGAAGGTGAACAGACGACGATTTCAATGATAAAAGAGCAGACTCAAGCCTCGCTATCATGGCTGGCACAACTAGTTGCGCTATCGACGGTNNATCTGGCGGAGATCTATGACAAGGTCCGCGAGGAGGATGACGCTCCCGCTGTAGCGCTAATCGACGTGGCCCTTCACTTGGAACAATTCCGGGAATTCCCGCGTCAGCTCGTTTTGGAAGTGGAAGAAGAGCTCCGTGACAACTTCATGGCGTATGCGACTTTGCGCTCGCTAGTGTTTCGTCACCTTAGCTTGGTAGATGTGAAGTATGACGTAAAGCAGCGGATTTGTGAAAAGCTTAAGATCGATCTAAAGGCGGTCAAGAGTTTAACCGGCGTGGCGAAACTTCTAAAGGCCCGGTCATCATAGCTGACTGTCAGCTTCTCGTTCGAGATATTGAGGTCTATCAGTAGGGGCGGATTAGTGGTCGTTATTGATGGCCACGCTTGAAATCATCCCGAGTGGGAGCTTTGTCGAGCTCTCGTTGCGCCGTCAGCGCCTTTCCGAATTCTTGGACAGAAGTGAGTGAGAAGTGCCGCATCTATGAGACGGGCACGGCTCGCGCGTCGCGACCTCACCGTCACATGTAATTCCTTCGGCCCGTCCAGCCTCGACAAGCCCATTCTTCCGAACTCGTTTGCGCAAACAAGGCGTGAGTATCGCAATTTCTTCGGTGGATCAGCCAACGGAGTGGCTCGGCAGCGCCGAATCTGGACGGAAGTCGACTGCGAGCACAGTTTTCCCACCGCTGCCCTCCCACCCGAGCTGACCGATGATCGCTAGAAGATTTCCCGCTGCGCTCGTTCTCCTCGCGTGCGCCCTCTTCGCGCCACGTGCCTTCGCCCAGCAGCCGATTGATTCCGCATACTCCGCACAAATCCGCGAGCTGACACCCACCGATCCCCACTGGAAGTTTACGACCGAGCTAGTCTCGGCACTTCCAGCGTCGGCGTCGGTCCCTACCCCGCTCAAGGTCCTCGGATACGTTCCGGGAACCCTCGGCCGTCTCTCGTACGTCGCCGATCTCAATCGCTACTTCGACGCCCTCGCCGCCGCAGCGCCGAATCGTGTCA
>PKVB01000027.1 GCA_003131365.1 Gemmatimonadota bacterium | reverse complement strand
GCGGAGAGGTTGCGACCCGGTCGCTGCTGTTGGTTCCCCGCGCGGCGCTGTGACGCGCTCGATCGGGACTCGACCCTGCGGGGGCGACATCGTTCCCGGCTGTGGCCGGTAGCCCTGAAGAATCTGGCCCGGTTCGGTACGGCGCCTTCCTGGAGCCGTGATCGTCACGTCGCCCATCTGAGGAAGACCGGTATGCAGCGGAAAGACTCCCTCCGGAGCTGTTCTGCGACCGGACTCCGGGGGATGCCGCGGCGTGGGATGCCGAGGGAACCGGTTCCTGGGAAATCCGGTCGTGTCGCCCGGAGGGCGCGATGTCGGCGGACGCCGCCCGGCTACCGTCAACGGAGCGATCGCGATTATCGGAGAGCCGCAAATGTCGTAGCCGAGGATTCTGACCTGCTGGCCGTGCGACCTCAGCTGCCCTATGCGGTTGAAGGCCTGAAAGCGATTGAATGCCAGAGTCGGAGCGAACGCGTAACCGTAGTACAAATCGCATGAAGAGTACGAGCCGAGCGCGTAGCCGGCGTACCGGTTGCCAGAGAAGCGCATGTAGTCCCGTCCGATCGGCTCGCCTTTGGCGCCCAGATAACTAGCCAGCGCCTGCTCGGCAGACTCGGGACTCCTGCGCTCGATCAGCCCTCTGATCGCCGAGATGTTCCAGTCGCCGTCGCGCTCGATCAGGTCGAGGTTGAACGGTGCCCGCGACGCCAGCGCTATCACCGTGCCCCGCGAATCCATATAACCGTTGTCGTAATTGCCGTAGCCGGAGTAGGAGGCCGAGGAGTAGTACCCGCCACCATCATTCGGCTGCGCAAAGCCGGCGAAGAAATTTGGAAGATTGAGCTGCTTGTGGGCCAGAATCCGCACCGAAATGCCGGGGAAATCGGGGTGCAGGACCTGGATGCGTCCATCGACATCCATCGAGACCGCGAATATGTAGGCGTTCTCCGAGACGTCTATGACGGGAGTCACATAGCTCGTGGTCTGGAGGGCGTAGGAGCCGTTCGAGGAATAGACCCGGATTAATGGGGCTCGCTGCCGGGCTCTCTCCTGCGCTCCCGCGGCTGAAGCGAGCGCGCACAGCAGTAACGAGGAAGTACCCACCGCCGCCGCCAATCTTGTCGCTCGCATATCGACCTCCACGGGTTTGTATACAATTTCGCGATACGGATTTGTAAAGTCAATGCTGAACTGAGGCGGAAGTGGGCGGGCCAGAGTCCTGTCAGGCTGCTGTCAGGAGCGCCTGGCCCGATCTACCGTGGGCCCGGCCGCTACCTGTAGCTCCGGGGCGCACTTACTTTGCGCCATGCCGCTCCCACAACTGCTCTCGATCCTCGAGTCTCTGGCCGAATTCCGGGAGCTGCTGAGCGATCTGCCGGGTCCGGCCTCGCGCCGCGCGCTGGGCGGCCTTCACGGATCGAGCGACGCCGTGGTGCTCGCTTCTCTCTCTAAGAATCTTACGCGCCGCTTCTTCGTCGTGTTGAACGACGACGTCGCCGGCGCCGAGCGCTGGCTCGCGGATTTGGGCACCCTCGTAGAGGCCGAAGAGGTTGCCTTCTACCCTCCGAGGGAGAGCTTCGGGGAAGCGGAGGCCCACGCGGAAGTCGCCGGCGAACGTGTAGAGACATTGGAAAGAATCGGCCGCGGGGACCTTCGAATCGTCGTCACTACCAGCCGAGCGCTGCTTGAGCGCACCCAGCTGCCGCGCGCACTGGCTTCCGCGCGGCTCGAGCTGAGAAAGGGAGATACCAGGCGTCCCGAGGAGCTGGCCGCGCATCTCGAGGCCATTGGCTTCGAGCGCGTTCCCATGGTGGAGGACGTTGCGCAGTTCAGCGTGCGCGGCGGGATCTTCGACATCTACAGCTTTGGCATGGCGGAGCCGGTGCGCCTCGAGTTCTGGGGCGACGACATTACCGAGTTGCGGCACTTCGACCTCCTTTCGCAGAGGTCGACCCGCGACGCCCCGATCGCGCTCGTCCTCCCGGTCGATGGCCAGATCAGCACGGGGGATGTGGAGCCGGAGCGCTCTTCCATTCGGGCGCTGTTTCCGCCCGATACGCTGTTCGTGGTGCCGCGAGGAACCCACCTGAAGCCCGAGCTGGAGCGAACCTGGGCGGAAGCGCAGCACCACATCGACCTGGCCCGCCGTCGAGGGGAAGACACCCCCAGCCGCGACGAGCTGTTCGAGTCTCCGGACACCACGCTCCGGGCGCTCAGCGAATACGGAACGATCGATCTCTCCGGTGAAGATGCGCGGATAGTCTTCCCAATCAGGGAGCCGGAAGAGATTCAACGCGACATGAGGCGGCTGAAACAGGTCGTCGCCGACGGAATCCCAACGGTGATCCTCTGCGACAACGCCGGTCAGGCCGAGCGTCTCGACGAGCTCCTGAACGATGATCGCGTCTCGCCGGCGACCCTCGCCATCGGAGTTCTGGACGGCGGCTTCGTGATTCCGCCGCGCGGAGCGTCCTTCGCGGGCTATCGAGTACTCACCGACCACGAAATCTTCCGCCGTGAGCGGCGCTTTCGCCGAGCGCGGCGCTACGTCACCGGCGCCGCTCTCGAGAGCCTGACGGCGCTCAAACCGGGCGACTACGTCGTGCACCTCGAGCACGGAGTGGGGATCTACCGCGGCATGGAGAAGATCTTCGTGCGCGAGAGCACGGTCGAAGTCGCGGTGATCGAGTACGAGGGAGGCGACCGGCTCAACGTCCCGCTCTATCGCATCGACCAGATCGAGCGATACCGATCCGCCGCTGACATCGCAAAGGACGCCCCGCCGCCGCGACTGCACGCGCTCGGCGGCAAGCGCTGGGCGTCGCAGCGGGACAAGACGCGGGCCGCGATTCAGGAGATGACGGTCGAGCTCCTCGACCTCTACGCGCGCCGCAAGGTCGCCAGCCGGCCGCCGCACTTCGCCGACACCGCCTGGCAGCGGCAGCTCGAGTCGAGCTTCCTGTTCGAGGACACGCCCGACCAGCGCAAGGCCACCGACGACGTCAAGAAGGACATGGAGAGCACGCGCCCCATGGACCGCCTGCTCTGCGGCGATGTCGGCTACGGCAAGACCGAGG
>PKVB01000206.1 GCA_003131365.1 Gemmatimonadota bacterium | reverse complement strand
CGCAGCGCGACCCCATCAACGACTACCTCACCACCAGCAAATACGCATGGGGGCTCAACCCCTCCGACGTCGACGTGCGCAAGTTCGGCACCGTCGGAGCGCCGACGCTCGCCGACCTCGCCACCGACGACAATCGGGACCAGGACGCGCGGCAGACTCTCACCGCGCTGCTCAGGCGCTTTCCCACTGGCCGGCATGCCACGAATGCCCGTTTTCGCGCGGGCATGATTGCCTACATACAGGGAGACAGAAAGAACGCCGCCGCGCAATTCGACTCGCTCGTCGCCCGCGACTCCAACAGCACTGAAGCGCTGGCTGCCTCCTATTGGGCCGGACGGTCCTACGCCGCACTGGGTGACAAGACGCGCAGCAAGGCAAGATGGCGGTCGATAATCGCCAAGGAGCCGCTCAGCTACTACGCCGTTGTGGCTGCCAAGCGGCTCGACACGACGCTCGTCGCGCCAGACCGTTCACCGGCGAACTACGCCAGGGTTCCGGTAATCGACACTGCGTTGAACCGTATCGTGGCGCTCAAGGACGTCGGAATGGATGTAGAAGCCGGATTCGAGAACGACAGGCTGTTCCGCGATGCTCTGGGAAATCAGACGCGCATGATCGCCACGGCGCACGCCCTCGCCGGATCGGATCAGGCATCCCGCTCGATCGCGCTGGGTCGCCGCGCCATCGACGAGATCGGACGCAGTCCGGAGAATTACCGGCTGTACTTTCCGGTGCTGGAGCGGGAGACTCTGATCTCAAGCAGCAAGGAGAACGGCCTCGATCCGGTTCTCGTCGCGGCGCTCATCCGACAGGAATCGAACTTCAATCCGCTTGCTACTTCGCCCGCCGGCGCGAGAGGCCTAATGCAGCTGATGCCGGCCGTTGGAAAGCAAGTCGCCGAGGCGAAGGGCATCGGGCCGTGGGATCCGGATCTCCTTTATCAGCCCGCCACCAACATCAAGCTGGGCACCGCTCACCTGAGTGGTTTGGCCCACAGGTATCCGGAGGTCGTGAAGGTGCTGTCCGCCTATAACGCGGGCGAGTCGCGCGTGGAAAAATGGTCGACCAAAGCAGGGGCAGCGGATCCGGAGGTATTCACGGAGCGCATCCCCTTCGTCGAGACGCGCGACTACGTGCGCACGATCCTGCGCAATCGCGCGTACTACCAGGCGCTTTATCCCTGGTAGCGTTCCTTCTCGGAAGCCGGATTCACGTCGCCCTTTCTCCGCTTGCGCCAGTCGAGGAGCCAACTCCCCGGAATCAGGAACAACGGCGTGAGAAAGATGCCGAGTAGCGAGTTCAGCCAGATCAGCGCGAGGTAGAATGCGATGAGGCCGAACGATACCCACAGCGTGCCAAGCGGGCCGTGCGTTTCCAAGCGAAACTCCCCCGTGAATAGGTAGATTAAAAGGTATCATGACGTACGCCCGGGTTGAAGCATCCGATGTAGACTGCGCTGTCGAGGCGGCGCTTGGGAACGCGGGACCAGCGGTTCTCGCGGTCTCGGGCGGCCTCGATTCGATGGTGCTGCTCACCGTCGCTGCGTCCCAGCTTTCCTCGCGGGCGCGCAAGAACGTCATGGTCGCCACATTCGATCACGGCACGGGCAAAGCAGCGGGACGCGCGGCGGCGCTCGTCGCCGGCCAGGCTTTCCTGTCCGGGTTCGTTTGCGTCACTGGCCGCGCATCGACCATTGGCACGCGTGAGGAGGAGTGGCGTCGCGGCCGCTGGCAGTTCCTCGAGCAGGTCGCATCGAAGTGCGAAGCGAACGTCGTGACCGCGCACAACCTCGACGACCAGGTCGAAACCGTCTTCATGCGGATCCTTCGCGATGCCGGCCCGCGCGGACTCGCCGGCCTGTACGCGGAATCGGAGATCGTTCGGCCGTTTCTGAACATCAGTCGAGCCACGCTGGCGAGCTACGCTCACCGGAACAATGTGCCCTTCGTCCAGGATCCATCGAACTGCGACCGCAAGCACCTGCGGAACCGAATCCGCCTCGACATTCTGCCGTCGATCATGAAGCAGAATCCGAAGTTTTCGGACGAGCTCCTCTCGCTTGCCCGGGAAGCCGCGGCGTGGCGGCGGTCGCTCGAGGATCTCGCCGGCAACGTGGGAGCCGAGGCGGAGCAAGATGGCGCGCTCCGCATCAGCCGATCGAGCCTCAAGGGTTACGACGCCGACTCCCTCAGAGTTCTGTGGCCCGCCCTGGCCGCACGCGCGAGCGTGGTAATGGACCGGAGAGGAACCCAACGCGCCGCTGAGTTTACTATTAAGGGTGCGACGGGAGGGGCGATTCAGCTATCCGGAGGGATCGAGATCGTGATGCGGCGCGATCACATGCTGCTGCGCCGCTGGCGGTCGGTCAGACAGGAGATCCGGGCATGAGCAGCACGGTGAGATCGCTCGGGGTGAAAGCTGATCCGCGCCTTTCCGGGAGAATCGTCAAGCGTATCGCGTTCGATGAGGCCGCGATCGCGAGGCGAGTCACCGAGCTCGGCAGCGAGATCACCGAAGCCTATCCGGACGGCGATCTTCTGGTGCTTGGCTTGCTCAAAGGAAGCTTCATATTTCTGAGTGACCTCGTTCGGCAAATCACTCGTCCGCTTCAGGTCGATTTTCTCGTTGCATCAAGTTATGGTGATGGGACGGTGTCGAACGGTACGGTCAATCTGGTGTACGATCCGGAAACGGAGCTGGAAGGGAAAGACATCCTTTTAGTCGAAGACATCGTGGATTCCGGCCGTACGTTGAATCGTCTGATGGCTATACTGCAAGAGCGGAATCCGAGGTCATTGGAGATCTGCGCACTGCTTCACAAGAGGATCGCGGAAGGATTGCAGTACGACGCGAAGTTCGTTGGTTTTGATGCGCCGAACGATTTTCTGGTTGGATATGGGTTGGATCACGCGGAGAATTTCCGCCATTTGCCGTACATAGCGAGCTTGCTGTAATGCCTATACAGATGCCTAACAAAAACCCCAAGAAGCCGACGAACTGGAGCAGAATCTCCAAGAACGTTTCGTTCTGGGTTTTCGTCATATTGGTGCCCGTCGCGATCATCCAGTTCTCGGGGAAGGGATCCGACGTAGCGCCCGAGATCTCCTACACGGAGTACACTGGCCAACTTCTGCGCGACAACGTCGACAAGGTCACCATCCAGGGCGGCCAGTCTCTGACGGGTGATTTCAAGCAGAAGGTCGCGGTGAAGGGGGGACGGCTCGTCCAGAAGTTCAAGGTCCTCCTGCCGATGGAGAATTCGAGCGACGACCTCAAGCAGCTCGTTGCGCACGGAGTCCAGATCCAGGCGGAAGTGCCGCGCACGTCGATGACGTCGCTCCTCATCGGTCTGTTCCCGTATCTGCTGATTTTCGGAATCTGGTTCTTCCTGTTCCGCTCGATGCAGGCGGGGGGAGCAAAGGCGTTCAGCTTCGGAAAATCCAAAGCGAAGCTGCTCACCGGCGACACGCCCAAGGTGACGTTTGACGACGTTGCCGGCGCGGACGAAGCCAAGGTCGAGCTCCAGGAGATCATCGAGTTCCTGAAAGATCCGCAGAAGTTCACCAAGCTCGGCGGACGTCTGCCAAAGGGTGCGTTGCTGGTCGGTCCTCCAGGAACCGGCAAGACGCTGCTCGCCCGCGCCGTCGCGGGTGAAGCCGCGCGTCCTTTCTTCTCGATGTCGGGCTCAGACTTCGTGGAGATGTTCGTGGGCGTCGGCGCCAGTCGCGTGCGCGATCTGTTCGAGCAGGGCAAGGCCCACGCCCCGTGCATCATCTTCATCGACGNNGATCGTCGTCGATTTGCCCGATCTTCGCGGGCGCGAAGGAATTCTACGCGTACACACCCGCAACAAGCCAATGGCCGATGATGTAAACGTGACGACGCTCGCGCGTGGAACTCCGGGAATGGCAGGAGCCGATCTCGCGAATCTGGTGAACGAAGGCGCGCTACTCGCCGCCCGACGCAACCACGACAAGGTCTACATGGCCGATCTCGAGGA
>PKVB01000211.1 GCA_003131365.1 Gemmatimonadota bacterium | reverse complement strand
TCATTCCAACTGAACTAAGGCGCTAAGTGGCCGCCCATACTTCCGTCAAGGAAAGAGTCCTCGTGCCCTGCACACAGACCGTGATGGCCCTCGTTGTTCTTGTCCTCTCCGAGTCGCTGCCAACCCGCATCTGGGCGCAGAGCCCACCCGCACTGGGCGCAGATTCCAGCCTGCGCAACTCTGTCTCCCGTATCAGTGCGGACAGTCAGCGGTCGGTCCGCGTCGCGAGCCGTGAGACAGGGCGAGTCGAAGGCTCTCACGTTTCTTTGCGCGGTGACAGCGTGCTCCTGAACACTGACTCGGGAGTGCGCGTGATCTCGCTGGTGAACGTCGATTCCCTATGGGTACAGCATGGTACCGCCGCACCCATACTTGGTATCATCGTCGGCGTGCCGTGCGCTGTGTTTGGGGGCATGGTCGGCTCGCTGGCCGGAGGTCCGGACAGCAGTGGCGGTTCGGGAAGTGCAGCAGCCGGAATAATTATTGGCATGTTGGGAGGCGGTTTCGTGTGCGGCTCAATCGGGGCCGGTATCGGCTCTTTGTTCCAACGATGGCGGTTGGAGTACGCACGCCCAACAGATCCCGGCGCCTAACTAAGGCGTCATGCCGCAACCATCCTTCATCAAGGCCAGGTCATGACAGGCGAAGAGAATCGCGGCTCGCGTCGAGAGTTCATGGCGAAGGCCGGGCGACTTGCCTCGGCAGTCTCGCTCACAACGTTCCTAACTCCCGGCGCGGCCTACGCTACTCCAGCAGCACTTTCACCGGTATCCGGATCGCCCGGACAGTGGGACCTCTCGTGGCTCTCGCGCCTCGCTACGGCAACCGACCGTGCGGTATTCGACTGGCCCAGCCTGGGCGATCCCGCCGAGCCGCTCGTGTTGGAAATCGCGGCGCGCTATCTCGACAATTGTGAGACGGCGTACGCGCCGCAGAAATATGAAGCGCGCGTCGTGTTGAATATCCGCACACAAGCGGTATCGGCCGCTCTTGACGATGCGACCTGGGACCGCCACGCATTGGGCGTCGAGTATAATGTGAATGATCCGGTAACGCACAAGGCGGCGGTCCGAAATCCTTTTTGGCATCGCGTCCCAGATCCTCTCCCCGGCGTCGCGTTGCCCACGCTCCCCGACTTGCTCGGACGAGGTGCAATAGTCCTGGTCTGCGATTTCGCGCTCGGACATTTGGCGAAGCGTCTGGCGGACAAGACCGGCCGTCAATCGGTGGAGGTGCATCAAGAGTTGCGCAACGGGTTCGTATCCGGAGCGTTCGCGGTACCCTCAGGAATATTCGGCCTCGCCAAAGCACAGAATGCCGGCTGCGCGTTCGTGCGCATGTGAGCGAATCGGGAGACCATATAGGTAGCTATCGCGCTGGCGCTAACCCCCTTGTTCGAGAGCGACCGAGCCCGCGCGATATTCCGCATCGGCCTCTGTGAGCGGGGCTAATTCTCGCGCGCACCACCGCCTGGCGGCCGTCACCGCAACCTGATCTCCCTGGGCATTTGCATGCTCGATGAGCAGCGCGGCCGCCTCGGTGCGCGCGATCGCAAAAGCGAACCCACGCGCGCCCGCCTGCTGAAATTCGCTTCCGGCACTCACCGCCCGCTCGGCGTACTGCTCGATGCGGTGAACGGCACTCAACGTCCGCTCGGCACACGATGACAATGCGGCCGCCTTGAGGCCGCTCAATCGGCGCTTCACGTCAGACGTCCACTCGGCAAGTACGTCGCCCCTCTCAATCGCTCGTAGCGCATCGAGGCTGAGGATGTTCGTCGTGCCTTCCCAGATCGACAGCACCTGTGCGTCTCGCAGCAGACGAGGAAGTCCGCTGTCCTCCAGGTAGCCGGCGCCGCCGAACGCCTCGAGCGCTTCGCTCGTGACCGCAATCGCCTGCTTCGCCGTGTAGAGCTTGGTCACCGGAATCAGAAATCGTAGCAGATTCAACTCGGATTCAGTCGCGTCGCCACATTCGTCTTTCCCGAGCAGCTCGACGACGCGAAAGGCCAGAAGAAAAGCGGCGCGCAGCTCCAGTTGCATCTCTGCCAGCGTCTCGACGTGCAGTGGATGTTCGATGAGTGGCTTCCCGAATGCACGCCGCCTCCGGGCGTAATCGCTCGCCAGCGCGATTGCGCGCCGCATGCCCGCCACGGCCGCCACAGCGTTGTACACCCGCGTGATATTGAACAGCGTAGCAATCTTGCGGACCCCGTCGCCGGCGCCGCCCACCAGCTGCGCGGGCGTGCCTTCGAGTGTCAGCTCGGCGGTCGGCAGTGCACGCGTGCCCAGTTTGTCCTTGAGACGCTCGACTCGAATGTTGCGAAGCATTCCGTCGTTGCCGCGCAGCTGGATGAGGAACACGCTCAGCCCATGACTTCCAGCCGGCGCGCCTTCAATGCGCGCCAGTGTCATGGCGACCTGCGAGGTCGTCGCCGACGTGAACCACTTCGAGCCGTAGAGGCTGTAGGAGTCACCTTCCTCGCACGCCGCAATCGTCGACGTGCTTCCAACGTCGGAGCCGCCGGTGCGCTCGGTCATCCACTGGCCGGAAGTCCAGAACTCACTCGGATCGCGGGAAATCAAATGTGAGAGCACCGGCTGCATGCTCTTGTCGCCGTGAACCTCCAGAAACCTGGCCGCGCCGTCGGTCATGGCGAGCGGACAGCTGTAGAGCGCTGACGATGGGGCAAAGAGATACAGGCGTGCGAACTGATGAATGCGCGAGCGCGGTCCATGCCTGCGCTCATAGGCAGTCGCGACGATGCCTTCGGTTGCGGAGATCCGATCGAGCTCGCGCCAGGCATCGCTCGTCTCGATCCGGTCGACGCGATGCCCCCACGCATCGTACGGAACGTGAAGCGGTGGCGATGCCTCCGCCGATTCGCCCAGCGCCAGAATATCCGTGGCGGCGCGATGACCGAGCCGTCGGAGGCCGGGCTCGACCTCGGCGAGCATGTTCGCGGGCAGTCGCCAGCGCAGGTACGCGCGGAGAAGCGCGTCGTCGTCGTACTGGTTACCGAGCCTGGGCGGATTCTGATAGAACTCAGCCATAAGTCCTCTACGCAATTCTAACCACTGGCCCTTTGCCGCGACATTAAATAGCGTTGGCATATGTGCGGACGCGCGACTGTCGTCAATCCCGACGGGATTACCGAGAAACTCTACGGCTACACGAAGAAGTTCGTCCCGAGCGACTGGAAGCCGCGCTACAACCTGAATCCTCACGAGGACATTCCAGCCGTCTACTACGATCCGTTCCTGAAGGAAAGGGTCCTCAGGACGATGCACTGGAATCTCATCCCATCGAAGCTCGAGAGCAGGGATGACGTCGTCGCGTTCGACTCGCAATACTCCACCTTCAACGCAAGGATCGAGACGGTTGCGTCGGCCCCGACTTTTCAGCAGTCATGGCGAAGTCAGCGTTGTCTGGTAGTAGTCGACGGCATTGTCGAATGGGTGGGTGAGAAGAAGCGGAAGACGCCTTACCTCATCAGACATCGAGACAGGATTCCATTCGCGATGGCGGGGCTGTGGAGTCGCTGGCACGACAGCGCGGGCGGTGAAGAACTGTGGTCGAACACGGTCATCGTCAAAGATGCGGACGATTGGTACAGGCAGTTTCACGACCGGATGGCGGTACTGCTTGCGCCTGAATCCTACGAGCAATGGCTCGATCCACAGCGCACGCACGGACAGCTCGAGGTGCTGAGCAAATCGGCGTACCACAAGAATGACGAGCTGGAGTACTTCCCGATTTCGACTCTGGTCAACAATCCGCGCAACGATTCCGCGGATTGCCTGGAGGAAGTAACACCTTCCGAGCTCGCCAAGACCACGGAGTTGCTACTGGATCTCTAGTGGTGCTGCGACGGCCGTATGACGCGCACTCCGAGGCTCGCTGGGGGCGTCGAACCGTAGAGAAGAGAGAGGATCACCGGGTAGGTCACTCTCGTGTTCCCCGTGAGCTCGTCCGGATCGACGATGTCGTGCGGCAGGCGAAGGGTATCGGCCAGCTCGAACATCGACACATGTCCACCGGCGGCGGACCAATGCTCCACCAGCTCGTCGATGGCGTGACGGTTGACGGTCCGGTCGTTTGCGTTCACAAGAACACGAATGTCCCGCGCGGCAGGCGGGTGATTGTCGGCAGCGCGCCGGATGGCCGCGCTCAGACGGAGCATCTGCCCAACCCCGCGTGTGCTCCAGCCCAGCTCACGATCGGGGCGCAGAGCGTTTGCACCGCCCTTCCTCGAGTAATTTGGCAGCCGCAACATGAGATTCATTATCAGCGTCTCGACGGCGGTGGACATGTGCGTTAACCCGAGCGCGGGAGCGACGATCACTACTCGACTCACCGGCCGGAACTGCGCCGCCCAAGCTGCCATGTCCCCGCCAAGACTTAATCCGAGTACGACGACGGTATCGCCGAGGCCGCTCGCGACATCGATCGCTGCGTCGGCGGCATTTCGCAATGATTCCGCGGTCAGTCGGCCGAGCTCGGAGGAGGTCGCTCCCCGCAGCGCGTGCCGGGGCAGTCTCGGGACGAACACGTTGTCGCCGCTGTCATAGAGAATGGCGGCCAGCCGCTTGAATTGGCGCGGCGAGTTCGTCAGGCCGTGGAACAGCACAAACGCTCGCGGCGTGCGATGACCATGGACGAGGACGATCGACTCGCCACCAGCCGCGACGGCTGTGTCTGTATGTTGAAAGGCCTCCGCCAATTTCATTGCCGATTCATAGTCACGCGTTGGGTTGGGGTGAGACCCGAGTGTACGAACGCTCGTAGACCACACAGCGGCCCATACCAGATACAGTAGGGCGGCTGAGAGAATCCAAAGCGCGCTGAGCCGAATACTCTCGATCAAATCCAGCGACCGATGCGCGCGAACCATTGCCGACGCCCGTTCGTCGAGAGACCGTACTGCAAACGGACCGGCCCTATCGGCGAATCCGCACCGATGCCGATCCGCGCTCCGAACAACCACGCACCTCCAAACGCGCGGTCGGCAGTGCTGCTCACCGTTCCGGTCATCGCCGTGACCTGTGTGTTCAACGGCCCGTACAGTTGTCGCGCGGCGTCGAGCATGTACGAGGCAGTCCATGTCCCGATCGACTCACCCACGTTCAGCCCGGGGAACCCGTCGGTTCCCCCCAGGAGGAACCACTGACTGTAAGGCGCGCCGACACTCGTCGCGCCCGCGCGAATCGTGCTCGTGAAGCGAGCGATGGGAGTCCGGGTAAGCAGCGAGAAATGTGCGCTCGCTCGTCTGTAGCGCTGATTCCACTCGAGATCCAACCGGCCGAACTGCGGCCTGGTTTCGTCGGCATTATCGATCCGCAATCCCGCGCCTAACGGCGTCGGCGTGCGTGCTGAATCAGCGAGCCCGCCGTGCCATCGCCGAACCAGCGCTCCTGTCTGCACCGTCCATTTTGCATTGATGGGCACGTCCACACCAAGTTGCAGCAGCTGTTCGGAAACTGGCGGCAGCTCCACTTTGGTTGAGGTTCCATCCGCACCTGCGACGAAGAGAGGGTCTCGCTCTCGACCAACCATGAGCAAGCCGAATGGGCTGATCGAATACCTCACTTCGTGGTCCGATCGACGAAGAGAAATGAAACCCTCCTGACGTCGTGTGCCCAGTGTGAGTCGGCCCCCGCTCTCCAGCGCTGGAAATCCGGGGCGAAGGATGGCGTGCCTGTTCGCAAGCGCGAGCCAGGCCTGTGCGCCGAGATCGTTGTCGTAGGCCGCGCCGATCCCGATAGTCCGCTCGTCCGCCCACCGAACAATCGGATCAAACACGACGGAGTCCCCGGCCGCGCGTTGCGGCGAGAGCCAGAGCGCCTGCAGCGAGCCGGATGTACCCGCGCGAGCGAGCCGTGCCTGAACGGTGTCCAGTACAATCGTCGCAGTGTCAGGAGTAGCGCGCACTGAAGACCCACGAAGCCATCCCGGTACTCGCGACTCACCTGGCCTGACAGCGCTTCGAAGAAGTTGCGCGGCCCCCGGCACAGCGTTCCGCGTGACGATCGCGGATGACACCGGAGGAAGCTGATGCTCGATTCGTGCGTGTCGAGGCAAGCACGACGAAGCAGGAATTGCCCGGGCGGCGGCCGCGCCGCGCTCGATCAATCGGGCGACAACTGCCGGGGAGAAATCGAGATTGGTTATGTCCGCGACATTCGTTGTCACCTCGACGTCGTCTGGTCCGAGTGGAGGATGAGCGTCGAGGAAGATGCGATCTATCAACATGTCGACCGTTCCGCCCGCGGAGGCGCCCCTCGAAGTGCTGTCGCCTGTGCCGCTTTCATCGAGACGCGAGAGGATGACACGCGTCGCACCGAGCTCACGCGCGAGGCGCACGGGAACATTCTCGCTGAGTCCGCCATCCACCAACTGGCGGCCATCGATAGTGACCGGCTCAAAGACGAACGGGATGGCGACACTCGCGCGGATGGCTTGCGCCAGATCGCCATGATCGAGCGTCACCCGCACTCCGGTGTGAAGATCCGTGGCGACGGCGCGGAACGGAATCGGAAGTGAATCGAAACTGCCGCGCGCGATCAGATCGCCGCGCACGAGCAGAGCGCTCAACAGGAGATTGATCGCGCCCTCATCGGCAAGGCTCGTCGCCACGACGAAGGTTCCGTCTTCCTGCCGCAACAACATGATGGGCGTCGGCTCGCCGGGCAGTTGGCTGCCAAGCAGCGATGCCCCCGAGGCGCCTGAAATCGCGAACGCGCGTGGCGCGCGCGGCGCGTATCGTCCGATGTACGCACCGATACTGTACTGCCGGGTCAGGCGCTCGATCTCGGCGCCCGAATAACCGCTGGCGTACATCCCACCAACGATGGCGCCCATGCTGGTGCCGATCACGATGTCGGGCACGATGCCGAGCGAGTCCAGCATCTTGATCACGCCAACGTGCACCATTCCTTTGACACCGCCGCCGGGCAGGACCAGTGCCACCTTAGTGACGCTCGTGGCTGGGCACGTTGATTGAGCCGGCGACTGCGCCTCGCTCCGCGCCCAGATTGGAGAAATCAGAACGATGGCGACGACGGCACGTGAAGCCGTCGCGAGCGTGAACATCCTCGAAACCGGGGCGTTCATGGGAGACCGCGGCAACGTCAAGACCTGCCGGCTGCTCCGTACTCGTCCCAAAGGGTGGCCATTGCACGCATGCCGAGCCTGAAATTGTCTTCGCCCATCCACTCGTCGGGCGCATGAGCATTTTCGCCCGGTAGTCCAAAGCCCACGAGGAGAACCGGCGCGCCGAGTATGCGCTCGAAGTCGCCAACGACGGGGATGGAGCCGCCTTCGCCGGTGATTACGGGTTCCTTCCCGAACGCCGCGCGTAACGCTCTCCGCGCCGCATCATAAATCGGCCCATTCAGCTCGGCCCGCCACGGGCGTCCGCCGTGCAGATGCTGGACGGTCACCTTCACTCCCTTCGGCGCGACCTTCGCCACGTGCGCCTTCATCAGCTTCTCGATCTCGGCAGGATCCTGATCGGGAACGAGACGGCAGCTCACCTTCGCCATCGCCTTGGCGGGCAGGACCGTCTTTGCGCCCTCGCCCGTGTATCCACTGAGCTGGCCGTTCACCTCGCAGGTAGGACGAATCCAGAGCTTCTCCAGAGTGGTGTAGCCCTTCTCGCCGCCGAGCGCGCTGACGCCCGTCTCTTTCATGAGAGTCTTGTCGCTGAACGGAAGTGAGCGCATCTGCTTCCGGATCTTCGGATCCCACGCCCGCACTTTTTTGTAGAAGCCGGGGATCGCAATGTGGCCGTCCTTGTCGTGGAACGTCGCGAGGATGCGCGCGAGCGCCATTGCCGGATTGACGACAGCGCCGCCGTAGCTGCCCGAGTGCAGATCGCCCTTCGGGCCCTGCACGTTGATCTCGAAGTATGCAAGTCCACGCAGTGAAGAGAGAATCGATGGCAGCCCCCGCGCGAACATCGCCGAATCGGAGATCACGACCGCATCGGCCTTGAGCAGCTTCTTCTGCTCCGCGACGAACGCCGCCAGGTTTTCACTACCAATCTCTTCTTCGCCCTCCACTATCACGACGACATTGACGGGAAGCGTCCCTCGCGTGGCGAGGTGCGCTTCGAGCGCTTTGATATGGAGGAAGATTTGACCTTTGTCGTCGACAGATCCGCGCGCGAAGATCTTTCGGTCGCGCACCGTCGGCTCGAACGGTGGCGATGTCCACAGCTCGAGTGGCTCGGCCGGCTGAACGTCGTAGTGGCCGTAGATGAGGACGGTCGGCGCTCCGGGCGCGTTTCGCCATTCGCCGACGACGATAGGGTGGCCGGCGGTGGGATAGATCTTCGCCGGCACGCCGATCTTGTCGAGCGATGCCTTCACCCACTCTGCCGCCCGCCGCGTGTCGGCGTTGTGGTCCGACTTCGCGCTGACGCTCGGGATGCGGAGAAACTCGAACAGCTCATTGTGGATCCGCGGATCGTTGTCGGAGAGAAACCTCTCGAGATCCGCCGGAATGGTTGTGTTGCCGCGAGCGGTTTTGCTCGCGCCACGAACAGCTTTGCTTGACTTGGTCATTGGCTGAGGCTCGTCTGCGTTTTCGTCATCGTAAAAGAGGTGGGACCAGCAGGCAGGATCACCTGGCATTACTCGCGCCCGCAAGGGCGCTCACAGCGGCCATGCCCGCAAAGGTCGCCACGAGGCACAGCACGACGCTTCCAAGAATGTAGGTCGCGGCGCGCGCGTATTCACCGCCCTCGATCAAACCCACTGTTTCGAAGCTGAATGTCGAGAAGGTGGTGAAGCCGCCGCAGAATCCAACGACCAGCAGCGCTCGCAATTCTGCCGAGGTCTGCATATTGAGCAAATAGCGCACGAAGACGCCTATCAGAAAGCAGCCGGCGACGTTGACGAACATCGTCCCGACCGGAAAACCGCTGGCGCTCGAGCGTTGGACTGCACCGCCGATCAGATAGCGCAGCGCTGACCCCACCGCTCCGCCAAGTGCAATCAGGAATAGGATCATCAGAAGTTGATATCTACGGGCGTTGCCGGAGCATGAATATTCCCTGTTCGGTGATGCGTCGCAATTCGACCGACAGCGTCGCCACGAGGTCGGCTGTCGCCGGGTCGAGATCTCCATAGCCCTGGAGGCGTCGGCCCCCGAGGTCACTGAAGGATACGTCGGCGACCCGTAGCGCGGATTCGATGCTCCACCGGGCTGACATGTCTTTCCGCGCCGAGGGAATCCCTAGCGTGGCCAATACGCTGGTCATTCTCGATCTGAGCGCTGCGACGAGATCCTGAATGGCCTTGCGCTCCTCCGCCGAGAGGTCGCTGGCTTCGCGCGCGAACGGTGAGTCGGATGAATCCGCCAGCCGCTCAATAGTGGACAGCACGGAGTCCACCTGCGACATGACCGACAGAACATGGCGGATCTGGTTGTCGTTGAGCCGTGCCTGTTGACTACTCATGCGCCGATACCGATATCTTCCTGAGGGGTCCGCGGAAGAGTAGCAATCGTAGGAGAGAGGAGGCAGCATGCACGGTTTCAAGGGCGAACGGGTTCTGATGCGGATCCATATCGGGGAGAGAGACAAGTACGAAGGTGAGCCCTTGTATTGGGCGATCGTCCAGCTGCTCAGGAAAAGGCATTATGCCGGGGCGACTGTCACCAAGGGAATCATGGCTTTCGGCGCAAGCAGCCGCATTCATACGGCGAAATTTCTGGAGCTGTCGCTCGACCTTCCGATCGTCGTCGAATGCGTCGAAACCGAGGATAATATCAAGGCGATATTGCCTGAATTGGACAAGATGGTTGGTGGCGGTCTGATCACGCTCGAGCGAGTGAAGGTAATCATGTACCGCCCGCACAACACCGAAGAAGAACAGCCGGACGACTGGTCGCTCGACGTGACGGGGTCATGGAAGACGCTGCAGGCTTGACTCGGGTGGACTCATCGTTTCGATGTCTTCTTCGGTTGTCTCGAAGCGAGGTCCCCCTGGCTGGAAGAATCGCTGGGCGATGAGTGTGGGCACGATCGCGCTCCCGATGACCGTCGTCACCAGAATCGTGTACTGACCCTGACTGATGATTTTGTTCGTGAGGCCAAACAGCGCCGAGATGGTTCCGAACGTCAGTCCAGTCGACATGAGAAGCGTCGTATAGATCCCGTCCTTCTTGTCGAACCGGAACAACACGGTGAGCGGCATCACGCCCGCGACTTTCGAAATCATCTTGACTGCGAGAAATGCGGTGATCAGTAGGGCACCCGTCGCCACGGCGGGAAGTGAGACGTAGAGGCCGGCCTTGATGAAGTAGAACGGCGTAAGAATCGAAAACGCTATCGAGCGCATCCGGTCCATCAGGATTCGATCGTTGACAAAGACTCCGGCGATGACGAGGCCCACCAGATACGCGGGAAGAACGGCCTCGCTCTGCGCGACCTTGGCCAATCCACCGAGCAAAAAGAGAATCAGGAAGACGAACTTGACCTCAGGCTCGCTGATGCGGTGGCCCACGGTCCTGATGACAAAGCGCGTGAGCCGCGGCAGATACCAGAGAACGATCGCGGTGACACCCACGAACAGAGCCAACCATCCGTTGAAGTTCGCGAAGATGATTCCGAGCGCGAGGACCGTCCCGAAGTCGGTGACGAAGCAGGCGGCGAGAATCAGCTTGCCCAGCTCGGACCTGCTCAGGCCCGTTTCAATGATCACCGCGTAAACGACGGCCACTGAAGTCGTCGAAAGGGCAATCCCGGCGATGTAGGAGGCTTGCCGATCCCAGTGGGCGACCCAGTAAGCGAACGCGCCCGCTGCGAGAAACGGGATGAGAAAGCTCACGGCCCCAATCGTGAGCGCGGGCTTGAGGTGGCGGCGCAACGACGCTGGATCGATCTCGGCTCCGGCCAGGAATGTGAGAAGCCCGGAGCCGAATGTGGCCAGAAAATCGATCCACGGCGCGCTGTGGATTCCGAACAGATTACCGGCAAGAATTCCAACAGCGATCTCGATCAGCGCGACCGAGATTCCGATTCTGATGGAGATGATGCTCGCCAGGAGGGCCAGGCCCATCCAGACACTTGCGACCAGCCAGACGTTGGAATCCACCGAAGCTCCTTTTTGCGTGTTGGCGGCACGCGCGGGAGCGGGTGGGAAAACAAAAACTCCCGCTCCGGCTTGCGCCGAGCAGGAGTCATCAACCGCTGATACTCTGCGGTACTTGAGGGCGAACTCCATCGCCACAGTGAATTGCTTAAGGCTAGGGTGCGTGTGGCGCACAGTCAAGATTGCCGACACCACCAGCTGTCGCGGGCGATAGCTTCATTGGAAGGATGCCCAACCGCCTCGCCAACGAGACCAGTCCCTACCTCCTCCAGCACGCCGACAACCCCGTCGACTGGTATCCGTGGGGCGACGAAGCAACCACGACGGCCCGCGAGCTCGACCGGCCCATCTTGCTGTCCGTGGGCTACTCGTCGTGCCACTGGTGCCACGTCATGGCCCACGAGTCTTTCGAGAACGA
>PKVB01000092.1 GCA_003131365.1 Gemmatimonadota bacterium | reverse complement strand
TCAGATCGTAGATACAAGGCAGCGGCTGCGGCCTCCTTGAGACGCTTTATGTCGATCTTGTCCATCTGAAGCATTGCCTCCATGGCCCTCTTCGCCTTCCTGGGATCCTTGTCCCCCAACAGCTTGCCCAGAATCGAGGGAATGATCTGCCACGACACGCCATACTTGTCCCTTAGCCAGCCGCACCTGTCCTTTGCTCCGCCCGCGGAAAGCTTCTCCCACAGCTCGTCGACCTCTTTCTGCGTCTCGCAGCTCACGAAGAACGATATCGCCGGCGAGAAGGCGACCTTCGGCCCGCCATTCAGCGCGTAAAATTCCTGCCCATCGAGCTGGAAAGCCGCGGACATCACTGTCCCCTTCGGTGCCGGTGCTCCTTCTCCATATCGAGTAACGCGTCCAACCTTCGAGTTCTTGAAGATGGATACATAGAAATTCATCGCCTCCTCGGCTTTGCCATCGAACAACAGGAACGGTGTGATTGATTGCACGTGGTTCTCCTCGTTTGCGTTTTAGTCTGAGATTATCAACTAGAGCTCATCGTCGCGATGGGACGAGTTGACCGTCAAGCCCTGCTGATCGTTTCGCTCTCCGGCACTCGTAAACGCTCTGGTCCAACGCGGCCCAAACGGCCGTAGTCCAGAAGAAATGCGCTCTTAAACGCAACGAATTCAATCGTTTACCGCTTCGAGGCAAAGCCGGACTGTCGGGCTTGCATCTTGCCGATCTTGCAAGCGGTTACAGCGTTTTCACACACCGAGCTGGACCTGACAGCGTCATGCCAGGCCACTCTTTCGAGCGATCGATTCGCCCCACATGATCGACAAGTCGTACAGCCTGGGTCTCGTCATTCTGTCAGTCGTAGTCGCCACGATTGGCGCCTACGTCGCCGTCGAGATCGCGCAACGCGTCCGCACCGCTGAACGTCGCCGCCTTGTCTGGATTGGCGGCGGAGCCCTGGCGATGGGTCTCGGCATCTGGAGCATGCACTTCGTCGGCATGCTCGCCCTGCACCTTCCCGTTCCCGTCTGGTATGACGCCCTTCTCACCTTCGCCTCCGCCGGCGCGGCAGTAGTCGGGTGTGCGATTGCTTTTATCATCTTCAATCGCGGCACTGTCCGCGGTTGGCTGCTGGTTGTCGCCAGCGTCTTCATGGGTGCCGCGATCGCCGGCATGCACTATACGGGCATGGCGGGAATGCGAATGACTGGCCATGTCATCTACGATCCGGTCATCGTCGCGGTCANNACGATCCGGTCATCGTCGCGGCCTCGATTGGCGTCGCAATCATAGGCTCGTTCGCGGCCCTCGCTCTCACCCGGAATCTGCTCCAGCCTGGCTCGGAACCGGGGCCGCCTTACAAGAAGACGGCAGCGTCGCTGCTCATGGGCCTGGCGGTCGCAGGGATGCACTACACGGGGATGGCTGCCGCGCAATTCACCGGTGGGCTAGCCGGCTGGAGACCGACTGGCTATTTCGTTTTTGGGTCGTACCAGCTCGGACTGATAGTCGCCATCTCGAGCGTCGCTCTCCTGGCGATCGCCCTCCTTGCCACACGGTTCGTTCGCTGGACCAACACGACGAGCAGCAGGTTCGAGAATCTGCTCGATCTCGCTCCCCAGGTTGTGTGGTTCGGCCGACCGGACGGACACATCACCTACAGCAATCCGTACTGGTACGAGTACACCGGCCTCTCCGAGAGAGAGACACTCGGCTACGGGTGGACCACCGCAATTCATCCGGACGACCGCGAGCGCGTCGTCGCCAGCCTGCAAAGCGCGGTTGAAGAGGGGCGCTACGAGTTCGAGTTCCGGTTGCGTCGAAAGGACGAAAGCTACTGCTGGTTTCTGGCGAGGGGCCGGCCTGGTCGCGATGACTCGGGAAAGGTCGACGCCTGGGTCGGCATCGCGGTCGACATCGAAGAACGGAAGACGGCGGAGCAGCAAGCCTGGGCCGCGAGCCAGGCGAAATCGGAGTTTCTCGCCAGCATGAGCCATGAGCTCCGGACGCCGCTCAACGCGATCGGAGGTTACGCCGAGCTGCTCGCGATGGGTATCCGCGGTCCTCTCAACGCTGACCAGGCCCAGGATATCGCCCGCATCAGGCGCAGCCAGCAGCATCTCCTTACCCTGATCAACGACGTCCTGAATTTTGCCAAGGTCGATGCGGGCCAGACTGAATACCGCATGACCGCCGTCCCGGTTGACGAGGCGCTGCGCGACACGGAGTCGATGATTGCTCCGCAGGTTCTGGCTAAGGGTCTCCACTATTCGTACAAGGGCGCCGGCAAATCGGCCTCGGTCCTCGCCGATCCAGAAAAGCTGCAGCAGATCGTGATCAACCTGCTGGGCAACGCCGTGAAGTTCACCGAGCCCGGCGGCACCATCACCCTCTCGAGCCAGTTCGTTGGAAATTGCATCGAGATTCGAGTCGCGGATACGGGGCCCGGAATTTCACCCGAAAAACTCGACAGGATCTTCGACCCGTTCGTTCAGGCCGAGCGTCGTCTCAACCAGCCGGTTCAGGGAGTGGGACTTGGTTTGGCGATCAGCCAGGATCTCGCCCAGGCGATGGATGGAAAGATCACGGTCGAGAGCGTTGTCGGCGAGGGCTCGACGTTCACGCTCTCGCTGCCACGCGCGCCCCGCATGGACCCAGCAGATCGACCACCCTTGGAATCAGCCGACCGACCACTTGTCGAACCAGACGACAGCCAGCTTCCTGAACGATCTCAATCCCAGAGTTCGGAAGAACGCAGTGACGAGAAGGAGCGCGAGTATCACGAGGCCTAGTCGTCTTCAGCGCGCCTACGGTGTTATCCCACCGCTCGCTTCATGAAGCTTCGCATGCCGAGAATCCAGAAGATTGCCGTGACCACGATCAGCGCCACGATCACGATCGGAAGCGGCATGTGCGGCGCCGTCGGCGTCAGCGCCGCCCTCATGCCCTCCGCGACGTAGACGAGCGGATTGATCAGCACCGCGTATTTCATGATCGGCACCGTGCTCAGCCCCTGCCACGGATAATACGCGCAACCGAAAAAAATCATCGGCGCCAGGATCACGCCGAACAGGAGTCCGATCTGCTGCGGCTGGATCGCGGTGCCAAGAAACAATCCGAGCGAGGAGAACGCGGCCGCGCCAAGTATCGTGATGAGCAGCACGTCACCGAAGTGCCCGAAACTGAGATTCGGAATCGGCCCCATGATCAACCGCGCCACCGGCAGCACGAACAGAGCCGAGACGATTCCCTGCAGCACGCCGGAGAAGATCTTCTCGGCCGCCACCAACCAGATCGGAAGCGGCGCCAACAGTCGATCCTCGATCTCCTTCGTCCACCCGAAGTCCTGCACCATCGGCAGCGCCACCGACTGAATACTGGAAAATGTAAGGCTGATCGCCAGCACACCCGGCAAGAGCGCAGTCGTGTACCCCCGCCCCATGAATCCCATCCTCGGCAACAGATAGCCGAATACNNACGCGCATGTCGCGGCGCAGCAGTGCCAAAACAATGGACGACGCGGTCACCTCCGCTCGCGGGGCGGCCATCACGGCGGCCGTCATACGAGCTTCCTTCCCGTCAGCGACACGAACAGCGTCTCGAGACTCGGCTGCAGCAGGTGGATATCCGTCACCGTGCGCCCCGCGGTCTCCGCCGCTTCGATCAGTGCCGGCAGAATCTGTCCGCCGCGGCTGCTGTGAGCGCGGAGTATTCCATCCTGTGCTTCCACCCTGTTGACTCCGTCTATGGTTTCGGCGATCTCCGCTGCCGGATGCGCGTCGCCATCCAGCACCAGCTCGATCAACGTG
>PKVB01000073.1 GCA_003131365.1 Gemmatimonadota bacterium | reverse complement strand
TCATTCCCCTCCGTCCAATCCGCGGAAATGGCGTGATGAGAAACACTCTCAACGAGATGCCGAGACGGAATATTCCGACACCTCCGACCAGCGCTCCGGCCGTGACTCCAGAGAGGGATCGGTCGTCTCCTGAGCAGGATCTGAGTGACATGGAAATTCCAACATTTATTCGAAGGCAGATGGATTGAAGCGGGTAAAAGTACGGCCAGCGAGTTACGCAGTTGTGGCGGTCATGGGCATGGTCGCCGTTTGGCTTACACCCGCTTTGGAGCCGAAGCAGATTTTCCCAATGGCGCCGGTCGTTGTCACCAGACCCGGCATCGAGCCCGCTGACTTCCTGTTCCGGCCGGTCGTGATCGAAGCTTCCAACACCGAGCTGATGGACACCCTGCAGATCTCGGGCGTCATTCAGTCCAGCCTCTATAACGCGCTCAACGAGAGCGGCGTCGGCGTCCTACCGCCCTCGGCCCGCCACCAGCTCGCCTGGTCACTCGCCGACATTTTCGAGTACAAAGTCGACATGAGCCGCGATTTGAGGCAGGGCGACAAGTTCCACCTGCTGATCGAGCGGCTTCAGAAGCCCAATGGCGCGATCATCGTCAGCAAGGTTCTGGGCGCGCGTCTCGCGCTCTCGAATGCCAGCAATCCACTCGAGGCGATTCACTTCGACACGCCGGGCTCGAGCACCGGACAGTACTACGACGCGAGCGGTATGTCGCTTCGGGCCGCGTTCCTCCGCGCGCCAGTGGCTTTCCGTCGCATCAGCAGCATCTTCGGCGCCCGCAAGCACCCGATCTTTGGTGGGTGGCGGAATCACACCGGAACTGACTACGCGGCACCGATGGGCACACCCGTCCGCGCAATCGGTGACGGCGTTGTGATCTTTGCCGGGACCAAGGGTGGCTACGGCAACATGATCGACATCCGCCACCGGAACGGGATGGTTAGCCGCTACGGTCACATGCGAAACTTCGCGACGGGAATGCGCCCGGGAACGCGAGTGGCGATGGGATCTACCATCGGCTACGTTGGCATGACCGGATGGGCGACTGGCCCGCACCTCCATTTCGAGATTCGCGTCGGCGGCGTGGCGCATGACCCGAAGCTGGCGCTTCAGAGCAGGAGCGGCGAGCCGATCCCGGCCAATGAGCGCGTTCTCTTCCAGAAGATGAGAAATCAGACGCTGGCAAGCCTGAACCAATCGCGTTTGGCGAGCGTGACCGAGTAACGCCCTGGAAGCTCGCAGGGCTTATCTTCAACCCGGACTTGAATGTCCGGGTTTTTTTTGCCCTCAATCAGACAGCGACCAAATGGCAGGCAGGATACTCCAGCGCCCGAGCGACGTACCCACCCGTTCGCTGTGGACCAAAATAAAGGACGTCGCGCTCACCGACGTCACCGCAATAGCGCGCGACGGCGCCATCCAGAATTCGCTGGAGAATCTGGAGCAGATCCTCCTGGAGGCCGACTTCGGCGTTCCTGCCACGATGCGCCTGGTAGCGGAGATCGAAGGACAGGCGCGCCGCGGATTCATCAAGACGCAGGAGCAGTTTCTCAATGCTCTGGAAAAGGCGATCGAGACCTCCCTTCGCTCAGGCAATAGTGATCCCCGGTTCGTTCCGAGAGAGTCGGGACCCACGGTTGTGCTGGTGGTGGGGGTAAACGGCGCGGGAAAGACGACATTCATCGGGAAGTTCTCCGACTTTCTGAAGGCGAAAAAGATGTCGGTCCTCGTCGGAGCGGCCGACACCTTTCGCGCGGGGGCCATCGACCAGCTGCGGGCATGGTCAGAGCGCACCGGGGCCGATTTCGTCGGCGGGAAGGCAGGTTCCGACCCAGCCGCGGTGGCGTTCGATGCCGTCGATGCCGGGATCAGCCGAGGCAAGGATGTCGTCGTCGTCGATACTGCCGGCCGCCTTCATACGAGCGGATCGCTGATGGACGAGATGAAGAAGATCGACCGCGTAATTGGCAAGCGCCTTCCCGGCGCTCCGCACGAGACCCTGCTGGTCCTGGACGGGACGATCGGACAGAACGCCGTCGCCCAGGCAAGGACTTTTGCGGAGGCGATTCCCATCACCGGCCTCGTCATCACCAAGGTCGACGGGACGGCCAAGGGCGGAATCGTGCTCGCGGTGCACGAGGCCCTCAACGTGCCAGTGAAATTCATCGGGACTGGCGAGAAAGCGACGGATCTCGAGGCTTTCGATCCCAAGGCTTTCGCGCACGAGGTTCTCGAGGGCTAGATGGCGGCCGCGACGGAGACGCGCAGCGGAAAGGTCTACCTCGACATGCCCGTCAATTACCTGAAGGGCGTCGGGCCCGCCCGCGCCGAATCCCTGAGAAAACTCGGAATCGTCACCGCGCGCGATCTCCTCTTCCACATTCCTCACCGCTACGAAGACGCGAGCACGATCAGCCCCATAGCCTCGCTCGAGACCGGCATGGACGGGACGATCATCGGGAAGGTGATCTCCAAGGGGATCATACCCACGCGTCGTGGCCTCAGGATCTTTCAGGCAGTGCTCCAGGACGACAGCGGCATGATCGAGGCGTCGTGGCCCGGACAGCCCTTCCTCGACCGAAGCATCGAGAAGGGCGACATCATGCTGCTCACCGGATCCGTCCGTTTTTTTCACGGCCGCCAGCTCCAGCCGCGCGAGTACATCCAGCTCGGGAAGGTCGACGACGACGTAAAGGGTGGCAAGGTACTGGCCGTCTACCCCGCCACGGAGGGACTCTCATTCAAGGCGATTCGGGGAATCATCGATCAGCACCTCGACGCGCTGCTGCCCCTGATCAAGGAGTATCTGCCCGAGGACGTGTTGCGCGCCGCAGGCCTGCCGAGCCTCGGCGAAGCGTTACTGATGGTGCACCGGCCCAGCACGATCACCGAAGGGACGCGGGGGAGGGCGAGGCTCGCGTTCGAGGAGCTGCTCTTCGTCCACATCCTCCACCGGCGGGCCAACGCGCTCAAGAGAGAGAAGCGAAGCGGAATCGCGTTTGAAAACCGGCGTCAGCTCACGAGCGCCCTGAAAAATGCGCTCCCATTCACTCTGACCAATGCGCAGACGGTCGCGGTGCGCGAGATCGTCGCCGACATGGCGAGCGACCGCAAGATGCATCGCCTCCTGCAGGGCGATGTCGGGAGCGGAAAGACCATCGTGGCGCTGTTCGCGGCGCTGCTGGCGATGGAGAACGGATATCAGGCAGCCATCATGGCGCCCACGGAGCTGCTCGCGGAACAGCACCTCCGAACGTTCACAAAGCTGCTGGAGCCGCTCGGAATCGAGCCGGTTCTGGTGACGGGAAGCCTCAGCGCGCGCGCGAGAAAAGCGGCGGCGGCAAAGCTCGCGGGGACGGACCCGGTGCTGGCGGTGGGAACGCACGCTCTGGCGCAGGACGCGGCCGTGTTCGGGCGCCTCGGGTTCGTCACCATCGACGAGCAGCACCGCTTCGGAGTCGAGCAGCGCGCGGCGATCTCGGCCAAGGGCAAATCACCGGACGTGCTTCTGATGAGCGCGACTCCGATCCCCCGGTCGCTCGCCCTAACGATGTACGGCGACCTCGACGTCAGCACGCTCGACGAGCGTCCGGCGGGGCGGCAGCCGGTCACGACGGTCATGCGACCCGAATCGGCGCGCGAGCGCATACTCCAATTCGTGGCGCGGGAAACCGAGAAAGGCCGCCAGGCATACGTCGTCTACCCGGTGATCGAGGAATCCGAGAAGACCGACCTCAAGGCCGCGACTACGATGTACGAGCAGCTTTCGGCGGGCGCCTTCGCGGGCAGAGTCGTCGCGCTGATTCATGGACGCGTTCCCGCGGACGAGCGGGAGACCATCATGCGCGCCTTTCGCGATGGAAAAATCGACGTGCTCGTGTCCACCACTGTGATCGAAGTGGGAATCGATGTGCCGAATGCCACGGTCATGCTCATCGAGCATCCGGAGCGATTTGGACTGTCCCAGCTTCATCAGCTGCGGGGACGCGTCGGCCGCGGCGCCGAAGCCTCATACTGCATACTGCTCGGCGGCGTGGGAGAGGAAGCGGCGGAGCGCCTGAAGATTTTCGTCGACACGGACGACGGCTTCGAGATCGCGCGCGCAGATCTTCAGCTGCGAGGCATGGGCAATCTGTTCGGTGAAGAGCAGAGTGGGGCAGCGACATTCCGCATCGCCGACCCCCTTCGGGACGAAGCGCTGAACGTCGAGGCGCGCCTCGCCGCCGAGAGACTGCTGGCGCGCGATCCCGAGCTCACCGCAAAGGAGAACATCGGAATTCGCCACGTGTTGAGTGCCCGCTACTCGCGGGCCCTCGANNGTTCAGGGTCGGCTGAGCGGAGTTGTTCGCGGCCTAGTTGCTCGGATTTGCCAGCCGCTTCTTGATGCGATCAAGCTCGGCGTTGGCCTTGGCGAGCTCGTCCTTGCTCTTCGCGAGTTGATCCTTGAGGGATGCAATTTGCTCGTCCCTGGTTTTGCTGACGACGACTACCGTGTCCTTCACCACGGGCGTTGCCAACGTGTCCGCCATGGCCGTTCTGGATGAGTTCGCGATCCCCTGGGCGACCGCCGCCGTCCGGCGGAGGACCGTGGCCTGCTCGCGGTACAACGCCGCCGATTTATCCGCGAGATACGCGTCGAGCGCGGCTATTCCCGCGTCCAGCGACCCTCGCTCATTCGCCGGATCAATCAGGTATGCCGCCTTCCAAAACCCGATCTCTCTGGACTCAAGCGTGCCGGGGTGCGTCCGCACAAACTCGTCGAGAATCTTGTCCGCCGCGAAGTAGTTGCCCGCCTCGACGTCGCGGCGCGCGTACGAAAGCGTCTGCGCCCAATCGCTCTGGAGCGGCGGATCGGCCGTCTGGACCTGCACGCAGGCCGTCAGGGCCAGCAATGAAATCAACAATTGGAAAGCTTTCTTCATCCCGCGTCCTCAAACTGTGGTGACGGATCCTGCGGCGTAGGTTCGGGCCGCCTCTTCGCGCCCGGCGGCTCTACCGGCAGCGTAACGACAAACGTCGTGCCTTCACCGACCCTGCTTTCGACGGTCGTCTCGCCACTGTGGGCCTCGACGATCTCTTTCGCAATCGCCAGGCCTAAACCCGTGCCTTTGCTGGCCGCCTGCGCCTGATTATCGGCTTGGTAAAACTTGTCAAAAATGT
>PKVB01000112.1 GCA_003131365.1 Gemmatimonadota bacterium | reverse complement strand
TGTCCGTCGCGGAAGCACGCGCAATGTCCGCCTGTGAGATGATGCCGACGCAGCGTCCGTTGGCGTCGACGATCGGAATCCGGCGGACCTGGAGCTCGGCCATTTTTTGCTCGACGTCCCTCAGATCGTCGTCCGGTCCGCAGCAGCTCGCCGCCGGCGTCATCAGATCGTTCAGCTTGGTGGTGGACTCCTTGCCCGTCGCGACTCCGCGCACAGCGAGATCCCGATCGGTCACGATCCCGACGACGCTTCCCGCATCATCCACGATCGGAACGCACCCGCAGTCGCGATCGCGCATCACCCCCGCCGCGTCCCGCGCGGTTTGGTCCGGCCGGCAACACTCGGGCTCCCTCGTCATAATGTCGCGTGCTCTCATCCTTCCTCCTGATTCACTCTGACGGCGTTGGTAACTCTTAACGCACGGCGCGTGCCCATACAGCGGAGTCGTGCGCCGAGGCTCGTTGAAGCATCCGGACTCTCGCGATCCCAGCCCGGTCAGATCCGGGAAGAAGGAGGTGGCCTCCACCCACTCGGCCGCTCGAGCGATGCCCTGTCCCACTTCGCGAGATTGGCGGCGGCCTCGTAGGTACTCTGAAGAAACTCGAGCAGCGCACCCTCGGGGTCCCGAGACGTGCGGACGCTCTCGTACGGCAGAATCCACTCGTGCATCACGGGATGATAGTACGCGGCGGCGGGCCGCACGGGCGCGACATCGCAGCCCGCCGGCTCGGGATACGAGTACGCATAGAACGCCGGCTCAGCGACCGGGCTCCCCACCATTCCCGGCCACCAGCCCGCGCTGATGCATTCGTGCGAGTAGCCTTCGCGCGTCACATAGTCCGGACAGTTGGGAATGCCTCCGGGATGCTGCGGAGCCGGACGTCCCGAGAATCGCGTACACGAGAGGTCGAACCCGCCCCACCAGAAATGCGACGGACTCGATTTGCCGATGAATCGCCCCCGAAATCTCTTGAGCACGCGATCGGCCTGGACGAGAATCTGCCAGCAGCGATGCGCCGCATCCGGATCGTACGACGCGTGCGTGCGATCCTCGGTGAACCGCATGGTGTCCGCCATCTCGACGGGCACCGGCATGATCTTCACCTCGATGCCAAGTGAGCGGAGCATCGACATGTACGCCTCGTAGAAGTCCGCGACTGACTGCGCTACCAGCGGGAGCGCGCGAGTGTCTCCGTCGCTCGTCCGCGCGATCAGCTTGTGGTTAGTGAAGTCGAAGCCGACGTCGAAGGTGCGGCCATCAAATGGTATAGGCGAAGTGGTCAGCCCTCGCTCGGTGACGTACATCACGACCTGCCACTAGTGGTTCTGCATCGGCGCCAGGGCCAGGCGAGTCTTGCCGACCATCTGCGTCCAGCGATGCAGTGTCGTTTGCGTCGGCGCCCACTCATCGAGCGTGAGCTTTGGCCAAGTCTGCGTCTTCCGTTCCGATAGCGTCCCGATCACACCTGATATTCTACATTGCGGCGCTCGGAGGTGTCGAGCCCCACATTGAACGAGCATATTCACTGATCGGAGCGCTCGACCTCTGCTGATCTACAAATGAAACGATCGATTCTGATTTCTACCGCGATCATCTCACTGACCGGATGCGCAAGCCCGAAGGCTCCCGCATCAACGCACGCGTATGTTCCGCGTATCCGCGAGATCACCGTCACAGCTGTCCCGCTTTTGGTGAGGGAGCAGGTGAGCACATTTCCATTCCTGGCCAAGGATTTTGGGAAAGGCGGGATGCTCGAGGGAAAGGAGGTCTACGCGTTCTCGCCAAGCACCGTCACGGTAGTGGAGGGAGACACAATCCACTTCACGTTGATCAATCCCGAGGACGACGATCACTCCTTTGTGCTGCCGGATCTGGTGGTGCCGCTTCCCCCGCAGCAGACGATCCGGGTCACCTATATTGCGAAGCACGCCGGTATCTATCCGATCCTTTGCACGATTCCCAAACATCTGCCGATGATGTCCGGTCAGTTTATCGTGCTCGCGGGCACGAGTATGGCAGACTGAAGATTCTCCACCGCTAGCCACGACGCTCAGGAGCCGCTCCGATGCTCACTACGCTTCCTCTTCGACAGCTCGGCACTACCGACATGGAAATCACCCGCGTGGGATTCGGCTCGTGGGCAACCGGCGGTGGTGGATGGGCGTTCGGGTGGGGTCCGCAGGACGACAATGAATCCATCGCCGCAATCAACCACGCGCTCGAGCGCGGCGTCAACTGGATCGACACCGCCGCGATTTACGGACTCGGTCATTCGGAAGAGGTCGTCGCCAGAGCGCTGAAGGGGCGCGGCGCTGCCGACCGTCCGTACGTGTTCACCAAGTGCGGACTGGTGTGGGACGATAGCGATCCGATGAAGGAAGCCGTGCGCTCCCTCGCCTCCAAATCCATTCGCCGGGAGTGCGAGGCATCACTCCGCCGGCTCGGCGTCGAGCGCATCGATCTCTATCAGATCCACCGACCCGACGAGTTCGGTGTGCCGATCGAGGAATCCTGGCGGACCATGGCACAACTCGTCGAAGAGGGAAAAGTTCGCGCGATCGGCGTCTCCAACTATGACGTTTCGCAACTCCGAAAGTGCGAGTCGGTCCGGCATGTGGATTCGCTGCAGCCGCCCTTCTCGCTCATAAGTCGCAACGCCGCGGCGGCAGAGATTCCGTGGTGCAACGCTAACCGCACCGGAGTGATCGTCTACAGCCCGATGCAGGCCGGAATTCTAACGGATAGCTTTTCGCTGGATCGTGTGAAAAAGATGGCCGACGACGACTGGCGGAAAAAATCGGTGAACTTCCAGACACCGCACCTCGAAAAGAACATTGTGCTGCGCGATGCGCTCAGGCCGATCGCCCAGCGCCACAATACGAGCGTGTCGGCCGTGGCCGTGGCGTGGACGCTGGCGTGGCCGGCGGTGACGGGCGCCATCGTCGGCGCGAGGTCGTCGTCACAGGTCGATGGCTGGATCGACGCGGCTACACTCACTCTCACCGCGGGCGACCTCGATGAGATCGCGTCGGCGATCGAGCGGATCGGGGCTGGGTCGGGACCGACGCGGCCGCCGTCGAGGCCTCGGGATGTCGGGGCGGAGTCGGCGCGCCAATCCCAGCTGGAAGCGAGGTAACCTGACCGCGGCTCGGACTACCCACATTCGGCGACTCCAGGTGGGTCGGCAGGCATTTCGCAACCGTTGACGATCAACGATGACGCGCGAGCCCCGTTGAACCACGCAACGTTCAAGGATCCTCAGGGAAGAATCTGGGATGTTTGGCGGGTGCATCCGTCTGCGGCGGAGCGCCGATTCGTCGACCGCCGCGTGAACGATGGAGATCTCACCGGTACCGAGGAAAGACGTACTGGCCTGGAGCGCCGGGGTGGTGTCAGAAAAAGCCCGCGCGCGTCGGTTGCCCAGGAATTCGCCTATGGGTGGCACTGCTTCGAGACAGCGGGCGAAAAGCGGAGGCTCGCGCCCGTGCCGGAGGGCTGGGACCGGGCAAATAAGGAGACCCTCCAGCAGTGGTGCAGCCTCGCCAAGCCGGCACGTCGGACCACTGGCACTTTAAAGAAGATTCCTTAGCACGATACCCGGGCTGGCCGCTCACAACTTGTTCACCTGCAGCTCGAACCCTAGGATTATCGAACATCAACTGCGAAGGATTAATGACCGAGCGTGTTCCTGCTGCGGTAGCCGCTGTTTCCTCGATCGTGATTCTCTTGTACGCATGCGCGACGGCGCCGACGACGACGAATCCCACCCCAACGCAGCAACCCGCGGCCGGCCAGCGGATGCCCGGCGGTCCCCCCGGTGGTCCGCGGGTGCCCCTCACCGATTCGGCGCGGCGCGTGCGCGACAGCTTGAACGCGGCGAGGCGCGACAGCGCGTCGGCGACGATCCTCCGCTTGATCGCGGGCCGCGAGAATCAGCCGGCCGAGAGCGTGTTCAAGAACATCAAGATTCTGAAGGGAGTTCCGGCCGGCCGTCTCGTCAACATCATGAACATGGGCTTCGGCCGCTCACTCGGCGTCAGCTGCGGATTCTGCCACGTGCCGGGCAAGTGGGATCTCGACGACAAGGAAGAGAAGAACACAGCGCGCCTGATGTTCGCGATGGTGCAGACGATCAATCGCGACTACATGGCGAAGGTGCCGAACGATCGTGGCGCGGCCCCAGTGGTGAATTGCTTCACCTGCCACAGAGGAAACGCCCACCCGATCCAGCCCGACGGCCCGCCCCCGGGGAACCGGCCGCCGGGCGCGCCGCCGCCGTCGGGCGGATAACAAACCGCGACTTTACTCTATCGAGCTCAGGGCGAGCCACCGCCACGACGGGAAGCGCTATCGCCGGCTGGCCGCTTCTGCTGTCCCTGCTCGAACAGCTGGCGAAAAGTCGTCAGCTGCTGCGGGTTGAGAACTGCTTCGATTTGCTTGTTGGTGCTATCCCTGATGGCGCGCATCTCGGGCGATGGGCCTCCCCCTCCCGAACCGCCGCCTGTGCTATCGGGAGGCGCACCACCACCACCCCGGCGCCCACCGCCCCTTCCACCCCCCCTTCCACCGCCCCTTCCACCACCCCCACCCCCTC
>PKVB01000078.1 GCA_003131365.1 Gemmatimonadota bacterium | reverse complement strand
TGAGCGCGGCATCACCATCAAGCTCAACGCCGTGCGGATGACGTACGCGGCGCGCGACGGACAGAACTACGAGCTCAATCTCATCGACACTCCCGGACACGTCGACTTCACCTACGAGGTCTCGCGCTCACTTGCCGCGTGTGAAGGCGCGATCCTCGTCGTCGATGCGTCCCAGGGAATCGAGGCCCAGACTCTCTCCAATCTTTTCCTGGCGATGGACGCTGGCCTCGAGATCATTCCCATTCTCAACAAGATCGATCTCCCGGGGGCCGAGCCGGAGAAGCGTCGTAAGGAAGTAGCCGACCTCCTCGGCATCGACGGGAGCGAAATCCTTCTCGTCAGCGCGAAGGAAGGCATCGGAATCAGCGACCTCCTCGAGGAGGTCGTGCGCAAGGTCCCGGCGCCTGGGGGCGACGAGAACGCTCCCCTTCGCGCGCTGATCTACGACTCGTACTACGACAAGTATCGCGGCGCGATCCCAAGCGTGCGCGTAGTCGACGGAGTCATCAGAAAGGGAACGCACATCACGTTCGGCGCGAGCGAGTCGGTATACGAAGTCGATGAAGTCGGATACAACCAGCTGCGTCAGGTTCCCGCCGATCAGCTGGGTCCGGGCGAAGTCGGATACGTAGTTGCGAGCGTGCGATCGGTGAGCGAGACCCGAGCGGGCGACACGATCTTCGACGCCGAGAACCACGCCAGTGAAGCACTACCAGGCTATAAAGCCGTGCGAAGCTTCGTGTTCGCCGGACTCTACCCCACCGACACGACGCAATACGAAACGCTGCGCGATGCGCTCGAGAAGCTGAAGTTGAACGACGCGTCGCTCAACTACGAGCCGGAGACGTCGACCGCTCTCGGATTCGGATTCCGCGCCGGGTTCCTCGGACTCCTTCACATGGAGATCGTGCAGGAGCGACTGCGCCGCGAATTCGATCTCGAGCTCGTCACCACCGTTCCTTCGGTCGAATACAAGGTCTATCTGACCGACGGATCGATGCAGCTGATCGAGAACCCATCGCTGATGCCGTCCGGCCAGACCGTCGCCTACGTCGAGGAGCCGTACGTGAAGGCACGGATTATGGTGCCCGCCGAGTATATAGGCCCGATCATGACGCTCGGCACCGAGCGGCGCGGCGTCTACAAGAACATGACGTACCTCGACACCCAGCGCGTCGAGCTCGATTGGGAATTCCCGCTCGGCGAAATCATCCTCGATTTCTTCGACAAGCTGAAGACCGTGAGTCGCGGCTATGCTTCGCTCGACTATGACATCCTGGAGTACCGCCGCAGCGATCTCGTCAGGCTCGACATGCTGATCAACGGGGATCCGGTCGATGCGTTCAGCGTAATCATCCACGAGGACAAGTCGTACGAGTGGGGACGCAAGATCGCCGACAAGCTGAAGGATCTGATTCCGCGACAGCTGTTCGAGGTCGCGATTCAGGCGGCGGTTGGATCGAAGGTCATCGCGCGAACGAGCGTCAAGCCTCTTCGCAAGGACGTGCTGGCCAAGTGCTACGGCGGCGACATCTCGCGCAAGCGCAAGCTGCTCGAGAAGCAGAAGGCGGGAAAGAAAAGAATGAAGCAGGTCGGCTCCGTGGAGATTCCACAGGAGGCTTTTCTCGCCGTGCTGCAGGTAGACTGAGTGGGCGGATCGCTCGTTATCCAGACGAGCTTTCTCGGCGACGTCATTCTCACTACGCCGCTCATCGCCGAGTTGGCCCGGCGCGGACCGGTTGACGTCCTCGTCACTCCCGGTGGTGCGGCCGCTCTCGCCAACAATCCGGATATTCGCACCGTCATCCGCTACGACAAGCGTGGGACCTACGGAGCGGCGGTCGGAATGTGGCAAACGATTCAGGAGATTCGCGGCCGGCGACCGTACAACGCCGCATACCTCGCGCAGGGTTCGTTCCGCAGCGGGCTCATCGCCATGACGACTGGCGCAAAGGAGCGGATCGGATTTAGAAGCTCCACTGGACGAGTGCTCTACACGATTCAGGTTCCTTACCGGCCCGACCGTCATCACGCCGAGCGACTTTGGTCGCTATCGATGTCGGAGTGCGCGGATCCTCCTACGCGCGACCAGGTCCGGCCACGCCTGTACCCGTCGGACGAGGACCGACGCATGGTCGACTCGTTGCTGCGCCAGAGCCGGAGCACCGACGAGCCGTTCGTTGCCCTCGCGCCGGGCAGCGCCTGGGGAACGAAGCGGTGGCCGTACTATGTCGAGCTCGCGAAACGGCTTGCCAACGACTACAGGATCGCTGTCATCGGGTCGAAGGCCGATTCCGAGACTGCGGCGGAGATAACCGCGGCGCTGCCGGCGGACACGGTGATCAATGCGGTCGGGATTCTGCCGCTGCTGGCGTCTGCGGAGCTGATTGGCCGCGCGCAAGCGATAGTGACGAATGATTCGGCGCCGCAGCATCTTGCATCGGCGATGGGAACGCCCACAGTCACGATCTTCGGCCCGACGGTGCCGGAGTTCGGGTTTGGTCCTCTCGCCGAGAGAAGCTCGGTCGCCGGAAATGACAGGCTGCCCTGTCGTCCGTGCGATCGACACGGACCACAGCGGTGTCCGCTCGGACATTGGCGCTGCATGCGCGAGCTGACGCCTGACTACATCTCGAGCCTGCTGACAGAAGTCCTCAACCCATCGGTGACCGTATGAGCGTGAAGGAGCGTTACATCGTCGGAGTGGATCTGGGTGGCACCAACATCGTCGCGGGCGCGATGCCGCTCGATGGCAGCCGCGAGATCGCCATGCACACCACGCAGACACTCGCTGACGGTGGGGCTGCCTCGGTCGTCGATCGAATCGCGGGAATGATCGAGCAGGTAATCGCGCAGACGATGTCGGAGACGGGCGCGGAGCGTTCCGATTTTCTGGGCGTCGGCATTGGATCGCCGGGGCCGCTCGATCGCGAGAAGGGGGTCGTCATCGTAACACCCAACCTTGGGTGGAAGAATTTTCCGCTGCGCGACGAGATCTCGAGCCGGGTGCATCTCGAGGCCACCCTCGACAACGATGCCAATTGCGCGACTCTCGGTGAGTTCTGGTGCGGTGCCGCGGTAGGTGGCCGAAACGTGATCGGCATGACTCTGGGTACCGGAATCGGCGGGGGAATAATCCTCGAGGGCAAACTGTATCACGGCGCATCCGATGTGGCGGGAGAGATCGGTCACACGACGATCGACTCCACCGGCCGTCGCTGCAAATGCGGGAACTACGGATGCCTCGAGGCTTACGCTTCCGGGCCGGCGATCGCCGACCGCGCGCGGGAAGCGCTGCGCGGGGACGAGAGCGAATCCATAATTGTGAGCATGGTCGACGGCGATCTGCGGAAGATCACCGCGCAGACCGTCTACGAGGCCGCGAAGCGCGGCGACTCGACCGCTAGAGAGGTCGTGCGCGAGACGGCTCGCTTTCTCGGGGCGGGCGTGTCGAATCTCCTCAACATCTTCAATCCGGATACCGTAGTGCTCGCGGGCGGCGTCACTCAGGCGGGAGACGCCCTCTTCCAACCGTTGCGCGCAGAGGTGAAGCGCCGCGCATTCAAGCCCGCGGTCGAAGCGTGCCGCATCGTTCCGGGCGCGCTTCCCCTCTCCGCCGGCGTCGTCGGTGCGATCGCAACGTTCAAGATGCAGAAGCTGGGCGAGTTGTAGGTGATCGCCCACGGAAACTCGAAGCCGCGAAAGAAGCGCGTCGGGGTCATGGGCAGTTTCGTCTGGGATGTGATTCACGGACGCGATCCGCGGGACGCGCCCGTCGAAGAATGGGGGGGGATCACCTATGCGCTCGGCGCACTCGAGGCCGCGCTTCCGGTGGATTGGGAGTTTGTTCCGATCCTCAAGGTCGGCAGCGATCTCGCGCAGTCTGCCCGGGAATTCGTCGCCGATCTCGACCGGGCCGCGCCGGACGCAGCTCCGATCGAGGTGCCCCACCCGAACAATCGTGTCGCGCTTCACTACATGAGCGACGAGCGCCGCTGCGAGCGGCTGAGCGGCGGTGTCCCCAGATGGAGCTGGTTGGGCCTGAAACCTCTCCTCACCGACCTCGACGCGCTCTACATCAATTTGATCAGCGGCTTTGAGCTCGATCTCGAGACCGCGCAGCTCATCAGGCAACATTTCCGCGGTCCGATCTATTGCGATCTGCACTCGCTGCTGCTGGCGGTCCAACCTGATGGAATGAGGGCGCTGCAACCGCTCCCGAATCCCGCCGCGTGGTGCCGGTGCTTCGATTTGATCCAGGTAAACGAAGACGAGATGAGCATGATGGCTAGCGACCCGATGGCCTTAGCTGCTATCGCCTTTGCAGAGGGCGTTTCCTCGATAGCCATTACGCTCGGCAGCCGAGGCGTCGTCTATTTCGCCGCTTCGGGTTTCGATCGAATCGCCGACGTGCAGCGCGCGATTCTCGGCGTTCCCGGGGGCGCGATCCGCACCGCGNNACGCCATCCGGGGCCGGGAGATCCGATAGGATGCGGAGATGTCTGGGGCGCAACCTATTTCTCCCGCCTCCTGGCGGGTGATAACTTAGACGCAGCAATCGACCGCGCTCTCGACGCGGCTTCCCTGAACGTGGACCATCGCGGCGCTACCGGTCTCGCCGACTACCTGCGCGGAGAGCTCAGCATCAAGTGACGACAATCATCAACGTTCCACACTCGCTCGAGGACAAGTCGTTCGAGCAGGTGCTGGATCAGGTCGCGCCGCTGCCGCTGGACGAGAAAATCATCGTCGACACGAGGCACGCGCGGTGGGCGTCTCCGTACGGCCTGACGGCGCTGTTGGCGCTGGCGCAGTCCCGCGCGGAGAGGCCGATACTATATGTCCCTGAGGCGGAGAACGTCAGCACGTACTGGNNGAGCTGTACGAGCTACAGGGGCGTGTAAAGAGCACCAAGGCGGCGGAGACGAGCGTGCTTCTCGAGGTGACGTCCATCTCCAAGAGCGACGACGTCCACAGCGTCGTCGACAAGATCCAGCAGCGAGCACAGGACGCGTTGGTGAAGAACCTGAATCTCGATGCGAAGATCACCATGCGGTTCACGATGGCGCTGTCGGAAGTCTGCCAGAACATCGTCGAGCACGCCGGCCGCGGCGGCTGGGTTGCCGTGCAGACCTACACCTGGCGCGTTCGCCTTGGCGGACGCAAGGTCGTCGTCATCGCGGTCGCCGATCCGGGAATCGGATTCAGGCAGTCGCTGGAGTCGGCGCCGGGATTTCAGAGGAAGGACCGCTGGGACGATGGGCAGGCGTTGGAGGAGACCGTCATGCGCGGGGCATCCCGGTTCAGAGATCCCGGCCGAGGTCAAGGCCTTGCCGGAGTGAGGCGTTTTGTTGGAAACTGGGATGGCAAACTTTCCATCAGAAGTGGCACCGCCCGCATTGCTGTGCTTCCCAAGGGCGATTGGGACGAGGACGAGCCGCTGGTAGAGGACCTCNNCGGCGCAGGTGCAGATAACGATTCCGGAGCGCGTGGCGTGATCAATCACATCGACGTGAGCTCGATGCTTCGCAAGAGCGTTTGCGAGCTCTATTCGAACCTCGTAACGCGTCCGACAGGCGCGGCGGTTCGATGCGAGATAGAGCAGGAGCTCGACCGCATTGGCGACCGCGCGCTCACGATAATCGACTTCTCGCACGTCGGGCTGCTCGATTTCTCCTGCGCCGACGAGATCGTGGCAAAACTGCTGTTGCAGTACGTGAGCATCGATGCTCCGCGGCGTGAAGTGTATTTCGTGTTCCGCGGGATCAGCGAGTCGCACATGGAGGCGATCGAAGCGGTGCTGGAGCGCCACAAACTGGCTCTGGTGACGCAACACGCTGATGGTGAGTCGCGTCTGATCGGGATTGTCGGCCTCGAGGAGCGGCGGGCGTGGGAGATCATCTCGCAATTGGGCGCGGGTGTCAGCGCCGACGTCGCCGACGCGATCGGACTATCGAGCGACGACGCCGAGCGAATGCTCGACACGCTGTGGCGGCGCCGCCTTTTGATTCGCTACGACAACGCGTATGTCGCCGTCGGAAGCGCCACGATTCCCTCGCAGGCGACGAGACTCGACGCATGATGGAGGGGTTCCAGCCGTGGCTGATGGTCTCGCGATACATCTCAACGCGCACCGGTGATTCCGAGCGCGGGCCACTCGTTCGGCTGCACCCGACCGATGCGCGCCGGCGTCTGCTCGAGGACGGCGAGCTCGTCTGGGTCTACGGCCCCCGGCGTCACGAGCTGGCGGTGTTGGTCGTCGATGATTCGGTGAGCCCGGGAAGCGTCGTTGCCCGCGACGTCCTGGGCATCGCCCCAGCAGAGATTGTACGCGTAGTCAAGCACGATTTCGACGCGGGACGCAGCACACGCAACCTCGGATAGGAGAGCGCTTGGCAGAAGTGACACGCAAGCTGGGACTGTCGACGACGGCGATTCACGGCGGCGCGGCACCAACGGCTCCGGGCCAGAGTGTCTCATCTCCGCTCGTTCAGTCGGTCAATTTCGTCCAGGAACCGGGGACGAGTGATGGCCTCCTCTATACGCGCTACGGCAACACTCCAAACGCCGAGCGGGTTCAACGGCGTCTGGCGCTGATGGAAGGATCCGAAGCCGCGCTCGTGCTCTCGAGTGGGATGGGCGCCACCGCGTGTGCGATGCTGGCGCTGCTCCGTTCCGGCGATCACCTGGTCTCGAGTTCATGGGTCTATGGCGGAACGCTCAAACTGTTCACTGAAGATCTCCCGGGAATGGGGATCGAGGTGACCCTCGTGAATCCCCTCGAGCCGCGGGCGTGGCGGCGAGCTCTTTNNCGCCGGTGAACCCGACGTGCCGCGTGCTCGAGCTCGGCTCTCTCCAGAATCTCGCCCACGCGGAGGGGATCGCTCTGGTCGTTGACTCGACGTTCGCGAGCCCGATCAATTTCCGTCCGATCGAGCATGGCGTAGACGTCGTCATCCATTCGGCCACCAAGTACCTGAACGGGCACCACGACATCCTCGCCGGCGTCGTGTGCGGCAACGAGCCTTTCATCGACGAGGTCAGGCGGAAGATGATCGTCTGGGGCCAGGCGCCGGATCCGTTCGCATGCTGGCTTCTGGAGCGCGGACTCAAGACCCTCGATGTCCGAGTGAAGCGCCAGAACGAAAACGCGATGCGAATCGCGGAGTGGTGCTCCAAACGGCCCGATATCGCGAAGGTGCATTACCCCGGGCTTCCGAGCCATCCCGACCACGAGATCGCCAAGACGCTGCTCGATGGATTCGGCGGTATGATGGCAATCGAGCTCAAGGGCGCTGGCCCGGCTGTGATCCGATTCGTGAAGGGGCTCAAGCTGTTCACCTACGCGGCGAGCCTCGGCGGCGTCGATTCGCTGGTGATAGAGCCACGCTACAGCTCACACGCGCACATGAGCCCGGACGAACGCGCGAAGATCGGGATTCCCGACGGCTTCCTCCGAATGAGCGTCGGGATCGAGAACGTGGAAGATCTCATCGCCGATATCGAGCAGGCCCTTCAGCAATAACGATGATCCGCCTCACCGATGTCGCCAAGGAGTACCCGCGATCGGGAGTCGCGCTGGCCCAAATAAACTTCGAGGTGAAGAAGGGCGAGTTCGTCTATCTCACTGGCCCGAGCGGCTCGGGCAAGA
>PKVB01000158.1 GCA_003131365.1 Gemmatimonadota bacterium | reverse complement strand
ACGTCAAGCAGATTGGCCCCCTGAAGATCGAAACCACCGCACACCGTGTCACAGTAGACGGTCGCGAGATCGATCTGACTCCGACCGAGTTCAAGCTTCTCCTGCTGCTCGCCGAGCGAAAAGGCAGAGTGCAGCCGCGCAATCTGTTGCTCGAGACCGTCTGGGAGGCAGCGCCGGACATTCAGACGCGGACGGTCGACATGCACGTGCAGCGTCTCCGTGCCAAGCTTGGCGCAGCCGGTGATCTGATCGAAACGGTTCGCGGTTTCGGCTATCGCATTCGAAACGTCAGCGAGCGGTCGTGAAGCTCGCGCACCGACTGCTTCTCCAGTCGCTCGCGATCATCGCTGTAATGGTGATCTCGGTCGTCGTCATCATCGACATTCAGCTGCACGCGAGCATCACCGAGCAGACGACTCACGACCTGGCGGGAGAGGCAAGACTCCTGGCGACCCAGTGGAGGTCGAGCGTTGATCCCGACTCGCTGGCGGATGAAGCGGGTGTCGCCACCGGACACAGGATCACCCTGATCGATTCCACCGGACACGTTGTTGGTGATTCGGAGTTCGACGGGCCAGCCCTCCAGGGCCTGGAAAATCATAGCAATCGCCCGGAAGTAATCGACGCGCGGAAGAACGGGGTCGGGTCGGTTCGGCGCATGAGCCCATCCACCGGCGAAGAGCAGCTCTACGTCGCCGTCAAGGCACCACGGGGCGTCGCTCGCGTCTCCGTGACGACGGTAGCAGTCGAGGGAATCTTCGCGAGAGCCCGCAACGGCGTTCTTGTGGCCGGGCTCATTTCCTTCCTGCTGGCCGCCATTCTCGCCGTGCTTTTCTCCCGTGCAGTCTCGAAACCCATTGTTGACCTGAGCAACGTCGCGCGCTCGCTTGCCGCGGGCGAACGAAATCGGCACCCCGCGCTCGCCGCGCCAGGCGAGGTTGGAGATCTCGCCGACGCCGTCCACCGCCTGGCAGAACAGCTCGAAGCGCGGATATCGGCGCTCGCGGCGGAGCAATCAATACTCTCCGCACTCGTCGAAACCCTGAACGAAGGCGTGATCGCGATTTCTCCGTCGCGCGAAGTCGTGCGCATCAACGACACGGGACGCCGCCTTCTTTCAATCGCGCGTCCCATTCCATTCGGGATCGACTTCCTGCCTCGCGACGCGACGTTGCGTAACGCGATCTCGCTCGCCCTGAGCGGCACGGAGACCGAGCCGGAAGAAATAGTCGTCGGTGACACGACGCTCTCTCTGACTGCGCGTCCTCTCGTGAACGGCGGCGCGGTCGTCGCACTCTTCGACCTCACGCCCATCCGGAAACTCGAAGCCGTCAGGAGAGATTTCGTTGCTAACGTCTCCCACGAGCTTCGTACTCCCCTCACCATCATCGGGGGTTTCGCGGAGACGCTTCAGGATCGTGACGTTCCGCCGGAGGTGCGGGCCGAATTTGCAAGAACGATCTTTACCAACACCCAGCGCATGCAGCGAATCGTCGACGAGCTGCTGGACCTCTCGCGGATCGAGACCGGACATTGGAAGCCACGGCCGGAGGCGATACGCATCGCGGACCTGGCAGCGGAGGTTTTTGGACGAGTTGCGGCCAGCGCGAAGGCGAAGGGCGTCACGCTCGACACCGCAGTGGATGCGGGCGCGCAAACGATTTACGCGGATCGGACCGCGCTCGAACAGATCCTTCTCAATCTCGTGGAGAACGCGATCAGGCACACCGGCGAGGGAGGGCGGATCACGATCCGGACTCTGCGTGAAGGCGACGGAGTCTCTCTGTCAGTCGGCGACACGGGAAGCGGCATTCCGCCCGAGCACCTGCCGAGGATCTTCGAGCGCTTCTACCGTGCCGACAGCGGCCGCTCGCGCGAGGCCGGCGGCACCGGACTCGGGCTCGCAATTGTGAGGCATCTCGTTCAGGCGCATGGAGGTAGTGTCCGGGCGGAGAGCGTCGTGGGCGCCGGCACCACCATTAGAATTTTCTTCCCCGACGGAGCAACCGCGGCCCAATCGTGACAAATCCTTTACCTGCGGTGTGACTGTCCGTGACGTGGCTGAGAGAGTTTGTAGCGCGACAAACTTCCTCTCACGGAGTCACAAGTGATCAAAACGGTTCGCAGCATTGCTGTCGCCCTCTCGGCGGCAGCGCTTCTCTCAGGTGGTGTTGCCTCAGCACAATCAGTGGATCTGACCGGAGCAGGCGCGACGTTCCCGTATCCCATTTATTCGAAGTGGTTCTCGGATTACGCACAGAGCACCGGCGTCAAGATCAACTACCAGTCGATCGGCTCTGGCGGCGGCATCAGACAGCTGTCTGAACAGACCGTCGATTTCGGCGCCTCCGACGGACCGATGACCGACCAGGAGCTCGCCGGCGCCAAAGGCGGTGTAGTGCTCCATTTCCCGACCGTGATGGGCGCGGTCGTCATCACATACAACGTTCCCGGCCTCAATCGCCCGCTGAACCTGAGCGGCGATCTCATCGCGGACATCTATGCAGGGAGGATCACCAAGTGGAATGATGCGCGGATTGTCGCACAGAACCGCGGGGTGCCTCTTCCCAATTCTGACATACTCGTCGTCCATCGCTCGGACGGCAGCGGCACCACCTACATTTTCAGCGACTACCTCTCGGCGATAAGTCCGTCCTGGTCGAGCTCGCTCGGCAAGGGCAAGGAGATCAAGTGGCCCGTCGGACTTGGAGCTAAGGGCAACGAAGGCGTCGCGGGACAGGTAAAGCAGATGCCGGGCTCCCTTGGTTACGTCGAGTTGGCGTACGCAAAGCAGAACGGTCTCCCCTACGCCAACGTCCGCAACGTGGCGGGATACTATGTAACCCCTTCGATCGCTTCCGTAACGGCCGCGGCTGCCGGCATGAAACTCCCGAAGAACACCGACTACCGCATTTCGATCGCCAACGCTCCGGGCAAGGATTCGTACCCGATCTCGTCGATGACCTGGCTTCTCGTTTATCAGAATCAGACTGACAAGGTCAAGGGCACCAGGCTCGTCGACTTCCTGCGCTGGGTGTACAAGAGTGGCGAAAAGGCGGCCGCGTCGCTGGATTACGCACCCCTCCCCTCGTCAATGCTTGCGCAGCTTCAGAGCAGATTGAAGACGATCCGGATCGCCGACTCGCGCGTCGGAGCCGCTCAATGAAAATCATCACACTCATCGCGTTCGGGCTTTTCACACTTCCGGCGGCGATTTCTGCCCAGACGCCGGCCGACACGACCAGGCCCGCTCCACCACCGCCAGCGGCTGCTCCGGCAGCCGTCTCGATCCCGGTCGATTTCTCCGGAGTGCTCCTCGCGAACTTTCAGTACCGGGGCGACAAAGGACCCGCAAAATCCACCAACAAGTTCGACCTGGAGCGCGCGTACCTGACGTTCAAGATGCCGGCCGGCGATCGTGCCAGCATTCGCATCACGGCAGACGTGTTCCAGAACACGTCGGCTCCTGGTGATGCGTTCTATAAAGGCTGGGTCGTTCGTGCCAAGTACGCCTACCTACAGTACGATTTCCTGAAGAGCGCCGGGTGGAATGGCGCTGTCCGCGGCGGGTTGGTGCACACGGTGGCCATCGATCACCTGGAGTCGTTCTGGCCGCGCTGGATCTCGCCAACCGCCGTGGAGCGCGCCGGATTTTTTTCATCCGCAGACGCCGGCGTCGCAACTGTAGTCGGGCTCCCCAACAAGTTAGGCGAGTTCTACGCGACTATCACGAACGGCCCAGGCTACGCTGCGCGCGAAACCGATCGCTTCAAGGACTATTCGGCGCGTCTTTCAATCACGCCCCTCTCCGGGTCGAGCAACAAGGTGATCAAGACGTTCGACATCAGCGGCTGGACGTACATTGGCGCCGTCGCCAGCCCATTTGCCGCGGGCGGAGCAGGTCAGCTAGGGGCGATTGGATCATCCCTTCCGCGTACGCGAGCAGGCGTTTTCGCCGGCGTTCGTGATCCGCGGTTTTCCGCCGGTGCGGAGTGGGACACGCGCAAGGATGCGACCGAGACCGGCGCGAATACACTCGCGTCGCCCGCTGTCGAAGTAGACAGCACCGGACGCCTCATCTCCGGCTTCGCCGCTATAAAGCCGTTCCAGCTCGTGAGCGATAATTCCGGCCTGCCACTCGGCCTGATAGCACGTTGGGACCGCTTCAAGCCCAACACTTCAACCGACGGGTTCGTCAACACCATAATCGGCGGCGTCACGTGGGACCTGAACAAGAAGGTCGCGGTATCGCTCGACTACCAGGAAGTCACTCCCCACAATGGGGCTATTGCAGCTGTGACCAAGACGTACTTCATGCACCTCGTAGCAAACTTCTAGAGCCCGACAAACGATCGAGCTATTGGCGCCCCGGCGGTTGTGACGATGTCGTTACCTGACATCGGTCGTGACCCGCGCGGGGCGCTTTAATTTTGGGCTAACGCCCAAGCAATCAACAAAAGGAGCTCCACAGTGAAAGTCCTCAAGCTTGTCGTACCCGTGCTTCTCGCGGTCGCGTGCGCCAAGGAAGGCGCGAATAGCTCGGCGACCGCGTCATCCACCGCCGCCTCGAGCGGCGGATCAGTCGACCTTACCGGAGCCGGCTCCAGCTTCGCGTATCCGATCTACTCGAAGTGGGCCGCGCTGTATGCGGCGAAGACCGGAGTGAAGGTCAACTATCAGTCCATCGGATCGAGCGGCGGAATCCGCCAGCTCTCGGACGAGATTGTCGACTTCGGAGCTAGCGACGGACCCATGACGGATCAACAGCTCGCCCAGGCAAAGGGCGGTCCGATCCTACACATTCCCACGGTCCTCGGCGGTGTGTCCGTGACGTACAACCTCCCAACGGTCCAGCAGCCGCTCAAGATCACAGGTGACGTCCTCGCACAGCTCTACATGGGCAAGATCACCAAGTGGAACGACTCGCGGATTGCGAGTTTGAATCCCGGTGTTACCCTTCCCTCCCTCGACGTCATCGTGGTCCACCGCTCGGACGGAAGCGGAACGACGTATATCTTCAGCGACTACCTCGCGACCGTCAGCCGCGCCTGGGCTAGCGCTGTTGGGCGCGGACAGTCTCTCAATTGGCCGGTGGGCCTCGGCGGCAAGGGCAGCGAAGGCGTAGCGGGCCAGGTGAAACAGACACCCGGCGCTGTCGGGTACGTCGAACTGTCTTACGCAAAGCAGAACAACCTGCCTTCCGCGCTGATCAGGAACGCAGCCGGGGCGTGGGTCGCTCCAACCCTCGAGTCAGTAACGGCCGCGGCAGCCGGCGTTGTTCCAACCTTGCCGGCGAACACTGACTACCGAATTTCAATCGTGAACGGGCCAGGCAAGGGCACCTACCCGATCTCCTCCTTCACGTGGATTCTGGTTTACCAGCATCAGAAGGAGCCGGTGAAGGGCAAGAAGCTCGTCGATTTCCTCAACTGGGCTCTGACCGATGGTGAGGCCGAGGCGGCGCCTCTCGATTACGCGCCGCTGCCTGCGTCGATGGCTACCACTGTGAAGGCAAAGCTCGCCATGATCGATCTCACCGGCGCGAAGTGACATCGCTTCCGGTCGACTGGCTGGAGAATGACCGCCGCAAGCTGCGCGTCGACGCATCGGCGTACGGCGATAAGATTTACGAGGCGCTTACCGCCGCGTGCGCGCTGGCCATTCCGGCCCTCGTTATCGCTATCGCGGTCGCCATTTTCGCGGCGGCGTGGCCTGCCTTCGCAAAGCTGGGATTTTCGATAGTTACGACGAGCGACTGGGATGTAAGAGCGGGACACTTCGGCGCCGCGCCCGCGATCTTCGGGACACTGGTTTCTTCAACTGTGGCCCTGATCATCGCGACCCCACTGGCGATCGGTGTGGCGATATTCCTCTCCGAGTTCGCGCCTTTATGGCTCCGCCAGCCGATTGGATTCCTCGTCGATCTTCTTGCAGCCATTCCCAGCGTCGTATACGGACTGTGGGGCATTTTCGTCCTGATCCCGCTGCTGCGGGAGCATGTCATGCCGTTTCTTCGCGACACACTGCATCTTGGTGCGACGCCTTTTTTTTCGGGACCAGCATATGGCCCCAGCATGCTGGCAGCGGGAGTAATCCTGGCGATCATGGCTCTACCCTACATCTCCTCCGTGTCGCGCGAGGTTCTGATGGCCGTCCCGCGCTCGCAGCGGGAAGCGGCCCTCGCGCTCGGTGCAACGCGGTGGGAGATGATCCGTGACGCCGTCATCCCGTATGCCCGCTCTGGAATCATAGGTGGCATCATGCTCGGCCTCGGGAGAGCGCTCGGGGAAACCATGGCTGTCACCATGGTCATCGGGAATCGGCCCGAGATCTCGGCATCGCTCCTGGCGCCGGGGTATACGATGGCATCGCTAATCGCCAACGAATTCAGCGAGGCGACTAGCGACCTGCACCTCTCGGCGTTGATGGCCGTGGGCGCTGTTCTGTTCATCATTACGCTCATCGTGAACGCCGTGGCGCGGTGGCTCGTGTGGAGCGTGGGACGAAGGCGCACCCAATGAGAACTGCTCGCAGTCGCCATCTCGTCAGCGGGACGATGATAGGCTTTACGTATCTCGCCGCCATTCTGGCCACTCTTCCCCTGGTGCTCATTCTCGCTCACCTGGTGCGTAAGGGCGCATCGTCGCTTTCGCTGGCGTTCTTCACGCACATGCCGGGGTCTGTGGGGGAACCCGGCGGCGGAATGGCTAACGCGATCGTTGGAACGCTGATGCTGATCGGAATAGCGAGTATTATCGGACTCCCGATCGGAATCGGTGCCGGACTGTACCTCGCGGAAAAAAAAGGCACGCCGCTCGCATCCACCGTGCGTTTTCTGTCCGACGTATTGAACGGACTCCCTTCAATCGTCATGGGAATTTTCGCCTGGGAGGTTCTCGTCCGCCCCGTCCGACACTTCTCGGCGCTTGCAGGCGGAGTGGCGCTGGGCGCGATGATGATTCCCCTCGTCACCCGCACGACCGAAGAGATGCTTCTCGTCGTTCCAACTTCACTGCGCGAGGCTGCGCTGGCGCTCGGGTATCCGAAGTGGCGGACGTCGATATCAGTCGTTCTCCGAACCGCGCTCGCCGGGATCGTGACCGGTGCGCTGGTTGCGGTAGCTAGAATCGCCGGAGAGACGGCACCACTCCTCTTCACAGCGTTGGGCAACCAGTTTTGGTCCACATCGGTGCGTGAGCCGATTGCCGCGCTCCCTCTCCAGATCTTCACCTACGCGATCAATGCGTACGACGAGTGGCATCGCCAAGCGTGGGCCGGCGCGCTCGTGTTGATTACGATCGTCCTGATCATCAGCCTTGCGGCACGTTTCGCAACGAGGTCCCGGTTCGGTGCTCCAGTCGACTGAAGTACTCCGCGAGAAGAGGCCGATGCGCATAATCACGCCGACGGTACAAGTGCGGTCACCAGAGCCGACCACATCTCAGGTCGAGACCCGGCCGTGCATCGTCACGAGCAAGCTATCGGCGTACTTCGGTGAGACTGCCGCCATCAGGGATATTTCCATGTCTGTCCCGCAGCAGGCAGTAACAGCCATCATCGGGCCGTCGGGCTGCGGCAAATCGACGCTGCTCCGTTGCCTCAACCGAATGCACGAGACCGTTCCGCGCACGCGTGTCGAAGGCTCCGTGCAAATCCTCGGCAGCGAGATTTACGGCGAGGGCACCAGCCCCATTGCCATTCGCCGCCATGTCGGGATGGTGTTTCAGCGTCCGACTCCCTTCCCCACGATGTCCATCCGAGCCAACGTCGCGGCTGGACTGCGCGTCGATTCGAAGAGCCACGCGGACCGCGGCGCGACGAGCGAGATCGTCGAAGAGGCGCTCCAGCGCGCGGGACTGTGGGCCGAGGTTAAGGACCAGCTCGACGAAAGCGCGATGGCGCTATCGGGCGGCCAGCAGCAGCGGCTCTGTATTGCGCGGGCACTCGCAACCAGGCCGCGAGTGATCCTGCTCGACGAGCCAACCGCGTCACTCGATCCGCTCAACGCGCAAAAGGTCGAAGAGCTCGTGTACGATCTGCGAAAGACCGTAACCGTGGTGATCGTCACGCACAACATGCAACAGGCCGCGCGCGTTTCGGACCGGACGGCATTTCTCCTCATGGGCGAGCTGGTCGAGTTTGCCTCAACCCGAGAGCTGTTCACGGCCCCCAAAGATCCGCGTACCGAGTCCTACATCACAGGACGGTTCGGATGACCGCGGTTGCCCCTGTCGCGCGCCCAGCCTCCGCTGCCGCCGCGAATACCATTGGCACCATCGAAGCGCGCGACTTCTCCTTCTGGTACGGGAAAAAGCAGGCGCTCAAGGGAATCTCGATGAAGGTGCCGCCACGATCCGTGACCGCCCTCATCGGGCCGTCGGGCTGCGGCAAATCGACATTTCTGAGGTCGATCAACAGGCTCAACGATCTCATTCCCGGAGTGCGGCACGAAGGCGATCTCTGCCTCGACTCGAACAGTGTCTACAATCCGTCGCTCGACGTCGTTGCTCTCAGGCAGCGAGTGGGAATGGTGTTCCAGCGCTGGAATCCATTTCCAAAATCCATCTACGAGAACGTAGCTTACGGTCCGCGCATCAACGGGATCGCGGACGAAGCATCTCTCGACGAAATCGTGGAGCGGTCGCTTCGACGCACCGCGATCTGGGACGAGGTAAAGGACAGGCTCCGTACGTCAGCGCTTGGCCTCTCCGGTGGGCAGCAGCAGCGCGTGTGCATCGCTCGCGCGCTGGCCAACCAGCCCGAGGTGCTCCTCCTCGACGAGCCGGCGAGCGCGCTCGACCCGAGCTCCACTCAGCGCATAGAGGAGCTCGTGTACGAGTTGAAACGGGAGTTGACGATCATCATCGTGACGCACAATCTGCAACAGGCGGCAAGAGCGTCTGAATACACCGCGTTCTTCTTTACAGGCGAGCTCGTCGAGTTCGGCCCTACGGAGCAGATCTTCACGAGCCCGCGAGAGGAACGCACCGAAGCATACATCACTGGGAGATTTGGATGACACCTGACTCGAACGCCGCAGGATTCAGGCATTTTCACGATCAGCTTTCTTCGCTCAAGGAGACGCTGCTCGGCATGTCGTCGAAGGCCGAGGAGCGCACCGACATCGCCGTCGAAGCGCTCATGAGCCGCGACCGAGTCAAGGCAAAGCTCGTGATCGACGGCGATCCCGAATTGAACCGGCTGGAAATAGTAGTGGAGCAGGCGGCGGTGGAGCTCCTGGCTCTGCAGCAGCCGATGGCGCGTGACCTTCGCTTCATCATCGGCGCGATCAAGGTATCGAATGACCTCGAGCGCGTCGGAGATCACGCCGTCAACATCGCTGAATCCGCGCTGCGCCTGGCCGACATGCCCAAAGTGAATATTCGGATTCCCGAGATCGAGGTCATGGCGAGGAGAGCGCGCAGGATGCTGGGCGAGTCACTCGACGCATTCATCCGCGCCGACGGAGCGCTGGGCCGCAAGGTTTGCAAGGACGACGACGTGGTCGACTCCCTGCACGACTCCGTTTTTCGGGTGCTGCTAACCCACATGATGGCCGACGCGAAGACCATCACGCCGTGCCTCGAGCTGCTACTGGTCGGCCGGAATCTGGAGAGGATCGCCGACCTCGCCACGAACATCGGCGAAGACGCGGTTTACCTCGCGGAGGGGAAGCAGATCAAGCACCACCACGAGGAAGATCACTTCAACGAAGGCCGCCTGCAGCCAGCGCCCAATAACTGAGCGCGGCAACGGCAGCGGACGCGGGGATCGTGATGATCCAGGCCCAGACGATTCTTTGCGCAATGCCCCACCGCACAGCCGAGAACCGATAGGTTGCGCCGGCGCCCATGATCGCTCCCGCGATCGTGTGCGTCGTGCTCACGGGAATTCCGTAATGCGTGGCGATGCTGATCGCGAGTGCCCCTCCCGTCTCCGCCGCGAACCCGCTCACGGGGCGGAGTCGCGTGATGCGCGAGCCCATCGTGTGCACGATTCTCCAGCCGCCGAAGAAAGTGCCGAGCGAGATCGCTGAGTACGCACCCATCTTGACCCAGAGTGGGATTCCGTCCCCAGTCACGTAGAGATGGTGAAAAATTCCCGTCTCCGTGGCCGTCAGAGGCTTCACCGAAACGAGCAGGCCGACGATGATTCCCATTGTCTTCTGAGCGTCATTCGCACCATGCGCGTGCGATAGTAGCGCCGAGCTCGCGAGCTGCGCCCCGCGGAAGAACCGATCCACCCGCGCCGGCCCCATGTTACGGAAGCCCCAATACACCGCGACCATCAGGATGAAGCCGGCCAACCCTCCAACGAGCGGGGAGATCACGATAAAGGAAAGGGTCTGCACCCACTTCGTGCCCCACGTAATTGCGCTCCATCCCGCCTTCGCCACTCCTGCGCCGGCGTAACCACCGATGAGAGCATGCGAGGAGCTCGACGGAATCCCATAGAACCACGTGATGAGATTCCACGCGATGGCGCCCAGCAGCCCGGCCAGAATCACGTTGGGCGTGACGATGTCCGTCCGGATGATCCCCGTCTGGATCGCTTTGGCCACGAGCTCGCCGGCGGTGAACGCAGCCGTGAAATTGAAGAACGCGGCCCAGATCACTGCTGCACCTGGGCTCAGAACGCGCGTCCCCACGATCGTCGCAATCGAGTTCGCCGAGTCGTGGAAGCCGTTTATGAAGTCGAACACAAAGGCGATCAGAACGATCGCGACAACGTAGTAGAGCACTACGCGTTCTTCAGCGCGATGCTCTGCAGCACGTTCCCTACATCCTCACATTGGTCGAGCGCGTCTTCGAGCTTGTCGTACAGGTCTTTCCACTTGATGACCTCGAGCGCGTCGCCCCCCTCGGCGAAGAGCTTCCCCATTGCTTCATGGTAGACGGCGTCCCCTTCCTCTTCGAGCACCTTGAGCTTCTCGCTGATGGTAAAGACCTGCTTCGCGTTCTTCATCTCGCGCACCCCTTCTTCGACCGCGCAGCTGGCGCGCGCCAGCACCTCCGCCAGAACCACCGCCGCCGGCCGGGCACGCTGCACCCGGAAGATCTGGGCTCGACGGGCCGTACCGTCAATCAGATCGATGACGTCGTCCAGCTCCGACGCGAGGGCGTGGATGTCCTCGCGGTCGAACGGAGTCACGAAAGTCCGATCGATGCGATCGATGATGTCGTGGGTGAGGTTATCTGCCTCATGCTCCAGCCCCTTGATCGCTGTCACTTTGGTGTCCAGGTGGGTCGGATCCTGAAACATTTCCTGAAGAATGGTCGCCGAGGCAGTCAGCCTTTTCGCCAGCTCGGTGAACAGGTCGTAGAACTTTTCGTCGCGAGGAAGAATCCGCAAAGCGCCATCTCCATGAAAGTCGAAAACTCGAAGCGTCCCTTCGAACCGGGGTCGGCGGGAATCTATCCAAGCCCCGACTTTCGAGCTACCAATCAGCCCGACAGGCGCGGCGCCGTGCGCCGGATTACCAATCTGCGGTTCTCGAAGAGCTTCACCAGCAGAACTCCGGTTACGAATCCGCCGACATGGGCCCAGACGGCCACTCCACCGCTGAGGTCGGCACCATTCGTCAACTCCGGCAGCGCTGCGACGATCTGCCAGAAGAACCACCAGATCAGAACCATCCAGGCGGGAATTGGGATCACCTTGAAGAAGATGATGAAGAAGAACAGCATCTTGACGCGGACCTTGGGGTAGAGCACAAGGTACGCGCCCAGAATTCCGGAGATGGCTCCCGATGCCCCGACAGTTGGAAGGGGCGAAGCCGGCTGGGCCAGGATGTGCGCGATCGCCGCCGCCAGGCCGCACACGAGATAGAACACGAGGAAGCGGAAGTGACCGAGGCTGTCTTCGATATTGTTGCCGAATACCCAGAAGAAAAGGGCGTTACCCAGAATGTGTCCCCAGCCTCCGTGCAGAAACATCGAGATGAACGGCGTGAGGATGTTGATCGGATCGTTGTCGACAACGCAGGCGACTCCCCGCCCGAGAGGAACCGCCTCTCCCAATGGGGCCATGTGCGTGAGCTCGCCCGGAACCATCCCGAGGTTGCACACGCTGGAAGCGAGCGCCTGCGGATCGAACCCGGCTCCCTGCACGAATATCCAGGTCAGGAACATTGCAGCCAGGATGGCATAAGTCATCCATGGCGTGCGGACAGTCGGAAGCTCGTCGCTGAGTGGAATCACTGGGCCGGAAAGTTACTCGGGTTTCAGCATCGTCGGGCAAGTTGACCGTGTCCGCCCGTCTCCCCGTTCAGAAACTCCGCCGTTATGGCAGAAATAAACGGCCCCTCGCTTGCCTAAGACCAGTGCGGCGCGGAAAGAGCGCGCTCAGCGAAATTCAGCAAAATGACAGGCGCGGTAGCGGCTAAAAGGCCAGGAGAATTCAGAGATGGCAGATAAAGTAATTGGGATCGACCTCGGGACCACCAACTCGGTCGTAGCGGTGATGGAGGGCGGAGACCCCGTCGTCATCCCCAACGCGGAAGGTGGACGGACTACGCCCTCGGTCGTCGGCTTCACCAAGGACGGCGAGCGGCTCGTTGGTCAGATCGCGAAGAGACAGGCGGTAACCAATCCCCAGAATACCGTTTTCTCGATCAAGCGCTTTATGGGGCGCAAAATGTCGGAAGTCACCGAAGAGATTAAGCGCGTTCCGTATAAGGTCGTTGCCGGACCCAACGATGTCGCGATGGTGGAGGTGCAGGGCAAGCGCTACTCTCCGCCTGAGATCTCGGCGATGATTCTCCAGAAGATGAAGCAGACCGCTGAAGACTACCTCGGCTATAAGGTCGAAAAGGCAGTCATCACCGTTCCAGCGTACTTCAACGACTCGCAGCGCCAGGCGACCAAGGATGCCGGCCGCATCGCCGGGCTCGAAGTCTTGCGCATCATCAACGAGCCGACCGCGGCGGCGCTCGCCTATGGCATGGAGAGGAA
>PKVB01000173.1 GCA_003131365.1 Gemmatimonadota bacterium | reverse complement strand
AGCGCGCCGATCAGCAACACCGCCCAGAGGATCATGAGTGGTCGAGGATTCGAACCCACCAGCGCGCGGTCCTTCCATGAGGCACGGGCGATCTCGAAGGCCGGCTGGGCGATCATCCAGACTATCGTCGAGTAGCCGACCACGAGGCTCGACAGCCACAAGCTCCACACGAGATCGCCCGCGTTCCAGCTCGCNNCACGCTACGGTGATGACGGCCACGAACGCCACCGCGTCGGGCCAGGATGAAAGCCAGTTATCCAGCGTGTTGTCAGTTGCCATTTCGGGGGGAAAGGAATCCCGCCCAAGGTTCGGCGAGCGCTCCGGCTCCACTCTCGACGCCCGTGCCTCCCCCTCGCAACACCGCCAGCAGCGCAGAGCGGAGCCCCGCCGGCTGGGCCCCTGAAGCGGTCATTAATCCCGTGACCAGCAGCCCGACACGCGTCCCCGCAACCGGATGCCGGCAAAGTCCCAGCACGATTGCAAGCAACGCATCGTGACCAGCGGATCATTTCTTGATGTAGCGGCGCTGCGGGTTTCCCTGACTTGACCTGCATCCCGGGTTTCTGTCTTTTTCCGGATTGTGCAGGAGATTTGGTAGACAGACGTCGCCGTACGAACATCAACAACAGGAGTTCGTTGTCCTCAACTTCAGCTGAGCAGGTCCCTGCCTCCGACGGCGACGGAAGCGAAGGGCGCCGCAGTTTTCTCAAGCGTCTCAGTGCGTTCGGTGCGCTCATCAGCGCGGGGCTGGTCTCCTTCCCGGTGTTGCGTGCGATCTTCCCCCCGACTGCCCGCCGCCTGAAGGGTGGCAACTGGGTGAAGGTCGCGGACGATACCGCCCTTCTCGACATTGGAGTTCCCATTCGCGTGAACTTCGTCCAGTCTGTCGACGACGCATGGATCGAGAGCCGTACCCTCAACGGAGTGTGGCTGTACACCGAAGACGGCGAAAAATTCAAGGCGTACAACGGACATTGTACGCATCTGGGCTGCAGCTACTTCTATGACAAGGACAGAAAGGACTTTTTCTGTCCCTGTCACCGCGGGCAGTTCGACGTGAAGACCGGCAAGGTTCTCGACGGGCCTCCTCCCAGGCCGCTCGACGAGCTGGAGGTCCAAGTGCGCGACGCCTCGGTATTCGTGAATTACAAGGATTTCCGGCTGGGCGTCCCCGAGCGCATCGAGGCGTAGCGAAATGAGCCGGGTGGGACGCTGGATCGACGAGCGGATAGATCTGACGGGAATTCGGCGATCCCTCCTCGACCGGCCGGTTTCGCAGAACCTCACGTGGTGGCATACGCTGGGCAGCGCGACGCTCGCCGTGTTTCTGGTCCAGGTAGTGACGGGCATCGTGCTGGGGATGTACTACTCCCCCTCTCCCGACCACGCATACGAGAGCATCCGATATCTCGAGCGCGCCGTTGTCAGCGGCGCGACGGTGCGCGGGATGCACCACTGGGGTGCGTCGGCAATGGTGGTGCTCGTCTTCGCCCACATGATTCGCGTATTCACGATGGGAGCCTACAAGTATCCCCGCGAAATAAACTGGCTCCTCGGCGTGGCCCTTCTCTTCATAGTGCTCGGTTTCGGCTTCACCGGTTATCTCCTGCCGTGGGATCAAAAGGCCTACTGGGCGACCGCGGTCGGAACGAACATCGCCGGCACCACCCCGTTCATCGGCGCGAAGCTCGTGACTCTCCTGCGCGGCGGATCACAGCAGGGCGCGGCAACGCTGACGCGATTCTATTCGCTGCACGTCCTCCTCCTGCCGGTCCTGCTCGTCATCATCGTTGGACTTCATCTCTTTCTCGTCATCAGACAGGGGGTCGCGCCGCGGACAGCGGAGCTCGAGACGAACGCTCCGAAGCGCACCTCGGATTCCGGGTATCCGGCATACTATCGCACTCGCGAGCACGAATCGAAGACCGGCGGATATCGCTTCTGGCCCGACATCATCGCGAAGGACGTCATCACGGGGACGATGGTCATCGCGATTCTCGCGATCCTCGGCAGGTTCGTGGGCGCGGGGCTGGAAGCGCCGGCCGACCCTACAGATTCCTCGTACGTGCCGTTGCCGGAGTGGTATTTCCGGCCGTTCTTCCAGCTGCTCAAGCTGGTCCCCGGATCGTGGGAGAGCGCGATTGCGGTGGGATTGCCGATGGCGCTCGTGGTCGTCCTGCTCCTGCTTCCATTCTTCGACAAGCGGAGCACGAGATCGATCACGAAACGGCCGGCGGCCGCCACCATCCTCGGAGGAATCATCATATCGATGGCGGTTCGCCTTGGCGCATCGATGCGTGACCAGCCGAAGAATGCCGTTGCGCCCGAGGTGGGACGGATCCTGACATCGACGGAGCGGGCGGGACGAACGCAGTTCGAGCGCCAGCAATGCGGCGGTTGTCACAAGCTCGCGGGCATGGCCGCCGTACCAAAAAAGGAAGACGCGCCCGACGCGCCCGAGCTGACCGAAGTCGGGCTGAGGCATTCCACAGCGTGGTTGCACAGCTACCTCGAGGATCCAGTTCGCTTTCACCCCGACTCGAAGATGCCGGCTTATGGGCCGCCCACTCTGAGCCACCAGGAGATCGAGGAGCTGTCGCGCTACCTCTCGTCGCTTCGCGGACTGCCCGCGCTCAACAAGCAGCCGGAGTTCCGCGACACATTCCCAGAGCCTCTCAAAGCAAAGGAGACAAAGTGAGACCGCATTCAGTACTCGCAGCAATCGCCGCCCTGAGCATCAGCGTGACCTACGCCAGTCGATTCGCGCACGCGTCAACGCCGAGTCAGGACCCGCCCGGCAAGGCTCCATTCGAGGACAACTGTCGGAAATGCCACGGCGTGCGTGGCGTCGCACCGAAAACGATGAAGGCCAAGTTCCCGAAGATCGTGACGTTCGACGCGGAGTTCTTCGAGAGGCACTCCAGAGATTCGATTGTGACGATACTGACGAAAGGCAAAAACGAGGACATGAAGTCCTTCAAGGGCAAGCTGAGTCACGAGCAGATGGAGGCGGTGGCCGACTACATCAAGCTGTTCGGCCAGAAGGAAAAGTAGAAGAGCCGGCGCGGACCCGCGCCGGCGAGGGGAATCCCTCAAGGAAATAGCACGGAGGGGATGATGCGCATCGGTTCGAGACCGCTGGTCGGAATTGCCCTGCTGGCCCTGTGCGCCAGCGGCGCGGGTGCGCAGGTCACGGCCACGCCCCCCGCCGACTCGCTGCCGCCGGGATACGCGGGGTCAGCAAGCTGCCTGGACTGTCACGCAAAGGAACATGCGGTCTTTGCCGGCACGGTGAAGGGACGTCTGCTCGTCGGTCGCCCCCGCGACAAGCACGAGGCGCTCGGGTGCGAAAGCTGTCACGGCCCGGGCAAAGCTCACGAGCAATCGGGAGGAGAAGAGCTTGGCCAGCTCGTCACGTTCGGCCCGCGATCCAAGACGAGCGTCAAGGCGAGGGATGCCGTCTGCCTCAGCTGCCACGAGAAGACGGCGCGCGTGATGTGGGAGGGAAGCGTGCACGAGACCCGGGACGTGGCATGCACGAGCTGCCATACACTGATGCACTCGGTCTCCGACCGGGCAAATCTCCGGCGGGAGACTGCGCCCGCGACGTGCGGGCATTGTCACCAGCAGCGCGTGGCGCAGATGCTGCGCGCATCCCATATGCCGGTGGGCGAGGGAAAGATGGACTGCACCGCGTGTCACAACCCGCACGGCTCACCGAATGAGAAACTGCTGATCGCAAGCTCGGTCAACGAGGTGTGCTTCGCCTGCCACGCCGAGAAACGCGGGCCGTTCATGTGGCAGCATCCGCCAGTGATTGAAAGCTGCTCCAACTGTCACGACCCCCATGGCACCGCTCACGAAAAGCTCCTCAAGGTTCCCAAGCCACGTCTCTGCCAGCAGTGCCACGATCCCACGTCACATCCCACTCAGCCGCGCGGAATTACCGCCGTCGACGCGCGGTTCATTCAGGGACGCCAATGCGTCGACTGCCACTTCAACATTCACGGATCTAACCATCCATCGGGCAAATACTTCACCCGTTAGCCCCTGACTGGGGAGCTGCCATGCACGTCAGTACACACAACTTTGGAATTGCTGTCGCGGCCGGCATCATCATCGCCGTGAGCTCCGTCGCGGCCCAGGTTCCAGCGAAGCCGGCAGATACCGTCGCAAAAACCTCCGCGGATACGGTCAAGAAGCCCGCGGACACGACCGCAAAGCCCACCGCGGATACGGTCAAGAAGCCTGCGGACACGACCGCGAAGCCGGTGGATACGACGAAGACGCCCGCCACTAGCGCGGCCGCACTGGCTGCCGCGGCGCTGGCGGGGAGCTCGCTGCCTTCGCTCGGTCCAAATACCGTGATTTTTGGCGGCGAGCTCGGTGAGCGCGCCTTTATCGACAGGCCCAACCACCTCGACTTCGCCAAGCTCGTCGAGTACAAGGCGGTGCCGACCGGACCCGTCCTTCTCAACCTCCTGCTCGGCTTTACCGGGTCGGACAGCATCACGGTCTTTCAGCTGAATGGAACCAATTTTGGCCAGCGTGACCAGGCGGTCAGGCTGAGGGCCAACAGCCCCGGCGTGTTCGACGTCCAGGTCCGCTGGGACCGTATCCCGCACACGTTCAGCACCAACGCGCGGTCATTTGGCAGCCAACCGGCTCCCAATATTTTCGTGTTGCCGAATCCGCGGCCCGACACGGCCACATGGAACCCGAGCGCACCATATCTCGCGCCCGTGCGGACATTGTGGAACGCGGTGAAGGTCGCCGCAGCCTTCACCCCGTCACCGCACTGGGACTTGCGAACCGAGTACACTGGGATCGAAAAATCCGGCTCACGGCCGATGGGGATGGCGATGGGATCGCCGGGGAACAACTTTCGCGAGATTCTCGAGCCCATCGACCAGACGATGCAGGACCTCAAGTTCACCGAGGGATACTCGAACCAGAGATTCCAGGTGATCGGATCCTACGACTACTCAGCGTTCCTCAACACCTTCTCGTCAGTAACCTCTGACAATCCATTGCTGTCCACAGATCAGGCGACTACGGGCTCGTCGCGCGGACGGACCGCGCTCGCTCCAAGCAACCAGGCCCACACTGGCGTCGTGACTGCCGCTCTCAGCCTGCCGTACCGCACTCGACTCAACGCCAGCGGCAGCTACAGTCTCTGGATTCAGAACCAGCCCTTCATTCCCGCGACGATCAACAGCGCTATCGTCGCGGACCTTTCGCAGATTCCCCAGAGCCTCGGCGGGCATTCGGGGACTTCGTCCCTCTACGTATCGGGTGTGAGCAGGCCGATCACGCCACTCACCCTCACGGCGCGCTTTCGAACCTTCAGTTTTCGTGACAACGTGGACGTGGAAAGCATGCCTGTCCTCATCATCAACGACCGCTCGGTGGCGGCGGCCGAAGACCGGGACAATCTGCCATTCACGAGAAGAAACGCCGACGCCGCCGGAACGTGGAGACTCGAGACCGCGGTGCCGCTGACTTTCTCCGCTGGATACGGCTGGGAGAACTGGAAGCGAAGCGAGGCGCGCAACGTCGCCGATCTGCGGGAGGGATCGCCTCACTTCAGCCTCGACGTTGGTGTGTTCGACTGGATGTCGCTCAGGTCGAGCTACACGACAGGACGGCGGCGAATTCATGGAGAGTACATCCAGAACACCACCGATGACCAGCCACTGCATCGTCGCTTCGACCAGGCGGATCGGGATCGGGAGCGAACGAATCTGCTGGCGACGGTGACCCCGCTCGATCAGCTGACGATGTCGGGGAGCTGGACGGTCGGACACGACGAGTACCCACACTCCGCGTACGGATTGCAGAGTGACAGGAACAACATGCAGGAAGGCGACATCTCGTGGTCCCTCACGGATCGATTCTCCGTGGACGGCAGCATGACGAACGAGAGGTTTCTCACGCGGCTCCGCTCCCAGTACCGCGCCACCGGTCAGCTGAACAACCCTACCTATGATTGGGTCGCCAACAACCACGACGAGATNNGCTTTCGTGCCGGATCGGTTCGAGGCGGGGGGGCGCCTGGACGCCTCCAGAGCCAAGTTCCGAATGGCGACCTTCAACCCGCTCACTCCCACCGGGGGGACCGCTGCGCAGAATTTCGCCGCCACTGCGTCGGATCTTCCATTGGTGACACAGAAATTTCAGCCGATGAACCTCTTCGCGACTTATTTCGTAACGCCCGAATGGGGGATGACGGTCCGGTACCAAACCGAGAGGTGGGCACAGAACGATTTCAGGACGCTCGGACTCCAACCGTCGACAGGGAGCGCCATTTTCCTGGGGAACAATCTCAACGATTACAACGCGCGGTACATCACGATCTCGGTGAGCTACCGGCCACGCCTGCACAGAGTCGCTCGTCCGGCGTTGTAGGGCGGCTAACCCACCACCTGACGCTCGCCGACTTGACGGGCGGAGCGGAACCGTGATTGGCGCGCCGGGGCCGGGCGGACGCTGAGCGCGCGATCACGCTTTATATTGGTGGTTCCAATCGTGCTCCGTACCGCACGTCACCTCCGCCCACAGCTTCATCCGATGGTCAACGGCCAGCCCGATCGAGCGATCAAAGTCATTGGTCTTGGCAAGCGCTTCGGCGCACGATGGGTGCTGCGCGGAGTTTCGCTCGAAGTGCGCCGCGGCGAAGCCGTGGGGCTGCTGGGACCGAACGGCAGCGGGAAGAGCACGGTGCTGCGGATCCTCGGGACACTGCTCAATCCGAACGCCGGCACCGGTGCTATAAACGGGCTCGATATCGTGCGCGATGCCAGCAGCGTCCGCGGTCAAATCGGGTATTTGGCGCACACGCCCGGACTGTACGACGACCTTACGGCACGCGAGAACCTGCGGTTCGCGGCCGACATGCTGGGACTGCCGTATGCGGCGGCACAGGGCGGCCTTGAACGCGTTGGCCTTGCGTACGCCGCCGGTGACCGCGTGCGCGGATTTTCTGCCGGGATGCAGCGGCGGCTGGCGCTCGCGCGCCTCATCCTGCGCAATCCCCGGGTTCTTCTGCTGGACGAGCCGTACAGCAATCTCGACGCTGAAGGTGTCGAGCTCATGAACTCGGTGATCAACGGCATTGTGCGGTCTGGGGGCGCGGCGCTGGTGGCGCTGCACGAGCTAGCTCCCGCCAAAGCGATGCTCGATCGCACGCTCACGCTTGTTGAAGGGAGAATAGAAGCAGCCCAGCCAGAGCGCGAGCTTCACGATCACGCCACACCGACGGAGACGCGCTGATGGCCTGGCGTGATGATTGGCGGCGGGTGCGTGCCATCGCGAGAAAGGACGTCACTACCGAGCTACGCGCCAAAGCCGGGTTCAACAGCGTGGCGTCGCTCGGCGTGACGATCCTCGTTCTTCTCGGACTGGCTCTCGGCCCTGATGCAGATGCCCTACGCAATGCGGCGGTCGGGGCGGTGTGGCTGGCCCTGCTGTTCTCCGGGGTGCTCGCGTTCAATCGGTCTTTCCAGGTCGAGCTAGAGAGTGGTGCGCTCGAACCGCTGCTGCTGTATCCCGGGCCGCGCTGGACAATCTTTGCCGGAAAGCTGCTCGGCAACCTGATGTTCCTGACGCTGATGGTGGCCATCGTCGTGGTCGCGGGCGTCGTGTTGTTCGGCGTTCGGATCCCTGCTGATTGGCCGCCTTTGCTCGGCGTCCTGGCGCTCGGCGTCGTGGGCCTGGTAGTGCTGGGCACTTTCTACGCGTCGATGGCGAGCCGAAGCCGCGCCCGCGAAGTTCTGCTTCCGCTGCTACTTTTCCCAATGCTGGTGCCGGTCCTGCTCGCGGCGACCACGGCGTCAAAGGCACTGCTGGGCGCGGATGTGATGCACGAAGCGGGCGCCTGGATTCGACTACTCGTGGCGTACGACCTAGTATTCCTGACAGCCACGTTCATCGCGTTCGAACACGTAATTGAAGCCTGAAGGCCAATGATCTCTTCTTCCGACCAATCGCGCGACATACTAACTGCCCGCCCCCCACGCACCGGTGTTTGGCCGGCATTCGTCAGCTTCGGCGCCGTGATCGCCGCCCAGGCTTATGCGATCCTGACATCTCCGGCCGAAGGTGACATGGGGCACCTGCAGAAGATCATGTACGTGCACGTTCCGGCAGCCTGGATGACGTTCCTCTCGTTCTTCGTCGTCCTCGTCTTCAGCGTGCGCTATCTGTGGCGGCGCCGGGAAAACGACGACCTGATCGCCGCATCGGCGGCCGAGGTGGGTGCGACGTTCAACGGCCTCACGCTGATGCTGGGCATGATCTGGGGGCGTCCGGCCTGGGGTGTATGGTGGGTATGGGACGCGCGCCTGACATCCACGCTGGTGCTGTTCCTGATCTTTGTCGGCTATCTTGCTCTGCGCGCCTTTACCGACGACGCGCAGCAGAAGGCGCGATGGAGCGCGGCGGTCGGGGCGATCGGCGCGCTCAACGTCCCGATCGTGTACATGTCGGTGAAGTGGTGGCGCACGCTCCATCAGCCGCCGTCGAGCCCGGCCACCCTCGACCCCAGGTACACGATGGGGCTGCGGCTGAATGCGATCGCGCTGCTGCTGGTTATGATCTATTTCATCCGCAGGCGGTACGAAATCGCCCGTCTCGAGCGAGCGGTCGAGCACATGGCCGAGGCGGCCGCAATGGGAGGCCAGTGATAACAGCGGCGTCGAACCTGAATTTCATCATCGCGGCGTACACGGTGACTTGGATCGTCCTGCTCGGATATTCATTGCGACTTGTCCGAAAGGGTGGGCGCGCCCGGGCCGACTATGAGCGCATTGCGCAACAGCGCAGCGGGGAGAAGAGTCAATGAAACGCGCGTGGATAATTGGAGGTGCGGCCGTCATCGTCGCGGTGTTCGCGTGGTTGCTGTTCGGCGGCCTGCAGAAGAACGTGGTGTTCTTTCTAACGCCCAAGGAGCTGCTCGCGAAGGGCAACGAGGGCGTGGGCGTGCCGGTGCGCCTCGGCGGACAGGTGAAGCCGGGCTCGGTGAAGTGGAACGCGCAGACACTCGATCTGCGCTTTACGGTTACCGACGGCGCGCGAGAGATGCAGGTGCACTCGACGGGCGCTCCGCCGCAGATGTTCCGTGACGGCATGGGCGTCGTCGTCGAAGGACGCGTCGGTACGGCCGGTGTGTTCGAGGCAACGGGCCTGATGGTTAAGCACTCGAACGAGTACCGTCCGCCCAAACCCGGCGAGTCGGCGCACGAGAAGTACAAGACGCTGTTAGAGCAGTCCACGCAGTGATCGGCCTGCTTGCACACAATGCGCTGCTGGTATCACTGGCAGCCGTGGCGTTCGGAGCGATTCTCACCCCCGTAGCGATCCGCACCGGCCGGCAGGAATGGCTCCAGCTGGTGTATGGCGCGGTGTACACGAACTTCCTGCTGGTGAGCGTCGCGGCGGGGTCGATGGTTGTCGCGCTCGTCACGCACGACTTCTCGGTGTCGTACGTGGCGGCGGTGGGCAGCCGCTCCACGCCTCTGCTTTTCACCATCATTTCGCTTTGGGGCGCGCTCGAAGGCTCGATTCTCTTTTGGGCCTGGGTACTGGGCCTGTACTCGGCCGCGGTCGTGCTGCTTCACCATCGCCGGCCTGGAAACCTCGTTCCGTACGCGGTGATGACACTACTCGCCGTCGCCGCGTTCTTCGCGATTCTGCTAGTGGGGCCCGCTGATCCGTTTCTGCCGGTGTTTCCGGTGCCGGCCGATGGCCCGGGGCCGAACACGTTGCTACAGAATCACTACCTGATGGCGGTTCACCCGCCGCTGCTGTACCTCGGCTATGTCGGAATGTCGGTGCCGTTCGCATTCGCCCTCGGCGCAATTTTCTCCAACGAGGCTGCATCGAACGACTGGTCTATCCTATCGCGGCGCTGGATGCTTGCATCGTGGGGATTTCTCTCCGCCGCCATCATCGCGGGCATGTGGTGGTCGTACGGGGTGCTCGGTTGGGGCGGCTACTGGGCGTGGGATCCCGTCGAGAACGCATCGTTTCTTCCGTGGCTCACGGCGACCGCCTATCTCCACTCGGTGATGGTGCAGGAGCGGCGCAACATGCTCCGACTGTGGACGTTGAACCTGTGCGTCGCGACATTCGTGCTGACGATCCTCGGCACGTTCCTGACCCGCTCGGGGATTCTTTCGTCCGTCCACGCGTTCACGACGGGTGCGATCGGCTACTATTTCCTCGCGTTCATCGCGATCGTGCTCGTGACGACGCTGACGCTGGTCGCCGGCAACTCGGAACGCATTCAGACCAAGGGTAAGCTCGGCGGGGCGGCGTCGCGTGAAACGGTGTTCCTGCTCAACAACCTCTTCCTCACCGCGGTGATGCTGACGGTGCTCGTCGGCACTCTGTATCCGCTCGTCGCCGAAGCAGTGCGCGGCGTCAAAGTCAGCGTCGGGGTGCCGTTCTTCAACCGGATGGCGCTCCCGGCGATGGTGTCGCTCCTCTTCCTCATGGGCGTGGGGCCCGCGCTTCCATGGGGCAGCACTACGTGGGCCGATGCTCGCAAGCGACTGTATCCACCGGGCATCGCCGCGGTGATCCTTGGCGCGATTGCGGTGATCGCGGGAGCACGCAGCATCTACGCGATTCTCGCGTTCGCGTTCGTCGGGTATGCGGCGATGAGCAATCTGCGGGAGTTCTGGATCGGCATGCGCGCCCGGCATCGCGCGCACGGCGAGAGCTGGCCGACAGCACTTGTGCGCCTGGTCGCCGGCAATCGCCGTCGATACGGTGGATACGTTGCGCACATTGGCGTGCTGTTGATCGCGCTGGGAATCACGGCATCATCGACGTTTCGCACGGAGCGCGAGGCGACGCTCACGCCGGGCCAGACGCTCACCGTCTCCGGCCGTACGGTGCGACTGAAGAACCTGTGGGGCCGAGAGGAACCGCAGCGGTCGGTGATCGGCGCCACGATGGATGTAGTCGGCAAGAACGGTGCAATCATTGGAACCCTAGAACCGCGAATGAACTACTACCGCGTGTCGGACCAACCGGTGCCGACGCCCGACGTGAGCAGCAGCTGGCGAGGCGATCTCTATGTCAATCTCATGGCGTTCGACTCCGGCGGCGCCAACGCGACGGTAAAGGTGATCGTCGAGCCATTCGTCACGTGGATCTGGTTCGGTGGGCTCGTGGTAGTGATAGGAGCATTCATCGGCCTGTTCTACAGCAGCCGAGGTACGGGGGCGCCGGCGCTCGCCACGAATTCAGCATCAGCGGGCCCCACCGTCGCGAACGCTGATCCATGAACTGGAAGCGCGCCAGCATCGCCGTGCTCGCGGCAGCGCCGCTCATCGCGCTCTTCGCCTATGGGTTTTCTCGCGATCCGGCTGAAATCCCCTCCCCGCTCCCGGGACACGCCGCCCCGAACTTCACCCTGACAGTCTTCGCTCCCGGCGACGGACCACTTATGCAGCCGCTCGGTGATACGTTCCGCCTCGGCGAACTGGTGGGCAAGGTGGTGGTCGTGAATTTCTGGGCGTCGTGGTGCGGGCCTTGTCGCAGCGAACACGCCACGCTCAGCGAGACGGCTCGGCAATACGCCGGCCGGCCGGCGCGGTTCATTGGTGTGCTTTACAATGACAGCGCAGCTTCGGCAACCCAGTGGATCGGTGAGATGGGCGGCCAGAGTTACCCGGCCCTGTTGGATCCCGGCGCGCTGACCGCCATCGACTACGGTGTATACGGCGTACCCGAGACATTCATCGTCGACGCGACCGGACGCATCGCGTACAAGCAGGTGGGCCCCGTCTCGGCGAACATTCTGCATCAATGGATCGATTCCCTGCTGCCGAATGCGACTGCTGCCGGCACGGTGCCTCGCGCGCGGGTTCCGTGAGATACGCTGCACTCGCAACCGTAGCCGTGGCTGTCGCAACCTGCGTTGCGGCGCCCGCCCGCGCGCAAGACGTCGCAGCACCTTCGCGTCCATCGGCGACGGCGACGACGACGACGGCCTCGGATTCCGCGCTCGAGGCGCAAACGACGGCGGTCGCATCGACCCTCCGCTGCCCGGTGTGCCAGGGCGAATCCATCCAGGACTCGCCGTCCGATCTCGCGCGGCAGATGCGCATCGTAGTGCGTGACAAGCTGCGCGCAGGCAATACACCGGATCAGGTCAAAGCGTACTTCGTCTCCAAGTACGGAGAGTGGATTCTGCTCGACCCTACCATGACGGGGCTGAACATTCTGCTCTATGTTATCCCGGTGCTCCTCGTGGTCGGAGGGCTGGCGCTCGTCGCGATCCTCGTTCGACGATGGACAGCACCAGAAACAACCACACAGTAGTCGACGGTCAGTCGCCGCACTCGAAAATCGCCCATCAGCCGCCTACTCCCGGTACCATGGCAACGAATACTCCAGCAGCAAATCCCAGGTTTTGTAGCGATTGCGGAACGAAGCTCAACGCCAACTCGCAGTTTTGCCACAACTGCGGCTCGTCCGTCCACGGGCGCGGTTCGCCCGCGCAATCGCCATCGGGCTCGAAAGCGCTGCGGTGGGGCGTACCGGCTCTGGCAATCCTCCTCCTGATCGTGCTTTCGGTCATTCAGTTCGGTTCACGCGGGGCCGGAGGAGAGTCCGAACAACGTGTACCTTTCGGCACCGGTGTGGTCCAAGCGCCGGACATTTCCTCGATGTCGCCGGAAGAGCGTGCCGATCGCCTGTTCAATCGGGTGATGCGGCTCTCGAGCGAGGGGAAAAAGGACAGTGCCGCTTTCTTTGGGCCAATGGCGCTCGGCGCACTCGAGGCACTTACACCGCTCGACGCGCATCGGCGCTATGACGTTGGCCTCGTTGCGCTCGTGACCGGCGACGTTTCGAGCGCGACGGCGCAGGGCGACACGATCCTCGCGCAGCAACCCACCCACCTGCTTGGGTTGGCGCTCGCCGCGCGCGCGGCAGATGCTCGCGGCGACGCCGCCGCAAGCAGGAGCTTTCGGCGGCGGCTACTCGCGGCGGAGCCGGCCGAGAAAGCGCGCAATCTTCCGGAATACACCGCCCACGCTGCCGACATCAGCACCGCCATCGAGCAGGCGCGAAAACGTTGATGCGGACTAGCGCTGTCGCGGGCGCGTCACCCGCCGCAGCCGAAGNNCGAAGGTGCTCCTCCCGCTCCCGCTCCTCGAGCTGCTGGCGCACGGCGTTGATCTGGGCGACGAGCCCGGGAGCCACACGGTGCTCGAGCGTCATGAGTCGCCGCGTAGTTGCCTGGACCGCCTCGCTCAACCGTCGCACCCGCTGTTCGCGCGGTGCCGCGTCCACGAGCAAATCCCCGAGCTGCTCGAATCGCGCCACGGTGTCGGCCACCGCCGGGCCGATCGCACCGGGAGCCAGCCCGCGCGCGTCGAGCGTGCGCGCGATGGGCGTACGGTCCACGACATCGCTCACCGCAAGGCCCCACACCTGCGCGGCACGTAGCTCCACGGAGGGCTCGCGGATCGGCCAGGCCAAAGCGGTGAGGCCCGCCGCTCCATGCTCGGCGAGCGCGTCGGCAAGGGATTCGGTCGCACGCGTCATCGCGTCACTGATGCGTGCGCGACTGTCCATTGCCGGTCGCGCCAGCTTGACCAACTCGGCGACGAGTGCCTCGCGCTTGCGGCGCGTGAGGGCGACGCCCCGCGTGACGCGCGCCAGGTCGCGCCGCGCGCGCAGCAAGTTGATGCGGGTCGGGGCAAGTCGCCGGGCGACCATCAGCTGGGTTCCGGGGCCGAAGGGGAGACGTCGGCCCCCGTGCGAACGTCGTCACGCTTCTCCCATGTGGCGTCCGCAATGCGGAGGAGGTCACCGCGGGGTAGCGTTTCAAGCAGCCGCCAGCCAATGTCGAACGTTTCGTCGAGCGCTCGCCGGCCCGCCGGCTGCGCGATGAAGTCGCGCTCGAACGCGTCGCTGAAAGCGAGCGCCCGATGATCCGCGGCGGGGAGCCCCGATTCGCCGACGATCGCCGCCATGGTACGGGCTTCGCGGCCGCGGGCGTAGATGGCGTACAGCTGATCGCTCCACTCGCGGTGCTCGGCGCGCGTGTGGTCCTTGCCGATCCCGCTGCTCATCAACCGGGAGAGCGACGGAAGCACGTCGATCGGAGGCCAGATGCCGCGACGGTGCAGCTCGCGGCTCAGCACGATTTGGCCTTCGGTGATGTAGCCCGTCAGGTCGGGGATCGGGTGCGTTACATCATCGTCAGGCATCGTGAGGATGGGGATTTGCGTGATGGAACCCTGCTTGCCGCGCACGATTCCCGCGCGTTCGTAGATAGACGCGAGGTCGGTGTACATGTAGCCCGGGTACCCGCGACGACCCGGGATCTCCTCGCGCGCGGTGGCGATCTCGCGCAAGGCTTCGCAGTAATGTGTCATGTCGGCGATGACCACTAGGACGTGCATCCCGCAATCGAAGGCCAGGTGCTCGGCCGTGGTGAGCGCGAGCCGCGGAGCCATGATGCGCTCCACGGCTGGATGCGCGGCCTCGTTGAGGAAGAGCACCGTGCGCGGCATCGCCCCGCTCTCGCGTACCCGTTCGACGAACTCGCGCGTCTCGCGCGCAGTGATTCCGACGCCCGCAAACACAACGGCGAACGGCTCGCCGTGCGGGGCGCGCGCCCATTCGACGATTCGCGCCGCCAATTCGAGTCCCGGCAGGCCCGGTCCGCTGAACACCGGGAGCTTCTGTCCCCGCACCAGCGTGTTCATCGCGTCAATCGCGCTGATCCCGGTCTCGATGAAATCGTGGGGCCGGTCGCGGCGGACGGGATTGATCGGTGCGCCATTGATCGGCCGGATCGCCTCGCCCACCGGCGCAGGGAGCCCGTCCCCGGCAGCGCCGTGGCCGTCGAATGAGCGGCCAAGCAACTCGCGCCCAACCACCGCCGTGGCGACGTCACCCGTGAGCACGACCTCAGCGCGATCGGGTGCGAGCCCGACGGAATGGTCGAGCAGCTGCACGACCGTCGTTTGCGCGCCGGCATCGATCACCTGTCCTCGGCGTTCGGGCTGGTCGCGAAGCCGCACGACAACCCACTCACCCAACGCGACCCGCGGCGTGCGCTCCAGAAAGAGCAGTGGTCCGGCCGCCGCGGCCGCTCCGCGGTGCGTGCGCTCGGGAACGAAACTCATGCGGTCACCACGGGCTTCGCGCGACGTACGGCAAGTGCTGCAGCGGCCTGTCGCACCGATTCAACACGCGCCGGCACATCGGCTTCGCTGGCGTCACGCAATGCGGCGACGGCCCGCCGCGCTGGCACCAGGTCGAGCTCCGCGAATGGCGTCCCCGCGGCGAGCGCCGCTTCGCCGGCCTCGAGCAGCGAGAGTGCTGCCGTCCCGAGCGCGTAGGTCTTCGTCGGCGCGCACACTGCATCGTTGGGATGATACGCGCTCTGGCGGAGCACCCCTTCGCGGACGATGGCGGCGACGTCCATCGTGAGATGGTCGCGGTCTTCCAGCGCTTCTGGTCCCACCAGACTCGAGATGTCACGCAGTTCGCGTTCCTTCTGCAGCAACGCGAGCAATGCCGCGCGCGTCGATGCCCAGTTCGCGCCGCCATGCTCGGCGAACCACGGCGTCACCTGATCGGCATAGAGCGAAAAGCTCGTGTCCCAGTCGACGGCGGGAAAATGCCGCTGATGGGCGAGCGAGGCGTCGAGCGCCCACATCGCGCCCGCGACGCGCAGTGAGGCTTGAGTGACCGGTTCCGAGAAATCTCCGCCGGGCGGTGAAATGGCACCGATGATTGTGACGGTGCCCTCGCGCTCCGGCGTGCCGAGCGGGCGGGCGCGCCCGGCGCGCTCGAAAAATTGTCCGAGCCGGCTGGCGAGGTACGTCGGATACCCCTCCTCGCCCGGCATCTCCTGCAACCGCGCAGCCATTTCGCGCAGTGCCTCGGCCCACCGCGACGTGGAGTCGATCATGAGCGCTACGCGATTGCCCTGGTCGCGAAAATACTCGGCGATCGTTGCGCCGAGATAGATGGATGCTTCGCGGGCCGCCACCGGCATATTCGACGTGTTCACGACCAGTACAGCGCGATCCATGATCGGCCGACCGGTGCGCGGGTCGATGAGTTCCGGGAACTCCGTCAGGACGTCGGCCATTTCGTTGCCCCGCTCGCCGCAACCGACGTAGACCACGATATCTGCGTCCGCAAACTTGGCGAGCGATTGTTCGATAATCGTTTTTCCCGTGCCGAAGCCCCCGGGCACCGCGGCGTTGCCGCCCTCGGCGACCGGAAAGAAGAGGTCGAACACTCGCTGCCCCGTGACAAACGGGCGCGTCGTGGGCAGCCGTTCCGCAACGGGGCGGGGCACGCGAACCGGCCAGCGATGGGCGAGAAAGAGCGGCGTGCCATCCTCAAACGCGCCGATGGACTCGCTCACCGTGAACTCACCACTCGCAAGCTGGCCGAGTTTTCCTGACCTGCCCGGCGGCACGAGCACGCGGTGTGAGATACCGGCGCGCTCCTCAACCGTCCCCAGCACGTCGCCCCCATCAACGTGGTCGCCCGCCGTACGCGTCGCGATGAACCGCCACTTCTTTGATCCGTCGAGCATGTCGGCATTCGCACCTGGCGCGATGAAGTCGCCGGTCGCATTCGCAACGCGGGCCAGTGGCCTACCGATGCCATCGAGCACGGCGCCGAGCAATCCCGGCCCGAGTTGCGCACTGAGGGCAGTGTTGAGCGGTTCAACCGGCTCGCCCACGGCGAGTCCCATCGTGTCTTCGTAGACCTGCAGCGTTGCAGTGTCGCCCCGCTGGCGGATGATTTCGCCGCGGACACGGCGGTCGCCCACCAGGGCCATCTCGTAGAGTGCGCCGCGGAGTGGCGACGCTTCCACGAGCGAGCCGGCGACCCGGACAATCGACGCGGTCACTGCAGGCGCACCCGGTAGCCGATGGTCCGTCGCAGTAGCTCGAGGATGAAATTCTCGGCGTCGGCCTTCTGCCCGGCCCACGCGGGCGACGGAATGGGTACGATCACCGGCACAGGCCGGCGCTCCGCGTCGCGGCGCACCGCCGCGGGCAGCGTGTCGAGGAGCCGCTGTTCAATGAGAAGGATTCCCAGGTCAGCTTGCGCGAGCGCGACGACGAAGCGATCGAACGCTTCACCCAGGTTCGACACCTCATCGACGGCAAAGCCGGCGAGGCGGAATCCGGTTGCGAACCCCGGACTGGCGATTACGCGCACGCGCATGCTCACGCGAGCGCTCCGGCCAGCTCGGCGGGCGGCTTGCGAGGCACGCCCAATGTGATCCGCCATACGATCTCCTGGAGTGCGCCGAGTTCCGCGCGTTGGCGGAGCCAAAAGGCGATCACGGCGGCAAGTCCAACAGGTTCGCGAAGAGAGCGCAGGCGAAACTCGCCGATCATCGCGGAGAGCGCGGCATCAGCGCCCGTGCGAGCCCCCGGGTGCAGCGCGGCGAGGAGTGGCGGCGCGGCGCCAACGCGTGCCGAGAGATGCTGCAGAATCGCATCCCCGCTCGTGGCGTCCGCGGCGAATGTCAGATCGTCCAGTGTGACGAGAGCGCCGCCGGAGATGAACACCGAGGCGGGTGACGCGTCGGTATGGTGGCCGGCGAGCACGACCGCGGCGGAGAGGTTCTCAAGGTCGATTGTGCGCTCGACGTAATGCCGCATCGCCGAGTCAGCGGTCTCCGCGCACGCGCGGGCGCGGCTAGCCGCCGCGCGCGCGAGCGCAACCTCGAACCGAAAGCGATCCACGGTCTGACGGGTGCCCTCATCACTCACCACGGGGCCGAACGGGTGTCGCCATGCCATGAGGAGGGCACCGATAGTTGCGAGGTCGCCGGCGCGTGACAGTTCTTCGAGCGCGCGCACTGGGAGTAACGGCGTTGGAACGAGTCCGGCCATTCTCTCTGGTCCCGGAATTCCGCCGACAGCGCCGCGGGCGAGGGCGCGGACGGCCCGCCGATCCTCATCGTCCATGAGCGGAGTGAGGGCGGTAATGCGCTCGCCTGCCCACCGAACGATGAGTGCGAAGCGCTGAGTCGCACGCCGTCGTGCCGCCAGCTCCAGCGCATGCGGCTCGGCGACGCGAGTGTCGGCGAGCGGCTCGATCGCACCGTACTCGGCGGCGAGCGCAGCGAACGCGGGCAGGTCGGCGCAGTCGGCAAGCCCCGCCAGCTGTGTCGCCGAGAGCAGATGCGTCGAAAGGCCGCGTGCGCGCGCAACGAGGTCGCCCCAGTCAGTCACAATACCGGTGGCTCGAGTCGGTGCGCCACCTCGATGGCGAGGCGCGGTCGCTCGCGCGCAAGATGCCGCGCGAACGTGGCGTCGATGGCGAGCAAGCCATCGGCTGTCTCCAGCACCACCCCGGTCGCGACGGCATCGTCCTCGATCACGCGCAGCCCCGGTCGTCCGGGCGCCTGCGACTCGAGCACGGTGCGCACGGCCGGTGCCAGTGATGTGGCGCATCGTGCGGATGCGTCTCCAGGCGGAAGGTACGAGAGCGCATCGCGCGCGATTGCGGCGACGGCGGCGATGAATCGCGGGTCCGCAGACCGGGCGGCAAGCGTTTCATGAGCCGCGACGAAGACCTGATCGAGCGCCTCGGCGCGCGCGGCTAGCCATTCGCGCGCGGTGCGCGTTCGCGCATCGGATTGAGCCCGGTCGAGCGCGGCAGAGTGCGCGCGCTCGCGAGCCGCCAACTGCGCAGTCCGTTGCTGCGCCAGCCGCTCATCCGAGGCATTGCTGAGGCGCAGCGCCTCGGCGCGCGCTGCCGCGATGCGTTGCTCCGACGCCTCGCGGGCGTCACGCCGGAGCTGTTCGAACAGAGCCGTGCTCGGCGCCTCACCCATCGCTCAGCCGCCGCCGATGCGCAGAATGAGAGAGAGCGCGACGATGAACCCGAGGATCACCATGGTCTCTGGAATGGCGACGAGGATGATCACCGTCCCCGCGAGCTCGGGTTTCTCCGCGAGTACGGCGGCACCGGCGGCGCCGATCCTCGATTGGGCCCACGCCGTCGCGAGGGCCGTGAGCCCAATGGCGGCGGCTGCACCTATGGCAATCCACATGATATTCATGCTGGCTTCTCCTGGGTGAGGGGGACCGCTAACGCCGTGCCGTGACCGAACGGCTCGTAGGGACGGCCCCCGGGACTGTAGAACTTCCCGAAAAACTCGACATAGTGAAGGCGCAACGCCTGAATCGCGGGGCCGAAAACCCCGATGGCGAAGTTCACGAGGTGGAACAGGAGGGCGAAGAGCAGGCCCACCGCCGTGCTCCCCACGGCGCCTACCATCTTGTTGGCTACCACCGCGAGTATGACAGACGCTGTGCCGATCGCCATGACGCGTGCGTACGACAGCACGTTTCCGAGCGTCGTCATCAGTTCGATCATCCCGAGCACGCCCTCCGCGAACACGAGGACAGGGAACGTGACCAGCAGCAGTATCACGGCAGGCGTGAAGAGCCGCGCCGGAAGAACTTTGAATGCGGCGAGCAACGCAGCCACGATGAGCAGAACCATCACCGCCGACATGCCGCGGCCCAGCGCCCGCTTCGGATCCTTGCGTCCGGCGGTCACCGCGCCGAGTACGAGCCCAAGCACGACGTGCACGACGCCGAGACCCACCGCGGCTGCCAGTGTGGCGAACACCGCCTGCTCGCGATCCAGGAGCAGCGGACGCACGCCCAGCGTGCGTCGGGCGATATCTCCGAAGAACTCGCCGTACAGCACACCGAAGACGATCGTGAACGCCGCGCATGGACCCGCTATTTCCGCCCCTGTGCGGGCCAGCGATCCGGGTTTGGCGCGCGCACGCACGATGAGGGCGAGCGCGGCCAGGACAATGCCATAGCCTACGTCGCCGAGCATCATCCCGAACATGAGCGGGAAAAAGACGGCCACGAACGGAGTCGGGTCGATCGTGCCGTAGTGCGGCAGCGGGAGAAGGGCGATCAGCTTCTCGAAGGGCCTGAAGAGGCGCGGGTTGGAGAGCACCACCGGCGCGTCCTCCGCGCCCCAGTCCTCGCGCGCGATCGTCTCGATGATCACGGTTGCTCCCGCAGCCTCGCGGACGCGTTGCTCGAGCGGGCCCACGCTCCGCGCCGGCAGCCAGCCCTCGATCGTGAACGCGTGGCCCGTCTCTGCTGTGCGTTCCCGTGCCGACGCGGCGGCGAGCCAGTCCTCGACGGCCGCTTGCGCCTTCCTCATCTCGCCGCCACGCGCTTTGCCGAGCGCGGCGAGGTTGCGCTCGCATTCCTCCACTTCCGCGGGGATCGCCAACAGGCGCGCGAGCATCTGCGGAACCGCCTCGGCCAGCGGCAAGGATCGGTACGCGTCGGGCAGAGGGACTTCTGGTACCCGCGCCTCGGCGAGGCGGGCATCGAGGCGATTACTGAACTCGCTCGGCAGGATGAGGAGGATCGCAACGTCACCGCCCGGAAGGGGGTGGGCCGACATGGTGAATTCTGCGCCGAGTTCCGCACGCAGTGCGGATGCGAGCCCATCCACCGCGCCGCGCGCTGACGCCGGCACCACCACCGCGTGGCTGGTTAGTCGCTTGGAGCCGTCGACTTTGCGGATCGCGGGTAGCACGGCCAGCAGGAACTCGCGATACCGGGCGATCAGTGCTCGTTCGTCACGGAGCGCCGTCTGGCGGTCGAGGAGAGTTCTGGCTTCTCGGCGCGTCCGGCGCGCGAGCCGCGCCCAGCGCGCGAAGTCCGGGGTGGCGATCGTTGCGGGCGCAACGCGCTGCGGCGCAACGCTCAGCGAATGCAGCGCGTCCCTGACGTCCTCCAGAAGGCGCGTCAATTGGCGTCGCCTGCGTTCACGCGCCGGGCCAAGTCGGGCCGGTCCTACGCCGGCGCGATCCGGCAACTCGGCGAGTTGAAGCTGCCCCAGGTCCTGCACGGCGCGAAGCGCCGCATCGACCCGGTCTTTCGGCCCAATGATGCGCACGCGGCTCATCGGGACAATCACGGCGCACTGTCCACGATGAGACCGGTCACGCGGTCGGCCACGAACGCGGCGAGGCGCGCGACGTCCGCCGCGGCGAGCGAGCGGTATCGTGCGGCGAGGCGAGCGGCGATCTCCTCGATTTCGCCGACGGCCGTCGCCTGGCGAGCGCGCGCGAGAGCGTCCAGCTCCGCGACTTCGCGCTCCACGTCCGCGATGGCCTGGCGCTCGCGCACCTCGAGGTCGGCGCGCGCGGAGGCAAGTAGCGCGCGGGCCTCGTCCGCCGCTGTGGCATCGCCCGCGGCGATTTCACGTTCGACCGCGAGAAGTTGGTCCAACGCCGAAGGCGGGGCGGTGTCTCCGAGATCGGCGGTGCGCTTGGGGTTCGTCGTCGTCTCCGGTTCGGCGGTGCGGCCTTCTACAACGCGTTCACACAGCGAACACTATCCGGATGGGAAAGAAAGCGGATTCGGGGATCAGCGGGGCCTGTGTAGGGGAATTCCTGTAAAAAAAAATAGGTCATCTTGAACTTTTTCAATGAGGACATCATTATCTGCCGCGATTCGTTCCTCGGAGCGATTCGCAATCCGTGCGTGGCTCCTTTCTCAGGGATGGGTAGAAACGTGACATTGCGTTCGGGCATTTACATCGTTCCCACAAATCGATGGTACATCGAACGGACGGTTTGGCTGATCGCCGGAATCGTTCTCATCGCCGCCACGTCGCTCGCGGCGTTCGTCCAACCGCTGTGGGCGCTGCTGATCATCGCGACCGGGGCAGCCTCGGTGACCGTGGCGCTGACTGGATTCTGCGTCGTCGGCAATGTCCTCAAGCGCTTCGGCTTCTCGCCGATGCTCGGAACGGGTGACCCGAAGTCGAAGTGGTACATAATGCAAACCGACCGCTGGTACCTCGAGCGCCGCATCTATCTCGCCGTCGGCATCAACATCTCTATCGCGTCGGTGTTGTCGATTGCGTACAGCCCGTGGTGGCTGGCGTTCACGGGCTTCGTCGGCGTCGCAATGGTGTGGTTCGCGGCCACTGGATTCTGCATCATGGCAAATGGTCTCTACTGGCTTGGGGCCGAGCCACGGCTGGCGCCCGCACCAGATCGGTTGGTCAAGGCGACGGACCTGCAGCCTTCTTGAGCGCATCGTCGATGTCGCGCCCATAGGTCGCGCAGAAACGGACGGTGGAGGTTTCGCCGCGCCGGGCCCGGCACGCAGCAGGTTGTTCGGTCACCAGGCCGATTGGAGAATGTTCACGCGGTGGGAGTCAACCGGCAGACGGCGTCTTCCGGAAGTTCTCGTGGATCCGTCGCAGCGCCGTGTCGGTCAGCGCATGCGGCGCCGGGGTCATGGCGCCGCTCCGCAAGCGTATCCCCGCAAGAGCGCTGTCTGCCATGGCCGGATTATTGGTGGCTCGGGCGACCATGTAGATTCCAAACAGCGGCGCGGAGTGCTGGGGAGCGAGGGCCGATGCCGCTCGGTATTGAGCCAGCGCCGCGGTGTACGCCTTCTTTCTGAAGAGCACGTTACCGCTGTCGAGCGCGGCCTTCGCCGCCGGACCGAGGAGGGCGTGGGCTGCCGCTGCGTCGACCGGGTTTGAGTTGTCCACGACACCCTTGGCGAGCGGGACCTTCGGCGCCTCCCGCCGGTCGGAGCAGGCGAGCGCCGCCCCGCCCGCTACGACGATCACGTACCACCGGCGGACGAACGAGCGCATCATGCAGCTCTCCCGGAATGCCTAGTGATCATCTGGCAAGCGGATTCTTGAAGTGGCACACGAGGCAGAGTTGCGGGTTCTTGCTGGACATTCGCGCAGCGTCGAAACCAGGGCCGTGTGGATTGATCCGCGAGCCGAGGTCGGAGTGACATTGCATGCAGTATGTTTGCTGGTGACAGGTCGTGCAACTGGTCAGATCCTGCCGCGCGGCGCGCCCATGTTGAAGGAGCCAGAGCGGCTGCGCGTTGTGAAACACGGTGCTTCGGATGTTGGCCTTGGCGGCGAGGCCGACCTGGCGATGGCAGGCACGGCAGAACGCCTCGGTCGAGTGACACGAGCTGCAGTCGGTCTCACGTGAGTACGCCTGCGGCGCGTGGGTCGAGACAAAGTCGTTCGGATGGTAGCGCCGCGTCACGCGCTCACCCCCATGGCAGTCTGAGCAAAATCGCTGCGCGTGGCAGCTCGCGCACTGGAGCTCACCCGACGCGGCCATGGCACCATGCGCGCGCGCGAAACCAGGCGGGTGCACGCTGACGTTGTGCGGCCCAGTGGACAGGGTGGCCGGGGTTGCCCACCGAAGTTGGACTCCGGGCGCGGTTGCCTGGCGCGCATCGGGGATGCTGCGCAAGAAGTCGCGCGCGCCGTCGCCAGTGTGACACGTCTCGCAGCTTGCGCGGGTGTGACAGACCGAGCAACGCGCCGGGTCTGCCCGGGCCGACTTGGCGTGCAGTAACGCGAACTCAGAGCCGCGATGGTCGGCGGGCGTTGGATAGACAGGCGCTCTTCCCACCTCCAAGCGAGCGACACGGGCGTCATTTCCGAGCGCGCGAATCGTCGGAGCGCGCGCGCCGTCCACATGGCACCGTTGGCAGCTCTCGCGCGCGTGACACGTGGCGCAATTCGCTGCTGGAGCGCGAGCGGCCGCCCCGTGCGCGTTCACGAAGTCGGCGCGAGCATGCGACGGAGGCTTAGGGAACGCGGCCACACGGGCGTCGGTCAGCGCGACCGCGCTGGTGAGCGGCCTGTGGCACGTCGCACACACGTTGTCGTCCGCCAGGTGCGCGCTCGCGCCATGCGCGTGACACGAGATGCACCGCTCTGGTACGGCGTGCGAGACGTTCATCCACTGATTTGGATCGGCGAGCGAGTGGCACGATTCGCACGTGACGTCCTTCACCTTGGCCAAATGCACCGGATGCGAGAACACGAGCAGGCCGGCTCCGGAGCGAACGGGCGGCGCCCATTGAACGCGCGGCTCCACCGTTCCGTCATGACACGCACCGCAGAGTGCGACGGGGGGAAACGAGCGGGCGGCGTCCCCCGTCGGGATCCCCGCGTGGCAGCTCGAACACATAAGGAAGAGGCGAGCGTGGGGCGCATGCGGAAAAGCGGCGCCTCCCCTTGCCTGCCCCCAAAGTGCGGCGGGCATCACGAGCAATGTAAGCACCCGCGCGAATCGGCTCACGGAGCCTTGCCTACCATGCCCGGATCGCGCCCCAGCATCCATTCGACGCGCATCGAGCCGCGCCGCTGTGTCCAGTCCGGGCCGGCCGCGCCGTTCGTGAGCGTATGCTGATAGAGTCCGGCGTCCACCACCAGCCGCACGTCCGGTCTGACGCGAACGGCGCCGTCGAATGACGCGCCGTAGATGCGCCCGGTGCCGATGCGGAACTCGTAGATGTTCTGCGTCATCATGAGGTCGGCGCGAAACGACAGATTGTCAGACGCCATCCACCCGAGGCCGGTGCGGACGTCGGTGTTCGCCGCACCGCTGCCGATGTCGACGTCGTATGAACCCGATGCGGCGAGCGCGCCCCCGCCCTGCCACCTAACGTCGCCGCCCGCGCGCCATCCGTTGGTGCGAAGATCAATGCCGGTATTGGTCTCGGCGTACTTCCGGTCCGCGCCGCGCAAGGAATACGAGAAGTGTGAAGCGCGTGGCCTCCAGTCCACGGTCGCGCGTACCTCGTCGAATCCCACCGGCGAGAATGCCCCCCAAATGGTCCACAACTCGAAGAAGGGGCGCGAGTGCCGCGCCTCGAGCGAATAGCCGAGGGATCTGCCTTCGCCGGTCCCGACACGGAGGCGCGCCTCGTTCCAGCCGCCTGTCGCAAAATCGTAAACCAGGCCGAGGTCGACCGCGGCGCCGAATCTTCTCGTCGACGCATCGAGCGCCGCGCGCTCCGAGTAAAGGCCGCTGCGATCTGCGACGAGCACACGCTGGTACGTGAACGCAGCAGCCGTGAGCGCGTCGGGACGGTAGCGCGCGCGGCCGCCGAACACGTATCCGTTCTGCTGGGGCGGGATGTTGTCGACCGCGGCAAGCTCCGCGCTCGTGTACGGCTCATTGAGGCCGGCGACGAGGGCGCGACCGGCCCACCCCTCCACAGAGAAACCATTGGGCCGCCAGACCGCATCGGCGCCGTCGAATGCGTACGCGCCGAGGCCGCCGGTAACCCATTGACGCCCGAGACGGCCACGCCACGCGTCGCGATCCAGCTGCGCGTATGCATCGAGGACCTCGAAATGATCGTCGCCACGTGGATAGAGGAAGCCGGCGGTGCCGCCGAGCTGCGTTCGAGCGCGCACATCACCGCGGAAGCTGAGACCTTGCACCCATCCCCATCCGGCGACGGTTAGATCCTGCAGCACGGGCGCGGCGCTCACGCGATTGCCCGATCGCTCGAACTGACAGAATGCAGAGGTAACAGGGCAGATGGCCGGAACGCCGCCCTCGACCGTTCGCGATTCGCCCGTGCCGGGCACCAACGTCTCGTCGATCGAGTCGGCGATCAGCGGGCGCAGCTCGATGAACTGCACGGTTGTGACGCCGGAGATGCGCAGTCCCTGCCCGGCGAGCACTGAGGGAAGCGCCATCGCGAGGAGGACGAGCCGCTTCATTGGGTCTGCCCCGAGCGCACCGCTCGCAACATGACACTGGGGTCCAGCGCGTGGCATGTGGCGCAATCGCCCGCGGGGTAGTGGTTGCGCTGTTCCTGATGGCAGAGGAGGCAAAGCGCGCGCGACTTGGGCAATGCCGCAAGGCGCGCATCGGTATGGCAACTCGCGCAGCTTGCGTGCGAGAGTCGGTCATGCCCAGCGCGCGCAGTCGGGTGGCAGCTCGCGCAGTTCGCCTCGGCGCCGTGGTGATCTGCGTGACAGGTCGTGCACGTGGTCGCCGACACGGAACGTGTAACGCCGTCGCCGTGACAGCGTGTACATGCGACCTCGCTGTGTCGCGCGTGCGTGAACACGAGCGGGCGCGTGACAGGATCGCGGCGCGCCGTGATCGCGAACGTCACCGGCACAGTGTACGGGCTGGTCGGCTCGGTCTTGTGGCAGGTGGAACACTGCGCGCGCTGTTGCGCGCCGTGGTGGCAGGCCATGCAGCCGCCGGGTGCGACGAACTTGAGGCCGCCGTGCGTGGTGGTCGTCCCATGACAATCCGTGCACGCGAGCGACTTGTGAATCGAGTGCCGGAAGATGCTATCCACCGGTTCCCTGGCCGCCGGCTTCGACATGAATCGTCGCGGCGCCGGGCTGGTGCCGCGAGCGACGCGAGCGACGCGAACGGGCGACGCGATCCGGACGAACGACGCGAAGCGAACCACCGGTTCGCCCTCCATGACCTGTCGAGTCGACAACACCGAATGTTGAAACGGCACTCGCTTCTCCAGCGTGCTTACGCGGGGGACGCCGGGCCGGTCCTGATTGATCGTCTTGTGACAAGCCAGGCAATCGGTTCCCTTCACCCTCCAACTGTGCGCCTGGTGACACGCGCCGCACTGATCGATCGCATGCCCGCCGAGCCCGCGATGAAACGCCGTGAGCGTGTCGGCGTTGGAATGGCACTGCGCGGTCGCGCAGGTCTTGTACGCGTCCTTGGGTTCGTTCTGTTTGTGCGGATTGTGACACATGCCGCAATTCCCCTTGTGCGGGTCAGCGGCCAGGTCGAACGTGAGAATCTTCATCATCATTTGGTGGCAAGACGAACAGTCCAACGCTTTGGGCCCGAGCTGGAGTCGCGCCTGCGCGACCGTGGCGCCGACGGGAACGCGGGTTTTGTAGTCGTGACAGGTGGTGCAATGCTGGAAGCCCTGCCGCGACATCGCGCCAAGTTTGACGCGAACGTTCGTGTGGCAGCCGCTCTGCTCGCACGACGCATTGTTGGGGACGAACACATGAAAGTCACGGCCGTGGCAAGTCACGCACTGAACGTCCTTGAGCGCCGACGAATCGGACTTGAGGTGCACAGCGTGCCCCGCCGTCAATGTGACCAGCGTCAGCGCCGAGTCCGTGCCCTGGCGCATGTGGCATTCGCCGCAAACGGCCGACGGCACCTTGTCGTGCGGCGGCACCTTCATCTGTCGCTGCGTCACCCACCAGAACAGCTCCACCGAGCTGACATACATTGGCTGACGATGGCACGCATGGCATTGGATATTCTTGTGAGCGCTCACCTGAAAGCGATTCCATGCCTTGTCCATGACGTGGCATGACTGACAGAAGTCGTTGTCATGCATCATGTAGTTGTAGCCGTATAGCCCGGAGCCTCCCACCACCACCGCGACCACGCCCGCGGCGCCGACGAGCGAGAGCTTGACGGCCTTCGGCCTCGCCAACCACCACGCCCAGAGCTGACGCCGGTGCTTCCACGCTTGCCACACGACGATGATGCCCACGGGCACGCCGATGAGGACCCCGGCGATTTGCACCCACTGCGGAACCGTGGTCATCAGGAAGCGGGTGAACTTGCCCGCGAGCGCGGTCGTGCCGGCGATCTTTGAAGACGCGCCGCCCGCGTAGTGCACTTCAGGCCCTTGCAGCAGGAGAAGAGCCAGCACCCCGATCATCGACGGTCAGTCATCGGAGGAGATCAGTCATCGGGGTATACCACGCGGGGCCGGAAGGAAATGCTACGATCCACCCGGCCCCGCCGCTCGCCACGTCCGCCACCATCTGGTGGCCCGGCTACCGTTGTGCTCCGCCACTCACGTGTTCCCGCGGCGGGAGAATGAACTGCAGGGAAAGCGGCACCGAAATGCTCGGCGTCACGCCATAGTTTATCTGCAGCTGATTAATCGAGGCTACGAGGAGCTGCTCGATCAGGAACGGATTGTGGACGAATCCGCCCGGTGCCTGTGCCAGGGACACATTGAACTGCGCACCGAGGCATGACGTGTATATCGGCCCGCCGAGAGTGCAGTCGCCCGGCTTCAGCGCCTTAACTTTGGCAAGCGCCGAGTTGGCCGAGGCGATGAGCTGGAGTATCCGCGTCGAGTCGGTGAGGTACAGCGTCCTGGCCACCGCCTCGGTGGCGTGGCAGCCGCTGGAGACACACGAGCGGAATGTTTTCCCGGTGATAGTGCACGATTGGTCGGTCGTCGGTACGCCGTTGGCGTCCACGCACGGGGCGGCGATGAACCGGTGCCCGGTGGCCTGGAAGACGAACTTGCCGGTGGCAAGGTCGGTAGCCGCGTACCGGGCGACGTGACACGTGGCGCACAGCTCCGGGTTTCTGGACGGCGTGCCATGTGTGCCGATGATCGAGTCGCCGGCGCTCATTCCCGGAGGGAACCAGCCGGCAAGCCCGAGGAGCGTAGGCCCTTCGGGTGAATGGACGCTGTTGCGTGTCGTGACCTGCGACGGATCCGCGCGCCGCTGGTGACATTTCATGCACAGATTGTCGTCTATGTTCGGGGCGCTGATGGAGAAGCGAAGCTGGTGCGCGTTGTCAGAACCGTGTGGGTCGTGGCAGGTGGCGCACACGATCGGCAGCGCGTTTGCCGCGGTGAGGCCATTCGTCGCGACCTTCTCCACGTAATTCTCGGTGACACCGAACTTGTTGAGCGCACCCTGGGCCGTGTGACACCCTACGCAAGTCTGATCGGCGTTGCCCACCGTTCCGGACTGAACGATCGAGTGTGAAAGACCCCCCTCATTGGTCAGCTTCCACTCGTCGACGAATGGATTGTGCACTCCGTTGTGGCATTCACCGCAGCCATTGGTGGCGTTGGTGTCCGCCTGGATCGAAGCCAGCGGCCGGTTGGCGGCGGTGGGACTGCTGGCGTGCGTGAGTCCCGGGCCGTGGCAGCTCTCGCACTGCACGTCGTGATAGCGCGCGTCCTTGGTGGTGCGATAGCCGACCGCCGTGTCGCTGACTGCGTTCCCGAGGTTGGTGACACTGTGACACGCCTCGCACACTCCCGTCGCCCCGCCGCTCGCCTGAAGGTCGCTCCACGCGCTCGCGTGTTTGGTAGCCGACCAACGCGTCTGGTAGTCGACGTGACACGATCCACAGACGGTTTGCTTGTTCGCAACGTCGTAGTACCCGATGAAATTCGCCGCACTGCCCGGTGGCGCCGCGAAGTTGGTACCGCTGCGATACACGATCTTTTCAGTAGTGCATGTCAGGGCGAGGGCCGACGCCGCGATGGTGAGAAACAATCGTTGAGCGCGGTTGAATCGCATCATAAGAACATTCCCCCATTAAAACCGCACCATGCCCGGCTTCCGCCGGCGATCTCCGAGTTGCGCCTCTGTGGTGGACGACGCTCGACGACCGAGTCCCTGCCAATTGCTCGCGAAGTCCGTGCCGACCGGTTGGCTGTGGCTGTGTCAACCCGAAAGTCAGGAGAGTACACGCCCTCCGCTACGATGTGGAATTTAAAATGAAACTATCGCTCGCGCTGTAATCGAATCCCCGACAGCACGAATCCCCGACAGCACGAATCCCCGACAGTATCTGTCCCATTGACTCTGCATTGAGAGTCTCGCAATGAACGCTGGACACGAGCGATCGCGGGCGTACATTGGGGACTGTCATTCCGTGGTATCCGCGCGGACGGTCGGTGTTTCGCTTTCGCGAATGTCATCAGCAGCATCGCGCGAAGAGGCGTCCAATGTGTCTTGGGATTCCCGGCAAGATCGTCGAGCTCCGTGACGACACGGGGCTAGCGATGGGCGTGGTCGATTTCGGCGGCGTCCGCCGCGAAGTGTGCCTGGCCTACGTACAGGACGAGGCCCGCCTGGGCGACTACGTCATCGTCCACGTCGGCTTCGCGATTTCGATGGTCGACGAGGCCGAGGCGCACCGCACCTTCGAGGTGCTCCGCGAAATGAGCCAGCTCGACGAACTCGGGTGGCTGGATGAGGTGGCGGAAGCGGCAGAAGCCTCACGTGGCAGCGCGACGACCGTGACGCAAACCGGGAGCCGCATTCCGTGAAATACCTCAGCGAGTACCGCGACGCGGCGATCGCGCGCCCGCTGATCGAGCGGATCAAGCGCACGGCTACGCGCCCGTGGACGCTCATGGAAGTGTGCGGTGGCCAGACGCACACCATTGTGCGACAGGGGCTCGACGAGCTGCTCGAGGGCGCGATCGAAATGATCCATGGTCCGGGGTGCCCGGTGTGCGTGACACCGCTCGAGCAGATCGACAAGGCGCTCATGCTTGCCGCGCGTCCCGACGTGATCTTCACTTCGTTCGGTGACATGCTGCGTGTTCCGGGCAGCGACTGCGACCTGCAACAGGTTCGTGCGCGCGGCGGCAACGTGCGCGTCGTGTACTCGCCTCTCGACGCGCTCGAGATCGCGCGTCGCCACCCGGATCGCGAAGTGGTCTTCTTCGCCGTCGGGTTCGAGACCACGGCGCCCGCGAACGCGATGGCCGTGTGGCGGGCCCGCGAGCTCGGCGTGCCGAACTTCACCGTGCTCGTCTCGCACGTCACCGTCCCGCCCGCGATCAGCGCGATCATGCAATCGCCGGACAACCGCGTGCAGGGGTTTCTCGCCGCCGGCCACGTCTGCGCGGTGATGGGATGGACCGAATACGAGCCCCTGGCGATGCGACATCGCGTCCCGATCGTCGTCACGGGGTTCGAGCCGCTCGATATTCTCGAGGGGATGCTGATGGCGGTGGAGCAGCTCGAGACCGGCCGCCACACCGTGGAGAATCAGTACGTGCGCTCGGTGCGGCGTGAGGGAACGCCGGCGGCACGTACACGGGTCGAGGAAGTCTTCGAGCTCGTCGACCGCAAATGGCGCGGCATCGGCGAGATCCCAATGAGCGGCTTGCGGCTCAGGCCCGCATTCGCCGCGTTCGACGCGGAACTCAAGTTCGGCCTCGGCGACATTCACGTGAACGAATCCCCGGAGTGCCACGCCGGCGAAGTGCTCACGGGAAAGCTCAAGCCGCCGCGATGCCCTGCGTTCGGCACCCGCTGCACACCGGAGCACCCGCTTGGCGCGCTGATGGTATCCAGTGAAGGTGCGTGCGCCGCGTACTATCACCTCGCGAAGTACCGCGCGGCCAGTGAGGCCGAGCCGGCAGGAGCGGTGTCGTGACGGCCGTGAGCCCGGTCACGCTCGCCTGCCCGGTTCCGCTCGTCGCGCACGACCGCGTGCAACTGGGCCACGGCTCCGGGGGAAAGATGAGCGCGGCGCTGCTTCGCCAACGCTTCCTTCCCGCGCTCGCCAACGAGGCGCTGGCGCGACTCGGCGACGGCTCGATGGTGAATGTCGCGGGAGTCGATGTCGTGGTCTCGACCGATACGTTCGTCGTGAGTCCGCTGGAATTTCCGGGAGGGGACATCGGGTCGCTCGCCGTCCACGGCACGCTGAACGACGTCGCCATGATGGGCGCGCGGCCCGTGTGCCTGACGGCCGGCTTCGTGCTCGAGGAAGGGTTCCCTCTCGACATCCTCGACCGAATCGTCCGATCGATGGCGGATGCGGCGAGCCTGGCGGGCGTGCCCGTCGTAGCTGGTGACACGAAGGTCGTGGAGCGCGGCAAGGCCGATGGTCTCTACATCAACACCACCGGCATTGGGGCGGCCGACGCACAATTCCGCCCGGCTCCGGAACGCGCGCGGGCCGGCGACGTGGTGATCGTGAGCGGCGCCATCGGCCGCCATGGCATGGCGATCATGGCCGCGCGCGAAGGGCTCGCATTCGAGACGACCATCACCAGCGACAGTGCCTGCCTGGTCGGCCTCGTCGAGCGCCTGCGCACGGCGCGCGTCGACGTGCACGTGCTGCGCGATCCAACGCGCGGCGGCGTTGCGAGCGCGCTCAACGAGATCGCCGCGGCATCCGGGGTCGGTGTCGAAATCGACGAGACTGTGCTTCCCGTGCCGGACGACGTACGCGCTGCGTGCGAAGTGCTCGGGCTCGACCCCCTCTATGTAGCCAACGAGGGGATCCTGCTCGCCTTCGTCCCCGCCGAAGACGCCGAGCGCGTGCTGGCGGCGCTGCGCTCGCACCCACTGGGCGCAGGGGCGCTCCAGATCGGCCGAGCGATCACCGGGCACCCCGGGATGGTGGCCCTACGCACCTCGCTCGGCGGTACACGCATCGTTGACCTCCTGCCTGGGGACCAGCTCCCGCGCATTTGCTAGGGGACCATTTCACTCCGGATTCACGGCGATTCGCGGAGTGCGGATAACCTGTACGGATATTCCTCCTTTTCCTGACAGTCAGGTCGCGCATCGTTTTGTAGGATGACGCACGCCATCCCGAGGTTCCGATGATGACTCCCTCCGTGTACGCTTGGACCGAAGACGAAACCCTAGGCCAGCATTTCGAGTCGCGCGGTGTCTCGCGCCGCGATTTCCTGAAGTTTTGCGGCGAGATCGCTGTCGTACTTGGTCTCGGCATCGCCGCCGGCCCGCGCATCGCCAAGGCGCTCGAATCGGTGAAGCGGCCGAGTGTCATCTGGCTACAATTGCAGGAGTGTACCGGCTGCGTCGAGAGCGTGCTCCGCACCGCCGACCCGACCATCGGTGACCTTCTCCTCGACGTCATCTCGCTCGACTACAACCATACGCTCATGGCAGGGGCAGGTGCGGCTGTCGAGCGGGCAAAGCAGAGTGCGATGGCCGCCAACAAGGGGAAGTACGTGCTCGTGGTCACCGGGTCGATCCCCACGAAAGAGGGCGGCATCTACACGATGGTAGGTGGGCGCACCGCCGAAGATCTGGTGAAGGAAGCGGCTGAGGGCGCCGCCGCGATCCTTGCTGTCGGCGCGTGCGCTCACTGGGGGAGCGTGCAGGCGGCGCGTCCCAACCCGACGGGCGCGGTGGGCGTGCGTGACATCATCAAGAACAGGCCGATCGTGAACATCGCGGGCTGTCCACCAATCGGGGATACGGTCACCGCGACCGTCGTGCACTACCTGACGTTCGGGCGCCTGCCGGCCGTGGATCGCGAGGGGCGACCGCTCTTCGCCTACGGCAAACGCATCCATGACCAGTGCACGCGCCGCGCGCATTTCGACGCAGGACAGTTCGTCGAGTCCTTCGACGACGAGGCGGCACGCAAGGGATGGTGCCTGTACTCGGTAGGGTGCAAAGGCCCGGAGACGTTCTCGCCGTGCCCGATCTTCCAATGGAATACGCGCACGAGCTGGCCCATCGGCGCCGGCCATCCCTGCATCGGCTGCACCGAGCCGGGCTTCTGGGACACGATGACGCCCTTTTACGGACGCCTCCCGAATGTGGGCGGATTCCCGGTGGAACAGCGCGTCGACACTATCGGCGCCGCGCTAGCAATCGGTGCGGCCGCCGGCGTCGCGACACACGCAGCAGCCACTGTGTACACGCAGATCAAGCGCCGCAAGGCGACCCACCAGGTGCCGGAAACCGGAACCGAAACGGAGAATGACGATGGCTAGAACCAGGGTTGTCGTTGATCCGATCACCCGCATTGAGGGCCACCTGCGCATCGAGGCGCAGTCGGAGAACGGGAAGATCGCCAAGGCGTGGGCGTCGTCGACGCAGTTCCGCGGCATCGAGATCATCATGCAGGGGCGCGACCCGCGCGACGCGTGGGCATTCACGCAGCGCATTTGCGGTGTGTGCACCGCCGTTCACGCTGTGGCCAGTTGCCGCGCCGTGGAGGACGCCCTGAACATCAAGATTCCCGCAAACGCTAACACCATCCGGAACCTCGTGAACGGGATGCAGTTCATCCAGGATCACGTCATCCACTTCTACCACCTGCACGCGCTCGACTGGGTGGACGTGGTGAGCGCGCTCTCGGCCGACCCTGTCGCCGCGGCGAAAATCGGGCAATCCCTGTCGCCGTGGCCCAACAACGGCGAGTCGGAACTGCGGGCCGTGCAGGTCCGCCTCAAGAAGTTCGTCGGCACCGGCCAACTCGGCATCTTCACGAACGGCTACTGGGGCCACCCAGCGTACAAGCTGCCACCCGAAGTCAACCTGCTCGCGGTGTCACACTACCTCGAGGCGCTCGACTGGCAGCGCGACGTGATTCGTCTTCACACCGTGTTCGGCGGCAAGAACCCGCATCCGAACTTCCTGGTGGGCGGCATGGCGTCGGCGATCAACATTGACAGTACGGCGACGATCAACGCCGAGCGCATCAGCGACCTCACCGGCATGATCACGCGGGCGCGCGCGTTCGTCGAGCAGGTGTACTGGCCCGACCTCGTCGCCATCGCCGGCTTCTATAAGGAATGGGGTGCGATCGGCGGCGGCGTACCCAACTTCCTCGCCTGCGGGGAGTTTCCCGAGGGTGACGTGAGGGACCTGGACACGCTCTACTTTCCGCGCGGTATCATCCTCGACAAGGACCTCACCAAGGTCCACGAGTACGACCAGGCGAAAGTTCGCGAATACATCCACAGCTCCTGGTACGAGTATGAAAAGGGAGATGCCGTGGGGCTTCATCCCTATGAAGGGGAAACGACCCCGAAGTACACCGGCCCCAAGCCGCCGTGGAAGTATCTGCAGGACGAGACCAAGTACACGTGGATGAAGGCGCCGCGGTACGAAGGGAGGGCGATGCAGGTGGGGCCGCTTGCGCGGATGCTCGTCGCATACGCGAGCGGCCACAAAGACGTCCAGGCGATGGTAGGCGAGACCCTCGGCAAGCTGAAGGTCGGTCCCGAGGTTCTCTTCTCCACGCTTGGGCGGACCGCCGCGCGCGGCATCGAAACGGTTCTGCTCGCACGCAAGATGGAACAGTGGCTCGGGGAGCTGAACGGCCGCATTCGCAACGGCGACGTGGCGACGTTCACGAAGGACAAGTGGGATCCGGAGTCGTGGCCGGCGAAGGCCGAAGGTTACGGGTATCTCGACGCGCCGCGCGGCGNNCGTCGTGCCGTCGACCTGGAACTGCTCGCCGCGTGACGCGGAGGGACAGGCGGGTCCGTATGAAGCTTCGCTCCAGGACAACCACCCGCTCGTGGACCCCGAACGACCGCTCGAGATCCTGCGGACCATTCATTCCTTCGATCCATGCATGGCGTGCGGCGTCCACGTCCTCGACGCCGAGGGCAGGGAGGTCGTGGAGGTGAAGGTGCAATGACCGCCTCCGGAGGAGCAGCGACGGGAAGGCGGCGCTTCAAGTTGTTCGGCCTCGGGCGCGCGTTCTCGCGCGAGCGCGGCAACTTCACCTGGGTCTACCTATGGGGCGCGCCGATTCGTGCCATGCACTGGATCGCGGCAGCGTGCATCGCCGTGTTGATCGTGACTGGGTTCTACATCGGTCGCCCTTATTTCATGACCTCGGGAGAGGCGAGTGCCCACTTCCTCATGGGCCGGGTGCGCTTCATCCATTTCACCGCGGCAGCCGTGCTCGTGATGACCGGCATCGTGCGCTTCTACTGGCTCTTCGCCGGCAACCAATTCGAGCGATTGCCGGCGCTCTTCCCCGTGACGCCGAAGAACTTGCGCAACTTCGTGCGAACGGGAATCGCGTACGTGACTTTGCGTCCCGACAAGCAGCCGAACTTCGTCGGACACAATCCGCTGCAGCAGTACTCGTACACGGGCGTCTACTTCCTGACGGTAGCGATNNCGCGATGGTCGTGACTGGGTTCACACTGTATGGACAGTCGAATCCGGGCGGACTCATTTTCCGCGCGTTCGGGTGGGTTCCGCCGCTGCTCGGCGGGCTCCAACACGTGCGGCTCGTTCACCACGTGCTCACCTGGGGCTTCATCATCTTCGCGATGTTGCACGTCTACTTCGCGCTCCGCTCCGACTACGTCGAGCGCGCCGGCGGAGTGTCGTCGATCATCACCGGCGGACGCTACGTATCAACAGACGAGGCGTACGAGGACTACGATGTCAGCAAGGTGCCGTCGCGTCCGTGGCCGACACACGAGTACCCAATTCCGACGAAGGAGCCATGAGCGGCAGCGCGGTGATCGGTCTCGGGAATCCGCTGATGGGCGATGACGGCTTTGGCCTCGTGGCGCTCGCGCGCCTCCGCGACGAGTGGACGCTGGAGGGCGTCGAGCTGGCCGACGGTGGCACGTGGGGGATGTCACTCCTCCCGCTCGTCGAGGATGCGGAACGCCTCGTGCTGCTCGACGCCATCGCCGGCGGCAAGTTACCCGGTCAGGTGGTCGTGCTCGAGCGCGACCAGCTACCGATTTACCTCAGCCGCAAACTCTCGCCGCACCAGGTCGACATGCGCGATGTTCTCGCGGCCGCCGAGTGGCGCGGCAAACTTCCGCTGGAAACCGTCGCCATTGGAGTGCAGCCGCAGTTGGTAGAGATGGGCATCGGGCTCAGCCCGGCCGTGGATCGCGCCGTGGAAACCGCCGTCGGCGTCGTGATCGAGCGTCTGTTGCAATGGGGGCATCGCTGCGAACCGCGCGAGCCGGCGGCGGCGTGCACGAGATGAGCTTCGCGATGGAGATCGCCCGCATCGCCGAAGAAAAACTCGGCGATGCGGCTCCGCAACTCGTGACCGTCGCCGTCGACGTCGGCGACAGCGCGGGCGTCGAGCCGGCGAGCCTCGAGTTCTGCCTCGAAGCCGTGTTCGCCACTCCGCCCTTCGCTGGAGCGAAGCCGCACATCTTGCGCTGCAGCGGGGACGTGCTCCGCGTGGCATACCTGGAGATCGACGATGGCCGTCCGGACGATTGAGGTTCGCGAGCGCGTGATGGCGCGCAACGACGAGTTGGCGGCCCAGGTGCGCTCGCGCCTCGCCGCGCACGGGGTCACGGCGATCAACCTCGTCTCGTCGCCGGGCGCGGGGAAGACGACGCTCCTCGAGAAGACGCTCGGCACGCTGGGTGAGGAGCTGGACATCGCCGTGATCACGGGCGACGTGCAGACTCAGAATGACGCCGACCGGCTGGCCGTGCACACGCCGCGTCTCGTCAGCGCGGTCGTCACCGGTGGCGCCTGCCACCTCGACGCCCTGCAGGTGATGACCGCGATCGACGCCATCGAGCTCGATCAGACACGGCTGCTCTTTATCGAGAACGTCGGCAATCTGGTCTGCCCGGCGAACTGGGACCTGGGCGAAAAGGAGATGATCATCCTGTTCGCCGTCACGGAGGGCGAGGACAAGCCGCTCAAGTATCCGAAAATGTTCGAGAACGCGCGGCGCGTCGTCATGACAAAAACCGATCTGCTGCCGCACGTTCCATTCGACATGGATCGCGCGGTCGCAAACGCGCTGTCAGTGAACCCGAAGCTCGAAGTGTTCCGCGTCTCGGCCCTGACTGGTCAGGGACTCAGCGAATGGTTCGACTTCCTGCGCGATTCCGCTAGACCGGTCACCGCCTCCGGATGACGGCGGCGCCGGCGATCGCCGCACGGTTGCTCCGCGTGACGGGCGTCGTGCAGGGCGTGGGCTTTCGCCCATTCGTATACCGACTTGCGGTGCGCCATGCGCTGGCCGGATGGGTGCGCAACGTCGCCGGAACGGTAGAGATTCACGTTGAGGGCGGTGCGGAGGAGCTCGAGGCTTTTCAGCGGGAGCTTCGAACGGAGGTGCCGCCTGCTGCGCGGATCGATGCCCTTGAGCACGCCGCCACAGTGCCGGCCGGCGCGCACGACTTCCGGATCATCGCCAGCGCCGACGCGGAAGGCATCCGCCCAGTCACGCCGGATCTCGCGATCTGTGCGGAGTGCGAAGCCGAGCTATTCGACCCCGCGGATCGCCGCTTTCGGCACCCGTTCATTACGTGCACGAATTGCGGTCCGCGATACACGGTCATCCGCTCGCTGCCCTATGACCGCGAGCGCACCTCGATGGCGGCCTTTCCGCTCTGCGCACTCTGCGAGGTCGAGTACCTCACGCCGGCCGACCGTCGCCACCACGCCGAGACCGTGGCCTGCCCCGAGTGCGGCCCCCGCGTCTGGCTCGCGCGCGAGGACGGCATCGCGCTGTCGGAAGGAGACGCCGCCATCCGCGAAGCTGCTGCGGAGTTGCGCATCGGTCGGATCATCGCGATTCGCGGCATCGGCGGATTCCATCTCGCGTGCGACGCGACCAACGACATCGTGGTGCGCCGGCTCCGCCAACGGAAGCATCGCGACGCCAAGCCCTTCGCGGTGATGGTCCGGACCATCGGCGATGCCCGCGCGCTCGGTGCATTCTCCGCGCCGGAGGCTCATCTCCTCACTGGCCCTGAGCGTCCGGTGCTGCTGGTGGAGAGAGCCGCGGGGTCGCGCCTCGCGCCAGCGGTTTCGCCCGGGCTCGACCGCGTGGGCGTGATGCTCGCNNCCAGGCGGTGGCTCCGGGCTCCCCGTGGCTCGGCGTCATGCTCCCGTACACACCGCTCCACCACCTTCTGCTCGAGGCCGTCGGCCGGCCCCTCGTGATGACCAGCGGCAACCTGAGCGACGAGCCGATCGCAATCGGGAACACTGAGGCGCGCATCCGTCTCCATGACATCGCCGACTTGTTCTTGCTCCACGACCGGGAGATCTTCTCGCGGATCGACGACTCGGTCGCCCGCGTCGTCGACGGCGCACCGATGCTGCTGCGCCGCGCCCGGGGTTACGCGCCACTTGCGCTGAGGCTTCCGGTTGCCTCTCCCCAACCGCTCCTGGCCGTGGGGCCACAGCTCAAGAACACGTTCACGCTCGTCCGTGACGACGCGGCACATGTGAGCCCGCACATCGGCGATCTCGACAGTATTGAGAGTCTCGAGCACTTCCGCGCCACCCTCGCGCGACATCAGGACCTCTTCCGCATCGCCCCGGAAGTGGCTGTGCGCGACCTGCATCCCGGCTACATGTCAACCCGCGTGGCCGAGGAGCTGGGGCTGTCGAGAATCATCGCGGTGCAGCACCACCACGCCCACATCGCCGCCGTGGCGGCCGAGCATGGGGTCACCACACCGGTGGTCGGGCTGGCGTTCGACGGCACGGGACTAGGCGATGACGGACACGTGTGGGGCGCCGAGACGTTGATCGCCGACCTCCACGGATATCGGCGGGCGGCGCACTTGCGGTATGCACCGCTCCCGGGCGGCGACCTCGCGGCGCGCGAACCGTGGCGCGTAGCGCTCGGCTACCTGTCACTCGAGCCCGACGTCGCCGACGCCTTCGCGCTGGCATTCCGCGACATCGAGCCCGATCGTCGGGTCACAGCCGAACGCCAGGTCGAGCGACGGGTCAACGCACCACTCGCGTCATCGATGGGACGTCTCTTCGACGCCGCATCCGCCATTCTCGGCCTCCGCCAGCACGCCAGCTACGAAGGACAAGCGGCGATGGAACTCGAATCACTCGCCGGCACGCAGCCGGCCGAGCCATTGGCGTTTCCGATGCGCGCGACCGGCGACTCTCTCGTGCTCGATCCCATTCCTTTGCTCGCCGCGCTCGGCGAGCAGCGCCAGCGCGGCGTTGACGCTGGCTTCCTGGCGGCATGCTTTCACGAGAGTGTGGCGAGGGCAGCGGCCGAGGTCGCCGGCGCAGTGGCGGATGGTGCTGGAATCGACGTGGTGGCGCTCGGTGGTGGGTCGTTCCAGAACGCGCGGCTGCTCTCGCGCGTCAGCGGGCGCCTCAAGGCGCGCGGCCTGAGAGTCCTGGTGCCGCGGCAACTCGGCCCGAACGACGGCGCGATCAGCTTCGGGCAGGCCGCCATCGCCGCGTCGATGCTCGCAAACGGGGCCTGAGCAATGTCCGCGACATCGTCGCGGTGATCCGTGCTGGAACGACTACCGGAGCCGGCGACCTGTTGCCGTATTGGGTTGCATGCTGAATATTCCTCCCGTCCGGCTCGATTCCCCCGTGTAAGACCATCTCCTCCCCATGGCCGACGCGAACATTTCAGAAATTGGCAAATACCGCATCATCGAGCTCGTAGGCGAGGGCGCGATGGGGGTGGTCTACAGGGCCCACGATTCCGTCCTCGACCGAAACGTCGCGATCAAGGTGATGAATGAGTCGATCGCGAGGCAGGACGACCTGCGGAAGCGCTTCCTGCACGAGGCGCAGGCTGCCGCATCTCTCCAGCATCCCAACGTCGTGTGCATCTACGACCTTGGTGAATCGGATGGGCACCTCTACATCGCGATGGAATTCATCCAGGGGGTGGACCTGGAGCGACTGATCGAGTTGGCGNNCGGAGCCGCTCTCGCTGCAAGCCAGACTCGACATCATAATCGACGTTCTCACAGGGCTCTCGTTCGCGCACAGGCGCGGCATCGTACATCGAGACATCAAGCCGGCGAATATTCGCGTAGCGGAAGATGGGAGAGCGAAGATCATGGACTTCGGCGTCGCCCATCTCGCGTCTTCGAGCATGACCAGCACCGGATCGATTCTGGGAACCTAGACCTACATGGCTCCGGAGCAGATCACCGAGGGAAAGACCAGCCCGGCTACCGATATCTTCGCGGTCGGTGGCGTTCTGTATCAGATCCTCACGATGATGAAGCCCTTCGAGGCTCCCACTCTGCAGAACCTGTTTTTCAAAATCATCACCGAAACGCCGCGAAATATTACCGAGCTGATGCCCGGACTTCCCCCTGCCCTCGACCGCATCGTCCGGAAGGCCATGGCGAAGGAGCCTTCGGATCGGTATGCGAGCGCGCTCGACATGGCGAATGACCTGACCAACGTGCGATCCAAGTTGAGCGGCCCTTCCTATCCGGCATCGGTTTCGTTGAGCGCTTCCGTTGCCAGTGCCATCGAGCAGTCGAGAACGAGCTCCCGGAAACGGGTGAGGACGCTCGCCTTCGCGGGTGGGGGAGCGCTCGCCGTGGCATCCTTGTTCGCGATCGCGTGGTCGCAAGGCTCGCGATCCGGTTCGCCAAAGCTGGAAGCCGCCGACAAGCCGGTGCCGATAGCCACGCCAGCATCGCCTCAGCTGACCGCTGGGACTTCTTCGGCGGCGGCCACCCCCATTCGCGAAACCCAGCCGCCGTCCTCGGTGCCGCGGCCTATCAAGCAGGAAAAACCCCGCGCTACCGTGCGCGACACGCGTGCTGGTACCGTCGTCACCAAGGTCGCGTCCAAGCCGATTCAATCTCAGGTCACGACCACGGCGGCTCCGCTCACGCAGGCGCCAGCGCAAATTCCGAGTACCAGGCAGGAAGCCTTGCCGGCGCCTCCTTCGGTCGTAACCACGGCTGCAGTCGTCCAGCCGCCGCCGAAACAAGAGACAGCACCGCCCCCAGCGACGCCAACTGCCGCTGACATCGCGCCTACGGTTGAAGCTTTCGCTCGGGCGATAGAGTCGAAGGACATCGGCGCCATCCGTCGTGTCTACCCGGGCCTGACATCGGATCAGCAGCGGCGCTTCGAGCAGTTCTTCCAGGGCGCGCGGACCATCAACGCCAGTTTCAAGGTGGCGAACGTCACGGCTTCAGGCGCGTCGGGGGCGGACGCTCAACTTGTTGGAGCTTACGAGTATGTGACGACGGCGGGCAAAACAGAGCGCCAGCCAGTCACTTTTGCCGTGACGCTCGGGCACGACGGACGCGCGTGGCGACTCACGTCAATGCGCTGACCGTCGTTCTCGTCGATGCGCTGACCCTCGCTCTCGCCGATAGCTAGAACGTGTACTCGATGCCGGCGGTGTAGACGAGGTTGGCTCTCAATCCACCGCGATTCAGCGGAAAGAGCGCGTTCAGAACGCCCGTGGTGTTGCGGGCGGGAGTGAACTTGAAGCCGAACGAGCCATTGACGATATCGTCCCGAATATCGGGAATATTCGTGGGAATCAGCGTTCGGCGAAACGGCGCGTCATAAGTTACGAGGCCGGGCAAGTGAAGCTTGCTGTCACCCACCTGCAGCTCCGTCACAAGATCCGCGGCGAGAGTGACGTTGTCGTTCATTCGATCATCGAATCCGATAGTCCCTAGCACGGCGTCGTTCTGCTGTGTGCCGGCGTGATGCAAATAACCGGCGTTCAGATGGGGCGAGAAGTCACTGAAGCGTGAATTGAAGATCAACACGGCCCGCCCCGCAAATTTGCCGGAGCCGAGCATGTCCTGTTGGCTCCCGGTCGGAAATCGGCCGTCGACGAGAAATGCGACGCTGGCGTCGGGCGTCTCTCGCAGGTTTACCTTTGCTCGCAGCGCGACATCGCCAAGACCAGCCGCCGAGCCCAGGCTTTGACGACTGGCGGTCAGGACGGGATTATCGGGGGTACCAGCAAAATAGTGCGCTGCCGTCGTACCCCCGAACGGCCGGATTTGCGCATCGCTGGCGCCGCGAAAGTCCGCTTGCACGACGGGGACTACCAGTCCAAAATCGAATCGGTCTGTCACACCGTAAGTGACGTAAATCGACGTGACCTGCACGCTGAGGTCCATCGACAAGTGAAAATCCATCGCGTCGTTCTCGAGAACCGGTACGCCGTACAGCGAGCAGTCGGCGCCGAACTGGACATTGCACCCGGGAAAATTGACGTTCTGGTGAGTGAATGTCAGACCGATGTCATGCATGTCTACGCCGCGTAGCGTGGCGAATCGGAAACCGGTTCGGCTTATCCCCGCCAGTACCCGCCCCCGTCCCAGAGTTTGCGCCCGCTCGGCGAAGATCGGACCCGCCGACGTGGAAGTCCGCACCGGCACGCCGCCCTCGAACCGGAAGGTCTCTCCGCCACTGGTCGATCCGATCGGGATGTTGGCGACGCTGGCACCGAGCGCGTCGGTGATGAACGCGATCAGCGACGCGTTCTCCGCGTTCGAAGAAGGTATGAAATGGAGGCCGTGGGCCTGCAACGACGCGGGATTGTTGGGGTCTCCGGACCCGGCCAGAAAGAGTGGGTCCTGTCCCGGACCGAAAATAAAGAGCTCCGATATCCGGTCGCGGAGGTGCTGCGCACTTGCCGGGGACGACGTCAGGAGGGTCGCGAAGGACGCGAGTGCGACCAACCTGAGGATGTTGTTGAGCCTTGCAGCGCGATTTCGCATCGGGGACCGGAGGCCTGGCAAGGTCGTTAGGGAGGATCGAGCCGCAATATCTTAGCTGCGAATGTATGGCTAGGCAACGCCGGACGGTGCGCCCGCCGAAGGCGTTTTTCACGCTACGCTCAGGCCGATTCCGTGTCGCGAGGGCATCGACCTTATTGCGGCTGAGCTTGGCCGGTTGGAGTCGCACGCGCTAAACTAGGTCGTCTGTAACAGCACCGAGGAAGCAATGGACACGACGGGTCCGTCACAGAAAGCCAACATCGGCGTGAGCGAGCGGCGCAAGCGACTTACGTTTGGGATCGGGGCGCTTAGTGTCGGCGTCGTCATCGCCGTGCTCCTGATCGGCATCCGCGCCCCTCTCGTGTGGAGGCTTCCCCTCTTTCTTCCGTTCTGCGTTGGCGCACTCGGCGTCTTTCAGGCGCGTGACAAAACGTGAGTAAAACTCGCATCGCGCGGTCAGCGCGATATGGACAACGGCCCGCAACAGATTTCGGACGCCGCCGAGTTGCAGCAGGTTCAGCGGCAGGCGCGCGCGGTTTACGTCAAATCGGTCATCACGGCTGCAATTCTAACGGCGATCGCCCTCATTCCATAGCGCTCACGGAGCAAAGATGACAATGGGCATGTATAACGGCGTGCGAAGGGAGCTCTGACAGGAACCGTCACTCCAACCGTAGGAGGCGAATGAGCAATCGTCTCGCCCTGCTGTTGCTCCTCTTTCCCGCGACGGGCATCGTGGCGCAAAGCCCCGCGCGCCTCGACGCGATTGTCCGCGCACAGGCGGACACCGGCTTTTCCGGCGTCGTGCTGGTGGCGAGAGACACTTCGGTTCTGCTCGAAAAGGCGTATTCACCGCGAACCGGAAAGCGGCTCACTCTCTCGAGCAAGTTTGACATCGGCTCCATGACAAAGGGGTTCACCGCGGCGGCGATCCTGAGATTGCGCGCGCAGCATCGCCTCTCCTTCAACGATCCCATCTCCCGCTTTTTTCCCCACGCCCCGGAGACAAAGCGCGGGATTACGGTTTTCCATCTCCTGACGCACACATCGGGGCTGCGGGGACACTCGGCCGGCACGGGGATCATGCGCCGCGATGGCGCCGTCAACGCGATACTCGCGCTCCCCCTCGAGTACCCACCGGGTACTCATTACAGATACTCGGATGATGACTATCAGCTGCTGGCGGCGATCATCGAGGTGGCTTCGGGCTTCACCTGGGAGGAATACGTCAAGCGGGAGCTGCTCGTCCCCGCCCGCATGGAATCGACCGACTTTCAGGGCGGAGACTGGGGACACAAAGGCGCGAGCGGGATGCGCAGCACGGCGAGAGACATTGCGCGCTGGGTAACCGCGATCCACGATGCGCGGCTCTTTGGCCGAGCCGAAAGCGTGGAGCTCGAGTCACCCCTGACGCACGTCCGGAGCGAGCCGCCGTTCGAGATTCACTACGGCTACGGCACCAGGGTGTACGTCCGGAACGGGAGAGTNNATGCACTCCGGGATCGGAGACGCCGGCAACACCAGCATCGCGCGCGTTCTTACTGACGGCACCGTCGTCGTGGTCCTGTCCACCAAGGGCCAGCATCGTGGGACGACCTGGGCGTCGTATGTCGCGCAACGTCTCGTACCACGCAGGTGACCTGTTTGGACACGAGTTACGGGAAGCACGATTGACGTTCCCGCCGATCGATCACGAGAAGGCCGTTGGGGCGGGTGACTCAGAACGTGTGTGAGACGATCGTCTTGAGCACGAGCTTGTCCGAAGCCGCGGTCAAACCGAAACCGACGCCTGCCTCGACGTCGAACAGCTTGCGAGCGTAGTCGGCTACGGCAAAGAGGTTGTGCTCCTGCTTCGCGCGACTATCCAGATGACGGAGCTGGCCGAAGTCGGCGTAGTGCTCCACAGCCAGCGCGAAAGCCGGCGTTCGGTTGTAGGCGAGGCGCAGAGACGGCGCGAAATCGAGGCGGGAAAACCCGTCAAACGAGGTGTCCAGGATGGGATTGACGATCAGATCCCAGGGACCTGCCCGCGCCCCGACTATCGGCCGTATCTCTCCCCCGTATCGCGACTGATCCCAATGCCTCGAATTGAAGCTCAGCTCGAAGTTCACCCCATAGAAGAAACTTCGGGTCTCTGCGTGCGGCACCGCGAACAGCGCCCGCAGCTTGCCCCCATCGAGCTCGAGTTTCCGGTCGCGGGTAAGGGTGTAAACGGGAAGATAGGTACCTGCCTCGAACCAGTCAGTTACGCCGTAAGCCCACTCGAAGGCACCATTGAGCGATCCCTGGGGCACGACCGCGCCGGGAAATCCGGCGACCGCGCGGCCGTCGGGCGTGTAGTTGGCATGGACAGTGAGATTCGCTTTGCCCGGCGTTTCAAGCTCGCCGGTGTAGACCTGGATCTCGTCGGTTTGCGCCTGCAGCGGCTGGATCGCCAGCAGACAGGCCACTATCATGGTGGGCCGCCAGCCCAGTCGACCGCTCTTCATGGGTAAAAAATAGTGCTGGAGACCGGTGGCGACCACGCGATTCATCGTGGTGACAGTACGCCGTCCTAGTCGGAAGCGTTGGCGGTCAGATAAATTGGCTGGAGCGACATGCCGGCAACCCCGTTCCACCTCGGTCCTGGCCTTCTCATCAAGGCCGCCGCCCCACGACAGTTCTCGATGGCGGCGTACTCGCTCGCGCAGGTCGTGATCGACGTCGAGTCGGGCTACTACCTGTTGCAGGGCGAATACCCCGTGCATCGGCAGGCGCACACTTTTCTTCTCGGCGGTCTGATCGGAATGCTGTGCGGACTGGTCGTCTCGCGAATCGGGGGCTGGTGGGCACGACCGCGTGACGCGGTCCACGAAGCGCTCGCCGCCGAGTTCCGCATGCCAGTGGCGGTGGTGAGTGGAATCTTTGGCGGGATCTTCCACTCGCTGCTCGACGGCATCATGTACGCGGACATCCGTCCCTTCCGGCCATTTACCGAAGCGAATCCGTTGTACGAGCTCGTGAGCATCCGGACGCTTTACCTTTTCTGTACCATCACCGGTCTCGTGGGCGCGGCGCTGCTGCTGGCCCGGGAACGACGATCGAGACGGTACTGAGTGAAAGAGAGCGTCCGGGAGCCCTCCAGCCTTCTACACGATCACGCCGCCCAGCAGCACGCGAACGTCTTCATGAGGGCGTTTTCGTACCCGGCAAGCCAGTTGCCGATCAGTTTCGAAAAAGAAGTCGAGATCGCCGATAGGGTGCTGATAATGGACGGCATCCTGTTCATTTTCCAATTGTGTGAGCGCGATCAGAAGGTGACGTCCAAGGCGGGCGACCTCGAGAAGTGGATCTCCGGTCACGTAGTGAGGAAGGGCGTGAAGCGGATCCAGAATACCCGCGCGCTGCTCGGCGCCTACGTGGGTCTGTCGCTGGTGAATCACTTCGGACATNNTCAGCATGATCATCTACCGCGTGCCCCCAAAATCCCGCGCGTTCCGCGCGGCGCGGTTCAAGAAGAGCCGCAACGGCGGCTTCGTCCACGTCCTGAGGGACGCCGACTACTTCGAGATCTGCGACCACTTCGTCACGCCTGCGGAGCTGCTCGACTACTTCACCTTCCGGCGCGACATTCTTCTCAACTGGGATCCGCCATCGACCGCCGTCAGCGAGTCGGCGCTGATCGGACAGTACCTGCTGGAAGATTTTTCNNCAGGCGGCGCTTTCCCGCGGAGGGCCGACCGCCTGCGAGTTCTCCTTCGTGCTGGAGACCCTCGGGAGCAAGATTGCGGCTCACGAAGGAGAGTACGCCGACTCCGACTGCTACGAGATTCTTTCCGAGCTCGCACTTCTGGGGCGGTACGAGCTGCGCGCGCTCAAGCTGGAGCTGCGTCTGGCGATCGAGGGCGTGCGCGCCGACAAGTTCGAGCTGCCGTACCGAATCGCGTCGGAGCGGACTGGATGCGGATTTCTCATCCTGCCCGTGACGAGGGAATTTCACGATCGCGCCTTCAACGCGTTGCAAAGTCTTTCGCTCGCATCCAAGCACGAGCTGGACCTGGAAAGACAGGTCGGGATCGGAATGTGGAAGAACAGCGAGTTCGTCGACGTTGAATGGATTTTTCTGGAGGGAGGCAATCCTCCGGACCCGGATCTCGAGGGACGGCTGGCGTTCAGCTATCCGTTCCGACGAGCAAGCGAGCAGAGGCTGCCGCCGATTTTCACCTGACCGAATCCAAAGGAGGTCCGATGCTCGGATCGATGGACATCGTCGCGTTCGTTCCGACCAGAAGCAGGGAGAAGGCGCGCCCGTTCTACGAGAAGACGATTGGGCTCCGCTTCGTGAGCGACGACCAGTTCGCGCTGGTTTTTGATGCGAACGGGGTGATGATTCGGGTCGTCGACGTCTCGAGCGTGCCAGGGTTCCAACCGGCGCCGTTCACCATACTCGGCTGGAGCGTGGGCGATATCGGNNTGGTTCAAGGATCCGGATGGGAACGTGCTATCGGTGACGGAATAGCTCGTCCGAAACTGTGCGCTGTCGCTGCGATTGACCAGCTGTAAAATCGGAACAATCACTGCCATTTCTTGGTTTAAATAGGTATCCCACACCGAGATTCACGATGAAACGCTCTCTGCCCAGCTTCCTCGCTGTTTTGGCCGTAATTTCGATCGCGCTCGTTCTTTTCGCCGCGAAGCTCACGAACGGCGCTTCCCGGTCGACGGATGGGCCGGTGATCGCGCCGTCGCTCGATGCGCGGGTGACTGGCGGCGCCGCCGAGGACACCGCTGTGTTCGCTGGCGGGTGCTTCTGGGGAGTCGAAGCTGTGTACGACCACGTGAAGGGGGTCAAACGCGCCATCTCGGGTTACGCCGGCGGCGACGTGGCGAATCCCTCGTACGAGCAGGTGAGCACGGGTGACACGGGGCACGCGGAATCGGTGGAGGTCATCTACGATCCGTCGCAGGTTACCTACGGCAAGCTCCTCCAGATCTTCTTCTCCGTCGCGCACGACCCCACGCAGCTCAATCGTCAGGGACCGGACCACGGCACACAGTACCGCTCGGCGATCTTCTACAGAAACGCTCAGCAGCAGCAGGTTGCCGAGAGCTACATCAAGCAGCTGGCGGTGGCAAAGACGTTTTCACGTCCGATCGTGACGCAGGTCGCGTCGCTCCGAGGGTTCTACCAGGCGGAAGAGTACCACCAGCATTACCTGGCGCAGCATCCCGACCAGCTGTACATCGTGATCAATGATCAGCCGAAGATCGTGGCGCTGAAGAAGCAGTTTGCTGACATCTACCAGGACTAGAGCTAGAACTGCAACTGAACGAGAGGGGAGCTGGCAGCTTTCAAGTTGAAGGCTGTTAGCATCACTACGTCGGGACGTTGCCGGGTGCGGGGCTGGGCAAAGGCGGTGGCCATCTTGTCCAGCCGCTGATACAGATGGCGCCGCGGCCTATGCCCCCATTCGCATTATTTGCACTGCTGCGGGTTTCGCGGGCGGAACGTAGATTCTCCGAGGCTCGCCCCCACCAATACCCGACGGAGGTTTTGCAATGCATTTCCCCCCGGTCAACTACCTCGCAGTTCTGGTGGCCGCCATCCTGATGTTCATCCTCGGCGGACTCTGGTACTCTCCCGTTCTGTTCATGAAGAAATGGCTTGCGCTTCAGGACAGAACCGAGGAGCAGATGAAGGCCCAGGCGGCGGCAGCGAACATGCCGCTCATGTACGCCAGCGCCTTCGTGACGGCGTTGATCACGGCGTGGGTGATGGCGCATCTGCTCGGGCATTTTGCGGTGGCAGTGGATCCTGACGTCATGCGTCCCAGCGCCGCGCACGGCGCCGCGTTCGGCTTTGTCTGCTGGCTCGGCTTTGTCGCGCCGACCACCTACACGACTGCGATCTTCTCGGGCAAGCCAAAGCAGTTGTGGTTCATTGATACGACCTACTATCTCGTCTCGTTCGTGATCGCCGGCGCCATTCTCGGGGCGTGGAGATAGGACAATCTCGTTCAGCCAACCAGGAGGATAGACATGATGTCCAAGTCAGGCAGATACCGGGCAGCGACGTTCGCCGTTGCCTCAATGATTCTCGGAGTGGCATCGATCGCCGACGCCCAGGGGCAGAGACCCGTACCAACACGGGGCCGCGGGCATTTCACGCTGACCGCGCCCGATCTCGCATCGAAGGGGCGGATCACAGCAGCCCATGTCTTCAACGGCATGGGGTGCACCGGACAGAATATTTCCCCGACACTCCAGTGGTCTAACCCGCCAGCCGGGACGAAATCCTTCGCGGTCACCGCGTACGATCCTGATGCGCCGACCGGAAGTGGCTGGTGGCATTGGGTGATGTACAATATTCCCGCGACTACGACTGCCCTCCTGTCTGGCGCTGGAAATGGAAGGAACGCGCCGAGGGGAAGCACTCAGGGTACGACCGATTTCGGGACGAAGGGTTACGGAGGCCCGTGTCCGCCGGTGGGTGACAAGCCCCATCACTACATCTTTACTGTGTTTGCATTGAAGGTGGACAAGCTCGACCTCCCCGGAAACGCGACGGCCGCCATGGTTGGATACAACCTGAACGCCAACAAGCTTGGGACGGCGCGCCTTACGAGCCTTTACGGACGGTAGTTGAGTCCGGAGCCGGTTTGAGGAGATCCTTCGCGTTGACGTAGAAGTTCTCGTCGACGCGAAACTCCTCAGGCCGGGCGAGATGTATCAGAGTTGTCTTCCATGTCTCCGTTGGCTTGATCCAGGAGTAGGTGCCCGTCGATGTCGTGACCTTCACCGGCATCGCAAATCCCGGCACGACATTGCTCCAGCGGTAGGAGAGCTCCTGTCCCTCGATCTTGTACTCGAGCTTGGGAATTTTTGTCGTCCGAAGATACTCATCGAACACCTTGCTCAGATCCATTCCCGAGCCACGGCTGATGTAGTCCTCGATCTGTTTGGTGGTCACGGTCTGGTGCCAGAAGGTCTTGCCCAGCCCGCGCAGAATTCCGCGCCAGCGGGCGTCGTCGTCAACCAGCTGGCGGATCGTATGGAGCAAGTTGCCGCCCTTGTCGTACATATCGCCTGAGCCTTCGTGGTTCATTCCGTACACGCCGATTATCGGTACGTCGTTTCTAATCAGTTTCCTCTGTCCAATGGTGTACTCCGCTCCTGCCTTCTTTCCCTGTTGGCATTCCGTGTACAGGCCTTCAGCATAGGTAGCGAAGCTCTCGTGGATCCACATGTCGGCCGCATCCTTCATCGTGATACTGTTGCCGAACCACTCGTGCGCGCTCTCGTGGATGATGATGAAATCCCAGAGCAAACCGCGTCCAGTCTGCGACCGATCGCGTCCGAGGTAGCCGTTCATGTAGTGATTGCCGTAGGCGACGGCGCTCTGGTGCTCCATTCCAAGGTGTGGAGTCTCGATGAGCTTGTAGCCGTCCTCGTACCACGGGAACGGACCGAACCAGCTCTCGAAGCACTGGAGCATCGGCTTTACCTGCTGGAACTGCTTCCTGGCGGTGTCGACGTGATAGTCGAGCGGATAGAAGTCGAGCGTGAGTTCCCCCTTCTCTCCCTGGTAGACGTCGCCGAAGTGCGCGTAGTGCCCCGCGTTGACGGCAACGTCGTAATTGTTGATCGGATTCCTGACGAACCATTCGTACATCGTCGTGCCATCGGCGTTCCGTGTCGTGTGGCGTAACCGTCCGTTCGAGGCATCCAGCAGCGAGTCGGGAACGGTGATCGCGATGCGTTGGCTGTCGGGCTCGTCGGAGTAGATGTCCTTGTTCGGCCACCACGCGCTCGCGCCCAGACCTTCGTTGGCCGTCACCACCCAGTCGCGCTTAAGGCTGTCGCGCGCCCACACGAAGCCGCCATCCCATGGCGCGTGAGTCGCGACGATCGGCTTGCCATGGTAGTAGACGGCGATCGTCTTCCTCGTTCCCCGTTTCTGCGGCGCGATCAGCGTGACGAAGAAAGCGTTGCCGTCGCGCCGAGCGCTCAGCTCGAGCCCGTCCTGCACGATGCTATCTACGACGAGCGGCATCTGCAGATCGATCTGCATCTCGCGGGCAGGGGCTGGCTTGAGCACGCGGTAGGTGATCGCGTTGTAGCCGCTGATGCTGCTGTCGGCTGGATTCACCTTGACGTGCAAGTTGTAGAACGCGACGTCCCACCAAGCGCGCTGTGGCGTGTTCGAGCCGCGGATGGTATCGGCGTGCGTGAACACTGGCAGGGCGGCCTGCGCGGCTAACATCACGGGCGATGTTGCCAGGCAACTGCAGAGGAAGACTGCCGTTTTCATCATCGGGCTCGGCGCTCGCCAATCTGGAATTCCTTCGGCGGCTCGGCCCCCAGCAGATTCTTGACGAAATAATCCCAGCGGCGGCGGATCATGTAGGGCTCGTTACCGAAACCGTGGGTGCGGTTGGGAAGCAGAATGAGATCGAAATCCTTGTTCGCCTTGATCAACTCGTTGACGACGAGAAGCGTGTTGTACGGCGGAACGTTGTCGTCCATGGTGCCGTGCGCTAGGAGCAGCTTCCCTTTCAGATTCTTCGCCAGGAGCTGATTCGCCTCCGGCGCGTAGTTGTCGCTGCTGTCCTGGGTGCGGGCGAGCAAGCCCTGGTATCTCTCGCCCCAGTCGTCTTCGTACTCGCGCTGATCGTGATTGCCCGCTTCCGAGATGCCGACCTTGAAGAAATCCGGGTAGCGGAACATCGCATCGGCGGCGGCGAATCCCCCGCCGGAATGCCCGTAGATTCCGGCGCGGTTGAGGTCGATCCACGGATAGCGGCGAGCGAGCTCCTTCATCCCCGCGACCTGATCGGGGAGCGTGTTGTCGCCCATCCTCCCGAAATAGGCGTCGTGGAACGATTTCGATCTCCACGGCGTCCCCATCCCATCGATCTCCACAACGATGAATCCCAGCTCGGCCAGCGCCTGCGCATCGCCGCGCGCCGGTGAGAAGCTGCGGCCCCCGACGCTGCCGGTTTGGGGACCCGGATAGATGTGATTGACGATCGGGTACTTCTTCGCACGATCCAGATTCGTGGGCACGTACATCAGGCCGTAGAGATCGGTCTTGCCGTCACGCGCCTTGACCGTAATGGGCATCGGTGGCTTCCAACCGATCGCGCGCAATCCCGTAATGTCGGCTGTCTCGAGCCTGACTACACTCTTCCCATTCAGATCGCGCACAACCGTGACCGTTGGCACTTCTGGCGTCGAGTACGCGTCGATGAAGTATTGGCCCGATGGTGCCAGCGCGATTTCGTGGTCGGCGTTTTCAGGAGTGAGAAGGGTGAGCCCCTTTCCATCCATTCCGATCTTGTAGAAATGGCGGAAGTACGGATCGCGGCCGCGCTCCTTCGCGTTTCCGACGAACCAGAGAGTTCTGCTCTTCTCGTCGATTCGGCGCAGCTGCGCGACGTTCCCTTCCCCACTCGTGATCTTGCTCTTCAGNNCCCCAGTCGTCGCGTTCCGAGAACCAGATCACTTCGTTGGACGCCGGAAGAGCGCGCCAGTTGACCATTCCGTTCCCGGACTCGTACTGCGTAGCGACGTCTTCCCTAAAGACATCGCGAACACTCCCGTTCGCCACATCGGCAACGCGGAATACCTCGTGTTTGTGGTCGCGCGATGTCGAGACAAACGCAATGTGCGACCCATCCGGATACCATTGCACTTTCGCCCACTCGCTGCCTCGGCAGACGACGTGATCGCAGAGCGTGGAGCGGTGAGGATCTGGCGGCATCTGAAACCGCACGACGCGCGGCGTATCGACATCGATCACAACACGCTGGATCATCGCGATCAGGCTGTCGCCAGGCAGCGGATACTTCCACGCCTGAAGCTGCGGATGGCCGACCTTCGTGTTGACGAGATACATCTCTCCGACGCCGCGCTCGTCCTGCTGAAACGTTGCGATCTTCCGTGAATCCGGCGACCAGACGAGAATAGGCCTGTCGCTTTTCACCCAGCCGGCGTTGTCGGTAGCGTAGCCAAAGTCTTTCTGTCCATCGGTGGTGAGCTGCGTCTCGCGGCCAGTCGCGACGTCACGCACCCACAAGTTGTAGCTCCGGATAAAGGCCGCGCGCTTGCCATCCGGCGAGACAGACTCCGTCCGCGATCCCGTCATCAGCGCTGCTGTGCCGCGCAGACGCGACATCTCGCGCGGATCGAGCGCTCCACCGCAGCGATCGGTCTCCGGGCTGCAGGGCACTCGAATGCCCTTCGAGGGATCGACGAGAATGAACTGATTCTGGCCTCGCACGGTCGTGCGATAGCCGAAGCGGTCGCCCGAGAGCCAGGTCGGCTGCACACCCATCCCGCTGACGAGCGGCAACACGTTGTCTCTCAGAAATCTCTCCGCCCGCGCGTAGTCCGCGGCGGTGACGACAGGCGCTCGCTGCGCATTAGCCTGCAGCGAGAACAGCACGACACCAATTGACCCAGCGAAGAGTCTGATTGCCGCCCGAGCGCGTACTACTCGACTGGCGCGCACTGGTTCAATTCCCGCCGGTCGGTTTGGTTGCCGCCGGTGCTCGCGGCCACACGTTGTCGGTAACATCGCGATCCGGGAATCTCCCGTTCGGATCCAGAGTGATCTTCGTAATCGCGCGTCCGCCGAAATCCAGATTGGCGGTGAAGGTGCGACTGCCGGCGAACCAGACATCCACCGGCCACGTGACGATCGCCGTGTTGGCGTCCGCCATTCTGCTGTTGGCCATTGGCCTGATCGCGCTACCTGTCGTCGCGAACTCGACTTTCAGGATGACGGGCGATGGCATCTGACCGCTCTGGCGGATCGTCACCGCCGTGCGCCGGCCGGCCGTCCGCACATTCTGAATCGAGCCATCGACTGACTCGGTCGTGAACAGCCAGTAGTTCCAGAACCAGCCGAGGTCTTGGTGGAGCGCGTTGCTCATGAAGTTCGCGTAGTCCCAGGGAGACGGATGCTTGAAGCGCCACGCCTTGGCGTAATCGCTCATCGCCCGCCACACCGCGCTGTCGCCGACGACGCCGCCAAGCGATGAGAGCATCAGCGGCGCTTTACCGTACGCCTGAAAACCGTAAAGTGGGCCGGCGTAGTTTCCATCCCACATGAGTGGCGGCTCCAGCTCGTTGCCGCTGATGCGTCCGTAAGAGATGCCCAGGCTGTCCAGTTTGTACGGCTNNTGATGAACATCGGGTATTCCATTCCCAGTTCCGGTCCGTCTACCATCGTGAGCTGCGGGAAGGCGTAGGGCATCCAGAGCTTGGAGTAATACTCGAGCGCATGGCGGACCACGTGCGGTCCATCGGCGTATGCCTGGGCATGACCGGGGAGATACATGACATTGAACGGCACCGGGCCCCTTCCCGGAATCGTAGCGCGCGATGCATCCCAGACGAACTGATTCGCGGTCGCCCATGCGAAATCTCCAACGGTGTCAGCGACGAAGCGCCAGACGAGGCGCCCATTCGTGCCGGCCGCGGTTGATTTCCCCGGACCACGCTCGGCGGCCGAAACGATGGTGCGAGTGGAATCAGATTCAAGGACGTGCGACAGCCGCTCGCGCGCGGTCGGCGTGAGAACGTCCGTCGGATTCTGGAGCACGCCCGTCGCGCCGACTATCCACCCCGCGGGCACATCGATGCTCACGTCGAAGTGGCCGAAGTTGTTGTAGAACTCGCCGTTCCCGAGGTACGGATCGGTGTCCCAGCCGCGGAGATCGTCGAAGACGGCAACTCGAGGATACCACTGCGCGACCTGGTAGAGTGTGTCGGCCCAGCGGCCCATCCGGAATCCACGCGCGCCATCGGTGCGCGGCACCTGGAAGCTCCAATCCGCCTCGATTGTCCCGCTCGAGTGAGCGGCGATCGGTGTCGGCAGATCGATGCGGGCGGAAGTCTGTTTGAGGGCGCGCGAGAGCGGAGTCGTGCGGCGCCTCGAACCCGGAATCGGATTACCAAGCGTGTCCGTCACCGGCAACGTCTGACCGTTGACGACGAGTCTGGTGATCCTCATTCCGTCCGTAAGCGCATCCATCTGGCTGACATGAGGCGCTTCAGGCCTGAAGATGTTCTGATCGAGCCGCAGCACCACTGATCCCATCGCCGAGTCGCTGTTATTGCGAAAGGTGATGGTCTCGCGGCCAGAGACGACGGATGTCGCGGAATCGAGGCGAGCGTTGATTTTGTAGTCGGTCCAGAGCTGCCAGTAATTGCGTCCTGGCCGGCCAGTGGAGTCTCTCGTCCCCGCGGCAAATGCGCGTCGGATCGTGTTCGTCATCGGAATGTCTCGGCGCACCGGACGCTCCGGATATCTCGCTGGCGCGCTGGGCTGCGATCTCGTCGCGCCCGGGGGAGACGTGGCGGTCGCTTGAGCCGTCGAGGATGAAGGAGCGAGCAGAAGGACAGCGGGGATGGCGAGCGCGATCAGCATTCGAGCGGACATTCTTATCTCCAGAGATAGAGATGGCCGCCTGCGGAGCAGCCAAAGCGGCCAAGCGAACAATTTAGCGCAGGGAAAAGTAGTTGACGAACGCACGGGAGCGTATCATTGGGAGATGGACTTCAAGCTCGAGGAAGCGATTCCGGTTCTGGAACGGACGCCGGTGGTGTTGTCGGCGCTGCTCAATGACCTGCCGGAGGATTGGACGCGGGTGGACGAGGGACCGGATACCTGGAGTCCCCGTGAAGTCGTCGCGCACCTGATCCATGGGGAGAGGACAGACTGGATTCCGCGCGCCCGGATAATCCTCAAGCAGGAGAGTTATCGCCGGTTCGATCCGTTCGACCGTTTCGCCCAGCTGAAATCGGAGCGTCCGCTCAGGGATCTGCTGGCAGAGTTCGACGAGCTGCGGTCGGGAAATGTCGCGACGCTGCGCGGGTGGAATATGAAGGAGAAGGACATGGAGCTGACGGGCGAGCATCCGGAGTTCGGCGCGGTGACGATGCGCCAGCTGCTCGCCACGTGGGTGGTCCACGATCTTTCGCACATCGCTCAGATCACGCGGACCATGGCCCGCGCGTATACCAATGCCGTGGGTCCCTGGACAGCGTACTTCCGCGTTCTGCAGCGCGACGTTAGGCAGTGATCTCGTTCGTTCGGGCCGTTTCGCCGGTCAGTCGGGNNTGCGGCCGCTCCCTCCGAGGACGCCCTCGCCCTCCTTCCCTCCAGTTTGTTAACCACTCTCAGGAATACGATCAATGCGCTACGTGATGCGGCAGAAGCTGTTGTCGCTGGCAGATAACTTCACGATCAAGGACGAGAACGAACGCGACGCTTACCTCGTTAAGGGAAAGTTGTTCAGCTTCGGCGACAAGCTCTCGTTCCAGGACACGGGTGGGAAGGAACTCGTTTACATCGACCAGCGGCTTCTCAACTGGAGCCCTACCTATGAGCTATGGCGAGGGGCTGACCTGCTCGCGGTCGTGAAGCGCGAGCTATTCTCGTTCATCCACCACCGTTTCACGGTCGATGTCCCGGGACCCGACGATCTCGAGTCCGAGGGCGATTTCCTGGATCACGAATACACGTTCACGCGGGGTGATCGCGTCGTGGCGACGGTGTCGAAGCGCTGGTTCAGCTTTGCCGACACGTACGGAATCGAAATCGCGGACGGCGAGGATCCGGTGCTGATCCTGGCGAGCGCCGTCGTCGTCGACATGGTCTGCCACAGTGACAACAAACGGCGGTAGGCTTTTTGTTTGGCGGCCCGTCCCGAGGTCCTGTCCGCTTTGGCGCCGGAGCGCCAAATTCTTGCGTATGACGCAGAATTTCCCGTACGCCACGCACCTCGATATCCGCTACCCGCCGCTCGAGGTCGTCGACGTTCCCGCGATGGTCGCTGCCGTGAGAGACCAGTGGTACAACCAAACGCTTTGNNGGCGAATATCACTGGCACAAGCACAACGACCTCGAGGAGTTCTTCTACGTCGTCGAGGGAAAGTTTCTGATCGATCTCGAGGGCCGCACCGTGGAGCTCGGCGAGCGCCAGGGATTCGTGGTGCCGAAGGGAGTCGTCCACCGCACTCGCGCGCCGAAGCGCGCGATCATCCTGATGGTCGAGGGGGCTGGGATAGTTCCGACGGGCGATTAGTTGGTCTGCTAATAGCTCCCCCCTCGTTCAGTTGCAGTTGTTTTCGCTACCGCGCGCCGAGTTGGAAGTCGTGCTCGAGAACCATATTCGCGGGAAAGGCGAGCTTCTCCTGCACGGTGTTCTTTCCAGCCATTCCGACCTTCGCCGTGATCTGCGCGTTGCGCGTGAATCCGCACATCATGTAGGACCCATCGCTGTTGGAGTCGGTCTCGACGATCCGCTGCTGATTGGTGGAAACCAGGCGGCCGTTCTGCTCCACCCAAAGGATCTGCCAGGTTGCCCAGACGTGAGCCCGCGGTACCGGCCTGCCCACGGCATCTCTCACATAGCCGGCCATGAATCCCTGCGCCTCGGTGCCGGTTTCATTCTGTCCGCAAAGGCGTTTGCGCAGCGATTCGTACGATGGAATGATCACCGACGCGCGGCCGCGGCCGCCAGCCGGCATCGAGAAAAGCTGCAAGCGCTCCGCGATGTGGAAGAGTCGAAGCCGCGGATGCTCGAATACAAGGGTGTCGTCGAGCGCTCCGTCGATTGCAAGCTCATACCCTCCGCCGGACCTCGTCTGCGTCTTGAAGCGACCGCCACCGGTCGAGACCTGGACGCCGCTCAACGCCCTGCCAGTGGTGCTGTCGTAGACGATGCCAGTGAGCATCGACTGACTTGCGGCTGGTGGCGAATCGACCACCGGCGCGCTCGCGGGCGTGGGCGGTGCAGAAGCCACGGGCGACGGCGCCTTGGCAGCCCCGGTTGAAACCGGCGCCGTCCCAGCTGGACGCGCGGCCCCTCCGACTTCCTGATACCCGACCAGACTGTCGCGCGAGACGGCCGGAGACCCGCCGTCGGTCGAATTCACGCGCGCGACGCGCGGCATTCTGATGTACCAGCGTGGAACGATCCACTGACCGCCCGCGAGCTGCTGGAACTCGACGCGTCCCGTAGTTCTCGCGATGCGCAAAGGAATCGGCAGGTTCACGTAATCGAAGCTGAGCGAACGAAGCGCGTTCGCCTTTGGATCGAGCCAGAGAACCCCCGTGAGCTCCGGTTGCGCCGCCACCGTTGCGGGCTTGAACTCGAGTCCCGTCAGTCCGGTCTCGGGACCGTAGCCGCGAATCGCGGCATAGCAATGCGACCTCACGAACTGGTCCGACAGCATCGTCGCGGCATCGGGTGCGCGATAGACGTCATTGTTGGAGGCTACACCGCGCTTGGAAGAATCGACCTGATCCCACGAGATACCTGTCGCCGGACGGCGCGGGATCCGTGTGCGCTGTTCAGATCGCTCTGAGACGACGGCGAGGTTTCGATCGAGCACACGCTCGTACAGGTCGACGTCGATCGGCACCAGGCCCTGCGCTTCGGTCATCGCGTTGGCAGTCAGCGCCTTCTTCAATTCGATCCACAGATCGCCCGCCGGGGTTCCCGGACCGGTGAGCTGCTGGCAAGCCGTCTCGCTCCGCGGCATTATGGGCGCCGGAATTCTCGTCGGCGCCATTCCCACGCGGACCAGGACCGGCCGATCGCCCAGGTGGAGCTCCACGGAGGTCCACGTATCGTATCCAACCTTGTCGGCGCGCACGCGATACGCGCCGCGCGCGGGAGCGCGAAGGTCGGTACGTCCGACCTGATCGCTGAAACCGCCGCCAAGCGAGGTGACCGCCGCCGAATCGAGAAGCGAGACGTTGGCGCCTATAATGGGCTTACCCGTCGATGCCTCGACGACTTCGACGCGCACGTCCTGCGCGCCGGCGCGAGCGCCGGCCGCCAGAATTGCCGCAAATAGAGCGATTGATCGCAGTTGCATTGAGTCCAGCGATTAGTGGGCGCGATGAGACGACAGGCCCGAGCGAGGCTCGGCCTACTCTAACAGGACGCGTCACAGGGGCCGGGGTTTTGATATTCATCCCGGGCACCCCGCAGCCCCTCGCCGGCCCGCCCGTCGCCCTTGGCAGGTAGTCCTCAGTTGCGGTTCTTCGACTTCAACTCGGCCTCGCTAGCCGGGTCGGAATCTTTGTCCTCAAAATGAGTGACCGCCCGAGCTTGGCCCTCGTCAATTCGGGGGACAAACATGTCCCCGAACTCGAGGGGAGGAAGAAGTTGTCGTCTAAAGCCGTCTGGTCAATCGCGCTGCTCGCGCTCGGCGCATGCGCCACGAGCAAGCCGCCTTACGTAGTGGGAGCTGCCGGGCCCTGGAAGCAGGGTTACGGTCTTCAGAATCTTCAGGGCATTGACCTCGCGATCGAGGAGATCAACAAGGCCGGCGGCATCGACGGTCACCAGCTCAGGGTGATTCCGCGGGACGACGACGGCGACGGTCCCACCGCCGCAAAGATTGCGCGTGATTTCGTCTCGATGGGTTCCATCTCGGCGGTCATCGGTCACGTGAACTCATCCGGCATGCTGTCCGCCGCCCCCGTTTACGATGGGCAGCTGGCCGCAGTTGCGACGAGCGCCACCTCCCCCGACCTCAGCGGCATCTCGAGCTGGGTGTTCCGCATCATATCGAGCGACTCGCTCAACGGAATCGCGCTCGCCAACTTCGCATCGAGGTCCGGGCTGCGGACTCCGGCGACCGTCGCAGTGCTCTATGAAAACAATACCTACGGCCGCGGACTGGCCGATTCGTTCCGCCGCTCCTTTCACGGCGAGATCCTGAGTCTCGATCCGATCAACGCGGACATGGCGAGCGCGGAGCCCTACATATCGTATCTAAAGACGCGGAAGCCGAAAATCGTGTTCGTCGCGGGTCGCGTCGCATCGGGGCTGAAGATTCTGCAGGAGGCGAAGCGCCAGGGCTTCAACGCGACCTTTGTCGGTGGCGACGGATGGCAAGGAATCCTCGCCGATACCGCACTGTCCGAAGGGACCTACATTGGAATGTCGTTCACGGCGGAGGACCCCACACCGGCGGCGCGCGCATTCGTTGCCGCATTCCGAAAGAAATTCAATACGGACCCAGACGCGCATGCGGCGCTCGCTTACGACGCGACCCGGCTGATCGCGCAGGCGCTCAAGGCAAAGGGTCCGGATCGCAGAGCAATCCGCGACTATCTCCATTCTCTGAACCGTGAGTCCGCGTATCAGGGATTGACCGGTCCGGCCTTCTTCGAGGACACCGGCGATCCGGTCGGGATGCGATTCCGCGTCCTCCGCGCGCACGACGGTCTGTTGACCCTCGCGGAGGCCAAATGAAGCTTCCCTTCAAATTCCAGACGATTCGTCAGGTCCTGACGGTCGGCTTCTCTTTCCTCATTCTGTTGCTGCTGGGAGCGGGAGCGGTGGGCTGGATCTCGATGGCGCAGATGGCCGATCGCGTAACCGAGACTCTCGCCGACGCGCAGCAGGACGCGAAGCAGGCGTCTGATTTCTCAAATGTCGTCACGCAGGAAATACAGGCCGCGAACACGTATCTCAGCGATCAGGATGCCAAGTCCGACGCCGAATTTCGTCGCCTCGGCTGGGAAGCGCACCGCCTGCACCGGAATTTCAGCTCCCAGCGCGACGTCGCCGACCAGATCGCTCGCACAGTGGCAATCGACACGACGCTGGCACGGGTGGAATCGTCCTTTGCGCTGTCGCACAGGCTGACCGACCTCGGACGCCTCGACGAGGCGCATGCGGAAGCGCAGAAGGCGCGCAAGATGGTCCCCGGGCTGCTGGAGCAGTTGACCGGCCTCGAGCATTCCCGCGCGCAGGGGCTGGCCGGGATGTCGGCCGATCTCCGTGGTCAGGCGACCGCGCGCTCCCGCATTCTCATATCCGTCATCATCGTTGCGACTCTGCTCGCACTCATGATTGTTCTTCGCACCGGTCGCGCGGTCGGCCGTCCGCTGCGGGCGCTCGTCAAGCACGCGGTTCAACTGAGCCATGGCGACCTGCAACAGCGCACCGAAGGCGAAATGCCCGGCGAGTTCCGCACTCTCGCCGACGCGATGAACCACGCGACGATTGCGTTGTCACGGATCGCATCCGGCGCGGCCAGGACGGCCGATGAAGTGGCGCAATCCGCGAGCGATCTACTGTCGGCGTCCAAACAGATCTCGGCTTCGGCCGGTGAAGTCGCGGACGCCGTGGAAGAAGTCTCACACGGCGCCGAGTCGCAGGTGGCGCAGCTGCGCCAGGTGAACGAGGCCCTCGATGGAATCCGCACTCGCGGCGACAACCTCGTTGGCGGCGCGCAGGAAGTGCATGGACTCGCGAGCGCGATCGAAGCAGAGGCCGAGGCGAAGCGAATCGACATCGATCGCTCACTCAAGATTCTGTTTGACGTGCGCACGATCGTCGAGCAGGCGGCGGCCCAGGTTCGCGAGCTGAACACGAGCGCGAGCGAGATCAACAAGTTCGTCGTCTCGGTCAGCCGGATCGCCGAGCAGACGAATCTTCTCTCCCTCAACGCGGCGATCGAAGCGGCGCGAGCCGGTGAAGCCGGTCGAGGCTTCGCGGTCGTCGCCGGAGAGGTGAGAAAGCTGGCCGATCAGACCCAGGCCGCGGCTGACGACGTGGTGAAGATGACGGAGAGCGTGACGACGCGCGTCCTCGCGACTTCGAAGGCAATGGAGCAGGGTGTGAAACAGGTGGGCGAGATCGAGATGGTGAGCCGCGAGCTGGATAGCGCGCTCACGACGATTCTTGCGGCAGCCGAGAGAACGCGAGCCGCCGCGTCGGCGGTGACTACGGCTGCAACCGAGAATGCGCGCGCGGTCGATTCAGCCGCGGCGAATCTCGGATTGGTCGCGCGCACCGCCGAGAGCCACGCGACGGCCGCGATGCAGGTGAGCGCATCGACCGAAGAGCAGAGCGCGGCATGCGAGCAGATGAGCATGGCATCCACGCAGCTGTTCCATGGAAGCCACACGCTCAGGGATCTCGTCGGCGAGCTCAAGACCGAGACTCCGGTCACCCCGCTCGCAACCGAGGCTGTGGCGCGGGAGTCGCCGCATCCCAGGCTGACGCCGCCGCATCCACGTCCCCCGCTAGCAAAGAAGGTCGCGTAAGCGACCTTCTTTGTTTTGGCCGTCAGTCGTTTCGACTTAGAGTCCATCGCGCGGTCGGTCGGCGTGATCCGGTCGAAGCGGCGCCGCGGCCCGTGACAAAGAAGCACGACGTCGCGCACTGGGCCGCGTCGCTTGACGATCGCCGCGCGGGTTTGTGTGCTAGAGTTCGCTCACGCGAATGGCTGCGAGCAGTAACCTTCGCCCGCCACGAGGGCCGCCTGGGGCGGCCGAGTGCCGTTCAGGTGCCAGACCGGGAAGGAGGAGGAGTGTCCTCTGAGGGAGCGGCCGCAGCCAGCGCCGCTGCAAGGCGGCGCGGTGACGCGAGCCGCCAGGCGAAGCGCGGGTGCCCGCTTACGGGCAGGAGAGCTCCCGCGGAGGACACTCCTCCGACTGACCCGCGCCAAGATCTCAACAAGCGCCGACCAGTCGCAGAGCCGAAGCGGGCGAGTCTACTGCACGCAAGCCCCGCGCGGGGCGGGCTTGGGCTTATCCACCACCACGCGGTGATCGAGGTTGCCCACACGGAGCGCGACGTCGTGCACCAGCTGCGCGACTCTGCGCATGTGCTCGTAGTCGATGTACTGGGGCTCGTCGGTCAGCTGGTGATAGTCCATGTGCAGGCCCGTCGTGAAGAACGTGATCGGAATCCCGTAGCGCGCGTACTCGTAATGGTCGCTCCGGCAGTAGATGCGCTCCGGATGTCCATTCGCGTCGAAGGCGTAGTCGAAGCTGAGGGGAGTCGGCTCGCTCTTGTTTACCGCCTCCACGATGTCGCCCAGCTCGGTCGAGAGGCGGCGCGATCCCACGAGCTGCAGGTACGTCGGTCCGCCACCCACGAAGTCGAACGCGCCGCCACGGCCGATCATGTCCATGTTCAGCTGCGCCACGATCGAATCGCGCGGCACTGTGGGATTGTCCGTGAAGTAGCGCGATCCTAGGAGACCCGCCTCTTCTCCCGTGTGCCAGACGAAGATGAGCGAGCGGCGCGGTCTCACGCCGGACCTCGTTGGAAACGCGATCAAGTTCACCGAGCGGGGTGAAGTTACCCTTCGCATCGAGATGGACAGCTGCGAAGAAAGCTTCGCGATGCTTCACTTCTTCGTCGCGGACACCGGCATCGGGATCGAACCAAAGAATCAGGAGCGCGTTTTCGAGGCCTTTCAGCAGGCGGATGCTTCGACGACACGACAGTACGGCGGCACGGGGCTCGGGCTGGCGATATCGTCACGCATCGTCACGTTGATGGACGGCCGCATGGGACTCATGAGTGAGCCCGGCAAGGGAAGCGTGTTCGATTTCACCGCTCGCTTGGGGATTCAGAGCGCGGACACGGTTCCGGAATCCGTCGCATAGACGAGGTTGTCGAACGTTCGTGTGCTCGTAGTGGACGACAACGCGACCAACCTGAGGATTCTCGACGGCATTCTGCGCAGCTGGGGCATGCGCGCCACCCTGGCCGCCGGCGCCGGTGAGGCCCTGAAGATCCTGTCCGGAACCGATCAGAGCATGGATGGGTTTGCGCTGATTCTTACGGACGCGCGCATGCCCGTGATGGACGGCTTTCAGCTCGTCGAGCGCATCCGTCAATTGCCGTCGTTCAAAGCAGCGACCGTTCTCATGCTCAGCTCGGTTCACAGCGCCGAGGACGTGATACGATCACGCGAGTTGGGGCTTTCGTCGTATTTGATAAAGCCAGTTCGANNAACAGAATCGCTGGTTGGGTCAACCGCCCTCTATGAGGAAACGGTCACCACGATTGCTGAACCCGCTCGAGGCAAGTCGCTCAGAATTCTTGTGGCTGAAGACAATGCGGTCAATCGGAAATTGGCGTCGAGCATACTGCAGCGCGCGGGGCATAATGCTATTATGGTCGTCAATGGGCGGGAGGCGGTCGATGCGGTGGAGCGCGAACGATTCGATGTGGTGCTCATGGATGTTCAAATGCCGGTCATGGGTGGGTTCGAGGCGACACGCTTGATACGCGAAATGGAAGTCGGCTCGGGAAGAAGAACGCCGATCATTGCGGTGACCGCTCACGCGATGAAGGGAGACCGGGAGGCCTGTTTCGAGGCAGGCA
>PKVB01000084.1 GCA_003131365.1 Gemmatimonadota bacterium | reverse complement strand
GCGAGTATCTCACTGACGCCAAGCCGAACACGTCGCCCACGGAAGGGAACCTCGTGCAGTTCACAATGAACAACGAGGGCGCCCGCCGCTTCCGCACCGAGACCTCACGGCATATCAAGGATTTCATGGCGATCGTGCTCGACCAGCGGGTGATGGGGCGACCACCGGTCATTCAGAGCGCAATCGGTGCGAACGGCCAGATCACCATGGGTGGCAGGGATCTTCAGGCGGCCCAGGATCTCGCACTCGTCTTGAGGGCGGGCTCGCTGCCCGTCCCGCTCAAGGTCGCGGACGTGCGGGTGATCGGCGCGAGTCTCGGCCAGGACTCCATCCACAAAGCCACGACTGCCGGCATCATTGCGATTGCTCTCGTGGTAGTCATCATGCTCGGCTATTATCGCTTCTCCGGCGCGCTCGCCGTGGCCGCGCTCGCCCTCTACATCCTGTACACGATGGCGGCACTGGCGGGATTCCAGGCGGTGCTCACTCTGCCGGGGCTCGCGGGCTTCGTGCTCTCGATCGGAATAGCGGTGGACGCGAACGTCCTGATCTTCGAGCGAATACGCGAAGAGCTCGCTCACGGTAAGACGGTTCGCACGGCGATCGACGAAGGATTCAGGCACGCCATGAGCGCGATCGTTGACTCCAACGTCTCCACCGCGCTGACGGCGGCAGTTCTATATCAGTACGGTACGGGGCCGGTACGCGGATTTGCGGTCACGCTTCTCGCCGGTATCGCCGCCTCGATGATCACCTCGATCTTCGTGGTACGCACTTTTTACATGATCTGGCTGAATCGCTCGCGCGATGCCCAGACAAGCCTGAGCATCTGATGCTTCGAATTCTTCACGACACGAGCTACGATTTCATCCGCTGGTGGAAAGTGATGGCGGCGATCACGATCGCCTTCATCGTGCTTGGGCTTGGATCTCTCGCGATCAAGCCTCTCAACCTGAGTATCGAGTTCACCGGCGGAACGTTGATGCAGCTGGAGTTCACGCAGCCGCCCAATGTCGGCCAGATCCGGTCCACGCTTGACCAGGCGGGAATCCGCGGAGCCGAGATCCAGCAGTTCGGAACGAACCGCGAGTTCACGGTCCGGGCACAGGACCCGGCCGCGGTCGCCGCACAATCGAAGGGCGCTGAGAGCATCGCAATTACCATCGGGAGGGTCCTGAAGCAGAAGTTCGGCGAGAACAACCTGAATGTGATTCGCACGGAAGCCGTCGGTCCCCGCGTCGGGAGCGAGCTCAAGCGCGGTGCGATCATCGCGATCCTGCTGTCCTTCCTCATTACGCTCGTGTACCTGTCGATCCGGTTCGAGTGGCGATTCGCCACCGCGGCCGTCATCGCGACGAGTCACGACGTCTTCACCACGATCGCGTTCCTCAAGCTGATGCATCTGGAGATTTCGCTGACTGTCGTGGCAGGTCTCCTGACGGTGCTCGGATATTCTCTCAACGACACGATCATCATCTTCGACCGCGTCCGCGAGAACCTGCGGAAGGGAAGGAAAGAGACGCTCTACGAGACACTGAATCGCTCCATCAACGAAACGCTGCCGAGGTCGGTGCTGACCCACGTCACCGTCTTCGCCGCGACGCTTTCGCTGCTCATTTTTGCGGGAGAAGTGATTCGTCCCTTCGCCTGGGTGATGGCGTTCGGAGTCGTCACGGGAACCTTCAGCTCGATTTACGTAGCAGCGCCGGTGCTCCTCTGGATCGAACGCAAATGGCCCCGAAGGACGGGCGTACGTCAATCATCTTCATCGACAGCCACGCCCACCTCGCGGACGCGGCCTTCACCGGCGACCGCGACGCGGTAATCTCGCGCGCCCGCGACGCGGGCGCGCTGGCGATCGTCTGCATCGGGGAGTCGCTCGCAGCCGCGGCAGTGGCTGCCCAATGCGCGTCGGAAAATCCCGGGTTCGTCTTCGCGACCGCCGGAATCCATCCCCACGACGCAGCCGCGTTCGACGCGTTACGCGATGTCCCGAAGCTCCGGGAGCTGCTTCGACACTCCGCCGTCGCGGTTGGCGAATGCGGACTCGACTATCACTACGAGAACTCTCCGCGCGAAGCCCAGCGCGCCGCGTTCTCGGCTCAGATCGCGCTTGCTGCTGAGATGGACAAGCCGGTCGTGGTCCACACCAGAGATGCCGAAGACGATACCCGCTCGATCATCCGCGACGCCCGAGCCGCTGGCGTCCTGGGAGTCCTCCACTGCTACACGGGCTCCCACTCGCTGGCCGAGTTCGCGCTGGATGCGGGCTGGTGCGTCTCGTTCAGCGGGATCGTGACCTTCAACAAATGGGCGGACGACGATCTGGTGCGGCTCATACCGCGGGATCGCCTGCTGGTGGAGTCCGACTCCCCGTACCTCGCGCCGGTTCCCTTCAGGGGGAAGCGGAACGAACCGGCGTGGGTTGCCCACACCCTTTCGAAGGTTGCAACGGCCAGGGGCGACGATCCTCTCGAGCTTGGACGGGTTACGGCCGCAAACGCCGAACGACTCTTCGGTCTGGCCTTCCAAGCTCCCTAGTGTGTAACATTCGCGCTCACGCTGACTCCGCCCCCCTTTCAAGGCAGCCGACAGAGAATTGAATGCCATTAAAAAAGATCAGTACTGACAAAGCGCCCTCCGCGATCGGACCCTATTCGCAGGGAATCGTCGCCAACGGTTTTCTGTTTTCAGCGGGGCAGATTCCGCTCGATCCCGCCGCCGGCAAGATCGTCGAGGGCGGAATCGTCGAGCAGACCGAACAAGTAATGCGAAATCTTCAGGAGGTGCTTCGCGCCGCCGGAGCGTCCTGGGGGGACGTCGTGAAGACGACTGTCTACCTGCAGGATCTCGCGCATTTTCCGACCGTGAACGAAGTCTATGGCAAGTCGCTCGGCGATGCGCGTCCGGCGCGCTCAACGGTCCAGGTGTCCGCGCTCCCTCGCGGCGCCATGGTCGAGATCGACGTGATCGCCGCAGTGACATCCAAGTAAGAGGCTGAATTCCAATGAATGCCCCGCCGACGACCGAACTGATCAGGCTCACCGCGCTCGCGCGTTGTGCCGGTTGCGCGTCCAAAATGGGCCCGGGTGACCTGTCTTCTGCCCTTGCCGCGCTTCCAGTGATCTCAGATCCACGACTGCTCATCGGCAGAGAAACTTTCGACGATGCCGGGATCTTTCGCGTGTCGGACGATTTCGCCCTCGTGCAGACTGTGGATTTTTTCCCGCCGATCGTGGACGATCCATTCGACTTTGGACAGATCGCCGCCGCGAACGCGCTATCGGACGTGTATGCGATGGGCGGCCAGCCGCTCACCGCGCTCAACATCGTCGCGTTTCCGACGAGTGACTTGCCGCTTGAGGTGCTGACCGGAATTCTGGCCGGAGGCCAGGACAAGGTGCACGAGGCCGGGGCAGTCATCGTAGGTGGGCACACCGTCGTTGATCCCGAGCTCAAGTACGGTCTCGCCGTTACGGGACGCGCGCACCCCAACTTTCTCCTCACCAACGCCGGCGCGCGGCCAGGCGATCAGCTCGTTCTCACCAAGCCGATTGGGAATGGAATTCTCGCTACGGCCGGAAAGCGGGGGCAGCTCTCGCCGGAATCCGAGCGCGCGATGCTCGAAGCAATGAAAGCACTCAACGGGACGGCGAGTCGCGCGGCGCTCGCCGTCGGATCGCGTTGCGCCACCGACATCACTGGCTTCGGGCTCCTTGGCCACATGTCGCACGTCGCGCGCGCGAGCAATGTCACGCTCACTGTCGACCTCGACGCGATTTCCATTTTTCCCGGAGTTCGCGAAGCCGTGCGCGCCCGATTCGTCACCGACGGTGCCAAGAGGAACGCGGAATATCTGCGCGACCTCGTCAGCTGGAAGAGGGGAACCGACGAAGATCGCGCAATTCTCCACGACCCGCAGACCTCGGGCGGGCTCCTCGTTTGCGTTAGTCAGTCGCGAACGGCTGACTACCTTTCACGCGTGGCTGGATCGGTAGTCGTGGGAGAGGTCATCGAACGGCGAGAAGTTGCGATCGAAGTTCATTGAGACGCGTGGGGGTGGATGGGGCCTGGTGGCTTCCGTGATCTTCAAAATCACTGTGACCCTACTTCGTAGGGTCGGGTGGGTTCGATTCCCACACTCTCCCGCCACTATTCTCGCCCCTGCGCTCTTCTGCCTCTGTCTGTTCGTCCCCAGCGCGTCAGTCGCGCAACGGCGCGATAGCGCCCGCGCGGGCATCGCCGCCCCCGTGACGAAAACGCCGCCACCCGCTGCAACCGATACGCCGAAGCCGCCAATGTCGCCGCGTCGCGCCTTTCTCAGCTCGCTCCTCGTTCCCGGCTACGCGCAGACGGTCTTCGGTCGCGACCGCGCTGCGATGCTGTTCGCGGTGATCGAGGTCGGTTCCCTCGGAATGGCCCGCAAGGCCGCCCAGGATCTCGCCGAGGCGAAGGCGTTCGCGAATGACAGCATCGTTGCTACGTACAAGGTTGATCCAAACACCGGCATCGCGATCGTCGATCCGAAAACAGGACTCCCGGTTCCGGATACTTATATCGCCAGCCGCTTCACTCCCGATCGAGTCAAGGCGCGCCGAACGCACTATGAGGACTGGATCGCGGCCATCCTGTTCAACCACCTCTTTTCCGGGGCCGACGCGTACGTCGCCGCGAATCTCTGGGATTTCAAGACGAATATCGGCGTCGTAGCCACGCCGACTTCCGCGGGGATTTACGCGTCGCTGAGACTGAGGTGAGCAACGCCGCGCCGATCGGGGTTTTCGATTCAGGAATGGGCGGCCTTACCGTGATGCGCGAAATGATCAGCCAGTTGCCGAATGAGAGCATCATCTACTTCGGCGACACCGCCCGCGTGCCGTACGGCCCCAAGAGTCCGGACACAGTTCTGAGATACAGTCGGGAAATCACGGCGTTTCTCAAAGGAGAAGGTGTGAAGGCTCTCGTCGTCGCGTGCAACACCGCGACCGCGCACGCGCTTCCCGCTCTGCGCGAGGAGTTTGATTTCCCAATCATTGGCGTGATCGAGCCCGGCGCCCGCGCGGCCGTCGCCGTGACAAAGACCAAACGGGTCGGAGTGATCGGAACTGCGGGAACGATCAAATCGCGCGCGTACGAGAAGGAGATCAGGAACCTTCTGCCCGACGCGGAAGTCACGGCCCAGGCCTGCGCTCTCTTCGTGCCGCTGGTCGAGGAAGGCTGG
>PKVB01000214.1 GCA_003131365.1 Gemmatimonadota bacterium | reverse complement strand
GCACAATCTTTCTATGCATCTGGTACGGGCGCTTGCTCGACCCAGACTCGCCGCAGGACTCCTCGTCGGAATGGCACTGCTCCCCTCGGCGTGCAAGGATCAGGACCCCGTGTCCCGAATCAACGCGCCCGCGCTCGTCTCAAGCTCCGCGTTAGCCTCTGTGTTAACCTCCGCGTCAGCCTCTGCGCCCTCCCTGGGTCTGGCGGCGAACTTCGCGGCCCTGGGTGGGACGGGGGTGACCTGCACGATGCCGAACCCACCGTTGCCGGCCGTCACCATCAGCGGAGGAGATGTGGGCTCGCTGAGCAGCGCTTCTACCACGGTGACTGGTTTTCCTGGTTTCACTCCGGGGGACAACCCGTGTTCGCTTTCGGGGACGGTTCAGTTGGGCGCCACCGCGGCCTTCGCCAACTTCGTTACGGCGTACAACACACTTGCGGGTATTCCATGCCCGACCGACGCCCCGCACCTTCTTAGTGGGGACCTTGGCGGGAAGACTCTTTCCCCGGGTGTCTACTGTATTAGCGGGGTGGGCCTATTGACGAGTCAGCTCACGCTCAACGGTGGGGCGAACCAGATCTGGATTTTCAAAGCAGCAAGCTCCATCACGCCCATCGGTGGCTCGGTAGTCATGGCCGGCGGCGGTAGCGCGTGCAACGTGTACTGGGAGCTCGGCACCGCCGCGTCATTCGACAATACGGACTTCGCCGGGAATGTGCTTGCGGGAACGGCCATCACCTTCACCGGCAACGGCTCGAGCCTGGTCGGTCGGGCGTTGGCTAAGTCAGACGTAACGCTGACTGGCGCCAACATTGCTGCCTGCGCCGGCAGCAATGGCGGTGGCAAGGGCCACCACGGCAAGGGCCACCACGGAAAGGGTCACGGCAAGGGTCACGACAAGGACAAGTGCAACCAGGGCGTGGGCAACGGGCGCGAGGACTGCGATCCGGGCAACTCGAACCACCGCCACGGGTCGAATGACGAGGACGGCGGAAGCCGCGGAGACCCAGGCCGCAAAGGCGGTCACTAAAGTCGGCTCGTCAGCCGTGAAGGCGGAGGGGCGACGTCTCGCCCCTCCGCCTTCACTCTTGGCGGCAGGTCGAGCAGGGGATTGGCGCGAGCTTCACGGTGAGTTCGCGGTAGTCGTTGGGATCGGAGCCGTTCGCGACAACGGGCGATAGCGAAGAGCCTCTGCCACGTGAGCTGGTGCAACCTCTTTGACATCGTCTAGGTCGGCAATCGTGCGCGCGACTTTCAGGACGCGATGATAGCCGCGCGCTGACAGGCCGAGTCGCTCGGCCGCTGTGTGAAGGAGCGTCCTCGCTTCAGCGTGTACTGGAGTGTTGGCATCGAGCCAGCGGCCGATCGCGTAAGCATTGCAGGATATGCCTGGCTTTAGTGCGAATCTCCTGCGCTGGATCGCGCGAGCGCGCTCGACCCGTGTGCGAATCGACGGGGAAGAATCACCATTGCTCGCGCCGCTCAGATCGCGCAGCGCAACGGCGCCAACGGTGACGTGCATGTCGATTCGGTCGGCCAACGGACCGGAGATGCGCGCGTTGTAGCGCTCGATGTCCGTCGCGCTGCAGTTGCACACTCCGAGCGGATCGGCCGCTCTGCCGCACGGACACGGATTCGATGCTCCGATCAGAGTGAACCGAGCGGGATACGTGACGGCTTGCGATGCGCGAGCGATTACAACCTTGGCGTCCTCCATCGGCTGTCTCAGTCCATCCAGGACGTGCCGCGGGAACTCGAGCATCTCGTCCAGAAAGAGAACTCCGTGATGAGCGAGGCTTACCTCTCCCGGACGAGGGAGTGAGCCTCCGCCGATGAGTCCGGCGCACGAGATAGAGTGATGCGGCGCCCGGAAGGGACGCGCCCCTTCGCTGACGTCGCTTCGCGAGAGTACGCCGGCGACGGAGTGAATCGCGATCACCTCCAGCGCTTCCTCTTCGGTCAATGGAGGCAGGATCGTCGGCAGCCGTCGCGCCAGCATCGTCTTCCCGGCGCCAGGCGGCCCGATGAGCAACACGTTGTGTCCGCCCGCGGCAGCAACTTCGAGGGCGCGCTTGGCTCCCTGCTGGCCGACGACGTCGGCGAAATCAGTTCCATCGCCGTTCCGCGTCGACGCGACGGACACTTCAACGGCGCGCGTCAGCGTTCCGGCGCGCAGCTCGCGCACGAGATCCGCCAGTGTGCTCGGCGCGCAAAGTGCGAGCGCGCTCACGCGACTGGCTTCCGCGACATTGGGGGCGGGAAGAATGAGCGTCGCGACACGAGTGCGCAGCGCGTGACGGGCGATCGAAAGCGCGCCGCGCATCGTGCGCAATGCGCCGTCGAGACCGAGCTCGCCAACGAACATTCGCTCCGCGACGACAGCTGACTCGAGCTGTCCCGTGGCTACAAGAATCCCAATGGCGATCGGCAGATCGAACGCCGTGCCCTCCTTGCGGATGTCCGCTGGCGCCAGGTTCACCGTGATGCGTCTCGGCGGAACCTTGAACCCGGAATTGACGAGCGCGGCCCCAACTCGCTCGCGGCTCTCCTTTACCGCGCTCGCGGCCAGCCCGACAATCGTCCACTGCGGAAGCCCCTGCGCCGCATCGACCTCGACAATGACGTCGTATGCGTCAATGCCGACGAGAGCAGCCGAACGGACCGCGGCGAGCATGAGTCATCGTATCGCGCGCCAGGCGGGCAGCGGGAACCGTTTCGAGCCGCCCGAAATCACTGCCACGCACAAAGGCGAGCGGCGAGATATGCGGACAAAACGGTGCTCCCAGCATTCGGTCACGCGGACGCGTAATAGTGAGGTCAGCGCGAATGAGAACTTTGGAGATTGTCGGACATGAATTTGAAGTCGCTCAGCATTGTGATCCTGCTACTCGCGCTGATTCTTCCCGCGCGGATCGTCGCACAAGTCGGATCGACCACAGACATATTGATGGGCCGGGTCTCGGGACTCGACAGTCAGGCAGTCGCCGGCGCGCGCATCGAAGCCACGTCGGCCGAGACGGGAATCACACGCACCAAGACCACCGGGGCCGACGGCCGGTACACGATCGTGTTTCCGGATGGCGGCGGAAGCTACCGCCTCACTGTGCGCGCGATCGGAATGGCGCCCGTCTCACGTGACATCCAGCGGCAGGGCGACGAGGACCGGCTCATCACGGACTTCAGCATGGGCCGCAACGCCACCCAGCTGGCGACCGTTCAGGTCCGCGGCGGGCGCCGCGGCGGCGATCCAAATCAGCGGCCGGAGCCCGGCAGCACCGAGCGCAACCTCAATCCCAACCTGATCAATCGCCTGCCCATCGATGCGGGCGATCTGAATGCTCTGGCCGCTCTCGCGCCCGGAGTCATCCAGGTGCCGGGCACCGACACCACCAAGGCGTCTTTCAACGTTGCTGGTCAGCCTTCCAACCAGAACAGCATCACCCTGGACGGCCTCAGCTTCGGCGCGGGGAGCGTTCCCTCGGAAGCGATTCGCAACACGCGCGTCGTGACGAACACGTACGATGTTGCGCGCGGGCAGTTCACCGGCGGACAGGTTGCATCAACGACGCGTGGTGGCACCAACAATGTGCAGGGCGCTTTCAGTTATTCCCTTCGCGATCCCAGCCTCGAGTTCGTGGACGACACGAATCCCGCCTTCGGTCAGAAGTACACGCAGAACCAGGTCAACTTTGGCGCCGGCGGACCGATCGTGAAGGACAAGCTGTTCACGTTCGGCGCGCTCACATTTTCGCGTCGCACCGATCCGCTTCTCGACCTTCTGGCGGCCGATCCGCTTACGCTCCAGCGACTTGGCACCAATCAAGATTCGGTGAGCCGTTTTCTGAGTATCGTTCAGGGCTTCGGGCTCCCGCTCACGTCGCCGCTCGCACCCGATGAGCGTCTCAACGACAATACGTCGGCGCTCGTGCGGGTCGACTACAACTTCGCGGAAGACCATTCCCTGATGCTGCGGGGAGACTGGCGTGGGAACACTCAGCTCGGCTCGCGTCTCAACGCGCTGGCGCTGCCGCACACAGGTGGTGATCTCAAGGGATCGGGTGGCGGAGGCATGATGACGCTCACATCCCATTTCGGGATGTTCATCAACGAGCTCCGCGGCTACAAATCGGTCGACAACCGGAATACCTCCGGATATTTGTCGGCTCCCGACGGGCGCGTGGTGGTCGCGTCGGTCCTCGACGATGGGACGAGCGCCATCTCTACGCTCCAGTTCGGGGGAAATCCATCGCTGCCGCAGGAGACGAAATCGAGCTTGCTCGAAATGAGCGATGAGATCTCCCGCCTCACGACTGCGGGCGGGCACAGGTTCAAGCTCGGCGGACTCATCAATGAACAAAGGAGTTCCGTCGGATTCGTCCCCAACCGGTTCGGCACCTTTTCGTTCAATTCGCTCGCCGATTTCGCGGCGGGCCAGCCCACACAGTTCACGCGCACGCTGTTTGCGCGCGATCAGGAGTCTGCCACCAACAATTTCGGCTCGTACCTGGGCGACTCGTGGCGGGTGAGCCCAAAGGTGCAGCTGACCTACGGACTGCGCGCCGAGGGATCGCGTTATCCAGACAAGCCGGAATACAACCCCGAGGTCGATTCGACGTTTGGTCGACGTACAGACAATCTTCCCTCGGAGTTTCACGTAAGCCCGCGCGCCGGATTCACCGTTTTCGTCGGCGAATCGCAGTTCGGGCCGCCACCGCTCACGGTGCGCGGAGGCTTCGGCGAATTCCGTGGCACTGCTCCAGCCCAGCTCTTCGCATCGGCGCTCAACGCCACTGGTCTCGCGAACGGTCAGTCGCTCCTCACGTGCGTCGGCCCCGCGGCGCCGACCCCCGACTGGGCCTTGTATCTGGCCGATCCTTCCACGATTCCTACGTCGTGCAACGGGGGCACGCCGATATTCGCCAACCAGCGCCGCAACGTCACGGTCTTCGATCCTGACTTCCAGGCTCCGCGGGCGTGGCGCGCATCGTTTGGATTGAATCGCCGATTCTGGGACCGCTATTCCTTCTCGATCGACGCCGGCTACGCGCGCGGTGTGGCGCAATCGGGATCAACTGACATCAATCTGGACACGGTTCCCAAGTTCACCTTGGCGAATGAAGGCAATCGCCCCGTGTACGCTCCGGCAAACGCGATCGTGCCGAACAGCGGCGTGCTGTCGGTGCTCGGCTCGCGGCTGCACCCGGAGTTTGGAGTCGTGAGCCAGATCCAGTCGAATCTCCGATCCGACACGAAGCAGATCACCTTCGGGCTCAATGGAATCAACCGCAAAGGAATTCTGTTCAACGCGTCGTATACGCTCACGAGCTCGTTCGATCAGTCACAGGGTTTCTCACAGGGCGCGGTGCAGGGCTTTGGTGGAACGGCCGGATCGACGGCCGGCAATCCGAACATCTCTGAGTGGGGGCGCAGCGACAACGCGCGGCGCCATGCGCTCCTTGCGACGATCACGTATCCGATCAAGCCGGTGCTCGAGCTGACGGCGATCGCGCGCGCGACGTCCGGAAGCTTCTTCGCGCCACTAGTTGGAGGCGACATCAACGGCGACGGACGCAACAACGATCGCGCATTCGTCTTCGATCCCGCCGCTGCCGCGGCTGCCGGTGATACCGCGGTCGCGAACGGAATGACCCGCTTGCTAGCGAACACCTCGCAGCGCGCGCGCGATTGCCTCCTCAGTCAATTGGGAAAGGTCGCCGCCCGCAGCAGCTGCTCGAGCCCGTGGTCTCCCGCGCTCGATCTCCAGGCCAACATCAGGCCTGCCGCGTTCGGCCTCGATCGCAGGCTCACCATCTCCGTGATCGCGCTCAATACACTCACCGGGCTCGACCAGCTGCTCCACGGCAGCAACAATCTTCACGGCTGGGGACAGCCATCGTTCCCCGACCGTACCCTTCTTTATGTGCGCGGATTCGATCCGACGACCGATACTTACCAGTACCAGGTCAACGAGCACTTCGGAGCTACCAATGGAACGCGGAACGCTTTTCGTGTCCCGTTCCAGATAGCAGTTCAGGGGCGCCTTGCGCTCGGGACGGATCCCGCACGCCAGCAGTTCAACAATGCGATCGGCCGAGGGGCCGGCGGACGCCTTGATCCGGAGGCGCTCAAGGCGCGCATGACGCGTCTCGTGCCGAACGCATTCCTCGACATCATCGCCGTCAACGACTCGGCGAAGCTCGAGCTGACGCCGGATCAGGTCGCAAAGCTTCAAAAGGGCAGCGACGCCTTCAAGATCAAATCGGATTCGCTGATCGAGAAAGTCGCCAACGTACTCGGCGACACGACGACAAAGAATCCGGACCCGATGACAGTTTTCACCAAGCTCCAGCCGACGATTGCCGAGGCGAGAAAGCTGGCGACGCAGGCAATCAATGACTCGAAGGCGATTCTGACGCCCGCGCAGTGGGACAAGGTGCCGGAAAGCATCAAGACGCCTGGGCTGCGGCGTGAAGACGGAGAGGGAAGGCGCGAGCGCGGGGGTCCCGGCAACCAATAGCGGGCATCGGGCGGAGTCGGCCTCCCCCTTTGCCTGACTCCACCTGACGGGGTATTCTCCCCCATCCTACACGCACATACGCCATGAAAGGTTGTCTAAAAAGGGCCGGCTGTCTCGTCATCCTCATCTGTCTCATCGCGCTGTGGTACTGGTACGCGCGCGTCGAGCGTCCCGCCGCGGCTACGACCTCCGCAGCCGGGACTGCAACGACTGCAACTTCGGTCAGCTCCGGCTGGCAGCTACTCACGGCGGCTGACGCAGCGCGCGGGCAGGTCGCGGTGCAGTCTCTTGGACGACAATCCGGACCTGTCTTCGCGAATCTGACNNCATCGAGGACGGCAACGAGGGCGGCAAGGGCTCGAAGGCGCACGAGGCCGCCGTCATCGGCGACCGGCTCTACGTCCGGGCCGACGTGGAGCTCAAGGATTTTGGCGGCGCCAAATCACTCGGTCCCGTTGGAATGCTGCTGGGTGAGCGCGACAGCGTGCGATTCGGCGGCACCATCAACACGTTGAAGCCAGGCCTGGCGGAATTCCTCGTCCAGGAGGTGAAGCTTGGCAGGATCGACCTGCCGAGCCGGCTGATCCCGAGGCTTCTGACCCAGATGAAGCGCGGCAAGCCGGTTGTAGGCATCTCCCAGAACGGGCTTCCGATGGTCATGCCGGCTTACATTTCAGACGTGCGCATTTCCGACGGCAAGATCACACTGTACAAGAGTGTCAAGTGAGTCGCAGGATTCTCGTCATCGATGATGAGCAGGGAATCCGCGCGGCGTTGGGACAACTCCTCGAGTTCGAGGGGTACGAGGTGCACACGATTCCGAACGCGGTGGACGGAATCGCGGAGTACCTGAAGTGGCGTCCGCACCTGGTCTTTCTCGATGTGAAGATGGCCGGCATGGACGGAATGGAGGCGCTCAGGAAGNNGTGGTGATGATCAGCGGCCACGCCACGATTCGCACCGCCGTCGAAGCGACTCAGGCCGGCGCCTACGAAATTCTGGAAAAGCCACTCGACACCGATCGCATCCTCGTGATGCTCAGGAACGCGTTGTCGCATCTCGATCTTCAGGAGGAGAACGCCCGCCTGAAGCAATCGATCGACGCTCCGTTCGAGATCGTCGGCAAGACGCCGNNCGAAGCCGACCGCATGCTCGATATGGGCTTCGAGGAACCGATCCGCGAGATCGTCGGCAAGACGCCGGTGATGCGGGCTCTGATGGAAAAGATCGAGAAAGTCGCCACGACTCCGGCGCGTGTTCTGATTACGGGTGAGAACGGGACGGGCAAGGAGCTCGTAGCGCGGGCGCTCCATCGCATGTCGCCGCGCGCGACCAAGCCGTTTGTCGAGGTGAACTGCGCCGCGATTCCGGGTGAGCTGATCGAGAGCGAGCTGTTCGGCCACATGAAGGGCTCCTTTACCGGGGCCATCTCTGATCGCGCCGGAAAGTTCGAGCAGGCGAACAAGGGAACGCTCTTTCTGGACGAGATTGGCGACATGAGCCTGGCAGCGCAGGCGAAAGTGCTGCGGGTGCTGCAGGACAACGTCATTACGCGTATTGGCGGCGCCAAGCCGATCTCGGTCGACGTGCGGGTAATTGCCGCCACGAACAAGACCCTCGAGAACGAGATAGCGGGCGGCAAATTCCGCGAGGATCTCTATTATCGACTGAACGTGGTGCCGATCCACGTTCCACCCATTCGCGAGCGGCGCGAGGACATTCCGATGCTGGCCCAGTACTTCGCGTCGACGCTGTCGGCGCGGGAGGGAATTCCGCCGCGCACATTCACCGCGGATGCGCTGGAGAGACTGAGCTCGCTCGACTGGCCCGGCAACGTGCGCGAGCTCCGGAACACGGTCGAGCGGCTGCTGATCCTGGCGCCCGACTCGCAGATTGCGGCGCGTGACATCGACCGTCTGGCGGGCCAGCGGGCGCTCGACGACGCAGGTCTTGCCACGCTGACACAGTGCCGCACGTTCGAGGAGTTCAAGGACGCGGCCGAACGGGCGTTTCTGCTCAACAAGCTGCGCGAGTTCGACTGGAACGTGTCCGAGACCGCGCGCGCTGTGGAGATGCCACGGTCAAACCTTTACAAGAAGATCGAACGCTACTCCCTATCTCGTGAACATAGTTAACGCAGTATTCAACGCTTTTTTTTTCACACACTCTTGGAAATGAAAAAGTTCAGCAACTACATCGCCGGAAAGTGGGTCGCCCCCGAATCGGGCGAATACTTTGAGAACCGTAACCCGGCCGATCGCGATGATGTGATCGGAAAATTCCCGCTTTCCGACCGGCGCGACGTTGATCGCGCAGTCGAGAGCGCCCAACAGGGCTTCGCGGGATGGCGACGCACGCCGGCGCCCNNACGGCCGCGGCGACGTGCTGCGCTTCGTTGGCGACATCATGACCAAGCGGAAGGAAGAGATCGCCGACGCGATGACCCGCGAGATGGGGAAGCCGCTCACGGAGACGCGGGGTGACGTGCAGGAGGGGATCGACACCGCCTACTACGCGTCGAGCGAAGGGCGGCGACTGTTCGGCAAAACGGTGCCGAGCGAGCTGCGGAACAAGTGGGCGATGAGCTACCGCCGCCCGATCGGCGTCGCTGGTCTCATCTGTCCCTTCAACTTTCCGATGGCGATCCCGACCTGGAAGATGTTCCCGGCGCTCGTCTGCGGAAATGCCGTGATCTTCAAGCCGGCGGAGGACGTCCCGCACACGGGAACTCTCCTGGTGGAGATACTTCTCGAGGCCGGACTCCCGAAAGAGGTCGTGCAGCTCGTACACGGCCGCGGAGAGCAGGTGGGAGCCGCAATCGTGGAGCATCCTGGAGTCCCGCTGATCTCCTTTACTGGCTCGACGGAGACCGGCCGCCTCGTCGGAGAGACCTGCGGACGCCTCCACAAGAGATTGTCGCTCGAGATGGGGGGGAAGAACGCGCAGATCGTGATGGACGATGCCGACCTCGATCTGGCGCTCGAGGGCGCGCTGTGGGGGGCATTTGGCACAACGGGGCAACGTTGTACCGCAACCAGTCGTCTTATCGTACAGAAGAAGGTTCACGACAAGTTCGTCGGCATGTTGGAAGACCGCACCCGGGCTCTCAAGCTGGGCGATGGAAGGAAGAAAGGGACTGACGTCGGGCCTCTGATCAACGAGGATGCGCTCAGGAAGGTTGAGACCTACGTCGATATCGGTCAGTCGGAAGGAGCAAAGCTCGTAACCGGAGGGGCACGACCCAAGAAGCTTTCGCGGGGCAACTTCTTCCAGCCGACGATCTTCACGAACGTCAAGCCCGGCAGCCGTCTCGAGCAGGAAGAAATCTTTGGCCCCGTTCTTTCCGTAATTAGAGTGAAGGACGCGGACGAGGCGTTCGCGGTGAACAACGACGTGAAATACGGATTGTCGTCGTCGATCTACACGCGGGATGTGAACACGGCATTCCGCGCGCTCAACGAGCTGGACAACGGAATTACGTACGTAAACGCACCAACTATCGGCGCGGAGGCTCATCTCCCGTTCGGTGGGGTCAAGCAGACCGGAAACGGACACAGGGAGGGCGGCTGGGAAGTCTACGAGTTCTACTCCGAGACCAAAGTCGGATACGCCGACTTCTCAGGCACGCTTCAGCGCGCCCAGATCGACACGTATCTGGGAACGCCCGACTGATCACGCCGGTATAGAAGGGCGATGGATAACTACGACCACAAACGGGCGCACGCCCTCCAGCTGGCGAATCGAAGACGCAGAGGTAGCAAGCTTGCGTTCTTCGCGCACTGGGCCAAGATCATCATTGTCTCGCTGGCGCTCTTCGTCGTCATCCGCGCCTTTGGCGTGGAGGCGTTCAAGATCGCGAGCGGGAGCATGGAGCACACCTTGTTCGAGGGTGACTTTCTCCTAATCAACAAGCTCGTGTACGNNACGGAGCCGGCATCCCCGGGAGCGGCCGCAAGCTTCCCGCGATTCACGCCCCGAGGCGCGGGGACGTGGTCGTCTTTACCTACCCCGTCGATCCGCGGCTCAATTACGTGAAGAGGATCGTCGGCATCCCTGGCGACACGATCCAAATGCGTGACGGTACGCTCGTCAGGAATTGGCAGCCCGTACACGAGGACTACGTTCAGCACACTCCCGACGAGGCGGACCAGTCAGACGACGATTTCCGCTGGCAGAACGCGTATCTGGTGGGAGGAGCGTCGATCGAGAATTATCNNCTCTGATCGTCCCTCCTCATGACTACTTCGTCCTCGGAGATAATCGCGACAACTCGTCGGATTCGAGGTATTGGGGTTTCGTGGCCGACTCTCTTGTGCGCGGCCAGCCGATTGTGGTCTATTATAGCTACGCGCCTGATACCGGAGACCGGCTGGATTGGCTGACCCGCCTGCGGTGGAAGCGCTTCGGAGAGATCGTACACTAGATCTCTCGATTTCTGAGAGGATG
>PKVB01000001.1 GCA_003131365.1 Gemmatimonadota bacterium | reverse complement strand
CGATGTGGGCTTGCACGCTCTGACCGATGCCCTGCTCGGAACCCTTGGCGATGGCGACATCGGTGCCCACTTCCCGCCTTCCGACGACCGGTGGCGCGGTGCTGCGTCGGAGCTGTTTCTCAAGGACGCCGCCAGGAGACTTGCCGCGCGCGGCGGCGAGATCGTGCATGTGGACCTGACGTTTCTCTGCGAGGCCCCGCGCATCGGACCGTACCGCGATCAGATGCGCGCCCGGCTCGCCGAGATGCTCGGCCTTGAGCTGTCGCAGGTCAGCGTCAAGGCGACCACCAATGAGGGCCTGGGCTTCATTGGCCGCGGGGAAGGCATCGCCGCCATGGCGACGGCGACGGTAAGCCTGCCATGAGCTATGCGATTTCCATCGATGCGCGCCTGGTTGCCCAGGCTGCCGAGCTGCTGCAGGCCTGTCGCGACCGGGGGGTGACACTCGTCACCGCCGAGTCCTGCACCGGAGGGCTGATCGCCGCAACGCTGACCGCTGTCCCCGGCTCCTCCGACGTGGTCGAGCGCGGCTTCGTGACCTATTCCAATGCGAGCAAGAGCGAGATGCTCGGCGTGCCGGTCTGGCTGATCGAGCGCCATGGCGCGGTGAGCGAGGACGTGGCGCGCGCCCTGGCGGGTGGCGCGCTCACCCATTCGCGGGCTACGCTGGCTCTGGCGGTCACCGGCATTGCCGGACCCGATGGCGGCAGCGCCGACAAGCCGGTGGGCCTGGTGCATTTCGCCGCCGGTAAGCGCGAGGGGGCAATCAGCCATGAGCGCGTGCTGTTCGGCGATATCGGACGGAGCGAGGTCAGGCGGCTCAGCGTCGAGCGGGGGCTCCGGCTCATCTGTTCATTGCTGTGAGGCGATGGACCCTGAGCCATGCGGCGGCCGGCGATAGACCGCGTCGGCGCGGGCTTCGAACGCGGCGGTATATTAGCGCACGGCCTTGGCGAACACCTTCCCCATCAGCCGCTCGAGAAGGCGCGAGCGAAAGCTGTAGGCGATATTGAACTCCGCCTCGCAACGCGATGACCCGGCGGGGTGGAAGCGCCACCGGTTCTCCAAATGGGAGAATGGCCCGTCAAGATAATGGACGAGGATGGTGCGAGCGGTAGGGTCGAGCACGACCTCCGTGGTGAAGGCCTCGCGCAGGAGCTTGTAGCCCACGACCATGTTGGCGATCAGCACCTCATTGCCGTTGCGCTGTTCGCGGCGCTTGACGGTAAGCGCCTCGCAGAGCGGCAGAAATTTGGGATAGTCCTCCACCTTGGCAATAAGTGCGAACATGTCGTCGGCGGAATGGCCGATCGCGTGGGTGGTCTCGAAAATATGCATACCTATCGGGCTCGCGCCTCGGGATCAGTGCCGCAAGCCCGCTTCGCGCAAGCGGCGGAGCCGAGCGAAGTCCTCCGCCGCATGGTAGGAGGAGCGCGTCAAGGGGCTCGCCGTCACGAGCAGGAAGCCCTTGGCGCAGGCGGCGCTGCGATAGCTTTCGAACTCTTCCGGCGTGACGAAGCGGTGGATAGGTGCGTGCTTGCGGGTGGGCTGCAGATATTGGCCGATGGTGAGGAAATCGACGCCCGCCTCGCCCATGTCGTCCATGACCTCAAGCACCTCGGCCTCGCTCTCGCCCAAGCCCACCATGATGCCGGACTTGGTGAAGAGCGCGTCGTCGAGCGCCTTGGCGGTCAGAAGGAGGCGCAGCGAATGGTCATAACGCGCGCCTGGGCGGATGGTCCGGTAGAGCTGTGGCACCGTCTCCAAATTGTGGTTGAGCACGTCGGGCTTTGCCGCGATGACGATCTCAAGGGCGCCGTCTTTGCGCAGGAAGTCGGGGATCAGGACCTCGATTGTAGCGGCAGGCGCTGCTGTCCGGATGGCGTCGATGGTCGCGGCCTAAGCCCAGGCGCCGAAATCCGGGAGGTCGTCGCGGTCGACCGAGGTGAGGACGAGGTGGCGGAGCGACATCCGCGCGGTGGCGTCGGCGACGCGGGCGGGTTCCGTTGCGTCGAACTTGGGCGGCCGGCCGTGCGCGACGGCGCAGTATGCGCAGTTCCTCGTGCAGACGTCACCGAGGATCATGAAGGTGGCCGTGCCATGCTCCCAGCACTCGCCGACGTTGGGGCAGTGCGCTTCCTCGCACACGGAATGCAAGTCGAGCTCACGCATCAAGTGCTTGAGCCGCATATAGTTGGGGCCGCCTGGCGCCTTCACCTTGAGCCACGAGGGTTTTCGCTCGGGGAGCGGCTCGGCGCGGTGACGCCCCATGATCTGATAGAAAGTATCTGGCATCTTTTTGAGGCCGACGGGGAGGACAGGGTCCGTCGAACCAACGGAATCTACATCAAAAGCGGTCGGGGCGAAATTGTGACAAGTCGTGGCTAAGTGGTGATTCTGTCACGAGATCGGCGATTAAATCCCCCGTCAGGGGGGCCATGAGCACCCCGTTGCGCGAATGACCGCAGGCGTAGATGAGCGACGGGTGCTCCGGATCGGGGCCGAGCATGGGCAGCATGTCGGGAGTGATCGGGCGAAGGCCCGCCCATGCGTCGGTCCTTTGCGCAGACGCGAGACCCGGACAAATCTCTTCCGCCGCCGTGCGGACTTTTTTCACGCCGCTCGCAGTGGTGTTCGAATCGAAGCCGACGTTTTCCATCGTGCTGCCGCCGATCGTCACAACCCCGCGCGGCACGACGTACCCGCGAGGTCCGTAGGCGACGTGGCGGAGGGGAGAGGCTGAATAAGCCACGAGCTGTCCGCGCGCCGGCTCTACAGCCCGGGCGAAGCGCGCTCCGGTAATTTTTCCTGCCCACGCGCCGGCGGAGATGACGACGCGGCGAGCGGTGTGTTGTGCTCCCGATTGAGCTCTGACCGTGCACGAGTTTCGCGCGGGGTCGACAGCTATAACGGCATCGCTCACTCTCCTGATCCGATCACTGGCCGCGCAGAGCTTCTCGAGCGCCGCGAGCAGAATGGTGTTGTCGACTGCGCCATCGTCGGGGCTGAAGACCGCGCCCAGGCCGTGGGATAGCGCAGGCTCGAGCTCTTTCAGCTCCTTTGCATTGAGCCAGCGACTGGTCGGGAGGGCGGTCTTCTTCAGCCCCCTGATTCCCTTTTCGCTGAGCGCGACCTGAAGGATCCCCAGTCGATTGACCGGCACTCTCACGCCCGTCCGCTCCGCCAGAAAATCCACAAAAGACGGGTATCGATCACGGGCGGCGATTCCAAAATCGTGGGCCGGTCCCGAGGCGCGCTCGACGGATGGCGCCAGCATTCCGGCGGCGGCGGGAGAGGCTTCGCCGGGGCGGCGCTCGCTTATCAGCGTGACGGAGACCTTGCGCTCGGCCAGGGCCGCGGCAATCGCGAGGCCGATCAGCCCTCCGCCCACGACTATGGCTTCGCTGGTCAGCTTTGGGGCTGCCGGCATTGCCACTCGTGAAACAACCCGGAGGGCGGTATCGTAGGGATAACTGTCACCGTATCGGAGAACGTCATGTTACGCGCCATCTTTATGATCGGCCTATTCGCCATGCTGGGCCTCTTTGCCGTGGGCATGGTGTTCAAGCTTTTCGGCGGCCTGGTTGGCCTCACTTTCTTCATTGTGGGGCTCGCGCTGAAGGTAGTTATTGTCGGGGGCTTGCTGTACTTCGGGATCCGGGTGCTCAGTCCGGACACCGCGGCGCGGCTCCGTGAGAAGTTCTCCGGGACGAGGCTCACTCGGTACTAGGCTGGCACCGCCCTTGACCTGACTTCAAAAGAACGGGCGGGAGGCGTCAGAGGCACAGATGCCAG
>PKVB01000024.1 GCA_003131365.1 Gemmatimonadota bacterium | reverse complement strand
GGCGCTGGTTGATCTTGTAGCGTCCGACGCGACCGAGATCGTAGCGCTTGGGCGAGAAGAAAAGTCGCTCGAGCGCTTGTCTGGCCGTTTCCCGATTCGGCGCATCGCCGGGGCGAAGGAGCGAGTAGATCTGCTTCAGCGCCTCTTCGTCGGTGTGCGTCGGATCCTTTAGCAGGGTGTTCTTGATCAGCGTCGACTCGGCGCGCCCCGACGTCACGAACACCTGCACCTTGTTGATCTCGTTCTTCCGCAGCTTGCGGATGAGCGTGTCGGTAAGCGAATTGGAGACCTCGGCGATCACTTCGCCGGTCGCGGGATTCACCGCATCGNNCTCGCCGCGCTCGATGGCGTCGACTTCGTCGCGGAGGTCGATCGTCGTGTACGACGCGAAAACCTTGACCTTGTCGATGTTGAGGCGGCGCAGGCGATTGAATACCTCTTCGGTCAGCTCGTCGCCTTCCTTGACGACCATCTCGGACTCTTCACGCTCGAGAGCAAGTCGTGCTTTCTTGGTCTTGAGCTTGGGCGCCTCGGGGTTGTGGGCCGTGCCGACGAGCGTGATGTCCTCGGCGATGATCGCGCCCAGGACTTCCTTCTGGTCGATACGGGTCTCGCGCTTCCTGACGAGGTCGAGCTCGCGCACGGCGAAGAAGAGGCGCAGGATGTCGGAGTTTGTTCCGTATCCGAAAGCCCTCAAGAGAGCCGTCGCGGGGAACTTCTTCTTCTTGTCGATGTGCACGTACACGACATCGTGGATGTCGACGGTGAACTCGACCCATGAGCCGCGGAACGGGATGATGCGGGCCGAGATGAGGCGCTGGCCGTTCGGGTGGGTGGACTCCTCGAACACCACGCCGGGCGAGCGGTGGAGCTGGCTCACGATTACGCGCTCGGCGCCGTTGATGACGAAGGTGCCGAGGGGCGTGAGGAGCGGCAGCTCACCGAGGTAGACTTCCTTCTCGATCTGGTTCTTGATGCGCTTCTTGCCGTCGGCGATGTTCTCCTCGAACACCGTGAGGGTCAGCGTGGCCTTGAGCGGCGCGGAATACGTCATGTCGCGCTCGATGCATTCGGCCACGGAGTACTTGGGCTCGCCAAGAGAATAACTCTTGTACTCGAGCGAGAAGTTCTCGTGAACGTCGGTAATCGGGAACAGGTCCTTGAAGACGCGCTCGAGTCCGATGTCCTCGCGGTTCTGCGAGGCCGCGTCGAGCTGCAACAGCGACTCGAAGGCGCGGGTCTGGATGTCGAGGAGATGGGGCATCTGCATCCCCTGGTCGAGCTTGGCAAAAGAGATCTGCTTCATCAATTCGGGCATGGATCACCTACAGGCGCAAATAGCCCCGCCCCCGTCTGCCGCGAAATTTTCGCGGATCCGGAGCGGAGCGACTTCAAAACTTCAGTTGTGTTACGAGCGGTTGGTCTTGGATTCATCATCGTCGCAGTGAGAGTAACGGCGCGGGTCGGGCGGAGAGGGCGAGCCGTCTCCGTCGACCCAGCGGTGTTACTTCACTTCGACGGCTGCTCCCTGCTCCTCGAGCTTGGCTTTCATGGCTGCTGCCTCATCCTTCGTCACGCCCGCTTTCACGACGCTTGGCGCGCCGTCAACGAGATCCTTCGCTTCCTTGAGTCCCAGGCCGGTCAGCTCGCGCACGACCTTGATGACCTGGATCTTCTTGGCACCGGCTTCCTTGAGCGTCACCGCGAACTCGGTCTGCTCTTCGGCCACTGCGGCCGCACCAGCACCAGTGCCACCGCCTGCTGGAGCCGCGCCGACTGGCGCCGCTGAGATCGTAACGTTGAACTTGGTCTTGAAAGCCTCGACGAGCTCGGACAGCTCGAGGACCGTCATGCTGCTGATTGCCTCGAGAATGTCGTCCTTGCTCATTGTTGCGTTTGCCATTGCTGTTGTTCTCCCGGGAAAAATTAGGCGCCTTCGCGCTGTGACTTGAGCGCGTCGAGCGCGCCTGCAAACATGTAAAGAAGCCCGTTGAGCGCGCCCACGAAGGCGGCCATCGGTGACTGCATACCGGCCGCAAAATCGGCCAGCATCTGCTCGCGAGACGGAAGCGATGCCATGCGCTTGAGCTGCGCATTGTTGATCGCCTTGCCCTGGAGCATCCCACCCTTCATGGCGGGCCTGTCCTCGTTTTCCTTCGCGAATTCGGTGAGCAGCCTGGCGGCGGTAACCGGATCCTTTCCGACCACAAGGCCGGTGGGACCCTTCAGTTTTTCGCCGACGAGACCGCTCTCGTTAACAGCACGGAGCGCCAGCGTGTTCTTGATGACCACGTAGTCGATGCCCGCTCTCTTGAGCCGGCGGCGAAGCTCGGTCATCCGCTTGACGTTGAGTCCCGTGAAATCCGTATAGTAGAGCGACTGAGCATTTGTCAGTTTCCTGGACAAATCGGCAACGAGTTGTTCTTTCTCTGCTCTTTTCATCGCTCGGTACCGGTGGTGCGATAGGGGGTGATGTCGATGTTGACGCCTGGCCCCATCGAGCTGGAGATAGCGACGTTGCGGATGTAGACGCCCTTCGAAGTTGACGGCTTCGAGCGGACGATCTGATCCATGAACGCAGTGAAGTTCGACTCCAGAGCCTCGGGAGCGAAGGAGACCTTGCCGATCGCGGCGTGGACGTTCCCCGCCTTGTCGACGCGGTACTCGATCTTGCCGGCCTTCGTCTCCTTGACGGCGCGGGTCACGTCGAACGTCACCGTACCGGCCTTCGGGTTGGGCATCAGTCCGCGCGGACCGAGGATCCGTCCGAGCGCTCCGAGCTGACCCATCTGGTCGGGAGTGGCGATGAGGACGTCGAAATCCATCCAGTTTTCCTTGATCTTCGCGATATACTCGGTGCCGACGTAATCGGCGCCCGCCGCTTCCGCCTCGCGCGCCTTGTCGCCGGCGGCGATGACGAGCACGCGCACCGTCTTCCCGGTGCCCGCCGGGAGGACGACGGTTCCGCGCACCGCCTGATCGGCGTGCTTGGGATCGACGCCCAGGCGGACCGCTATCTCCACGGTCTCATCGAACTTC